>JBILDU010000030.1:0-30149 GCA_044352465.1 Bdellovibrionota bacterium
CCCCCCTTGTAGGGGTCGGTGTATTTCTCTCAACGACACACGCCCTCGCCCAGACTCGGGCGCGGCTCCAGGGGAACTTCAAGCGGTTAGCGACCGTTCTCTTCGGCGCTGCTCTCGTCGGGGCTCTAGGGGCTCTCGGTCTTGCCGCCCTCGGCGTCACCGATGAGCGCCCCCTTCTCTTCTCACTTATACTGACGGTCACCCTCGGTATCGTCGGGCTCGGCGTCCCGGCGCGTATGCTTTTGCTCCGACCGAGTGGACTTACCTTGGTCGAACGACGACACATCGTTGCAGTTGGATTCGCCGGCGTCGTCACCGCGCCAGCGTATTGGCTTCTCAGCTCCGCCGATCGTTGGTTTCTTACCGCGCTTCAAGGCACCGCTATCGCCGGGGTCTACTCCGTTTCGGCGAGTGTAGGGATCGCCGGACTCGTGGTTTCTCAGGCGTTCCTCTCAGCCTGGTTGCCCGAGGCCATCAACGAATTCGAGCGCGCTCCCGAAACAGCTCCACGGCACCTCGCACTGCTCCAGCAACGCATCATCCTTGTCTGCGCGCTCGTGTGGCTTCTCGTTGCGATGATGGGACCGGAGGTGATCCGGATCTTGGCCGCGCCTATCTTCCACTCCGCTATCGGGGTCATTCCGTGGCTCGCGGGAGGGATATTCTTCTACAGTTTTTTTCATCTCGCTAATGCGAGCCTCCTCATAAAAAAGCGCGCGGGCCGTTCTGTCGTATGGTGGATTATGGGAGGCTTGATCAGTATCGTACTCAATCTTGTCCTCATCCCTCGCTTTGGAGCGCTGGGGGCGGCGATGGCTCAATGCTTTTCGTTCGCGGTGGTTGGAATGGGCTCGATGATAGCCGCCCATCGTACGCTCCCCCTCACGATCGGCGGGCCGCTATGGCTCACCCTCTGCGCCATCGGTTTTCTCGGCGTCGCCGCAGCCGGTGCCTGGGCGTCGAATCCTTGGATGAGTGTCCTTTTGAAGCTGCCGTGCCTTGGAGCTGTTAGCTTCATTGCTCTACGGATACTCGAGCCGGCGCTTATGCAGGACCTGTGGGCTCTTCGACCGAGACGTTAGCGGCGGCTCCCCAGGCGATCGTCAACGGCCGCCGCGCCACTCGATATATCGAATACTCCACCGGTAGTTCTGATTGAACTGTTTCGGACTCGAGAGATACGCTCCTCGCACCCCGCCAGCGAATATCGCATCTCCCCGCTCAAGAAACCGCGGTTCGCCGGTCTCGTGGTACAACCACCCATAAAGTGGTGCGATGAGCAGGTTAAGATCTGGGCTCGGCTCTCGCCCCCCGGAGGGCACCACCCGATCGGTGTAGGTAAAGGCACCGACACCGGAAGACCACATCCGCTCCCACATGAGATCGGCGGCGCGAATGAGCGCTGGTTTAATCCGCTCATCCCCGTAACGTTGCGAATACTGGATTAAGGCCTGTGCCGTCAGCGCTACCATAAATGGACGGACGTACGGTGCCGCGCCGCTTTCGAACCATTGATTCAGATGACCGAGCGCGTGGTCAACCAGTATCCGAAGGCGAGCCCGCGATGCAGCGCCAAGCTCCTCAGCGTTGAGATAGGCGGTGATAACGTAGGCCACCTCTCGACTCATCTCACTACTGACGGTCTCCTCAAGGCGGGTCGAGTCACGCGCAAAGGCCCCGTTACGGGCGAGAAGAAGCACCGCTTCCTTCGAGCGCTCTTCGCCGGTACGAAGATAATCTTCGGTAAGCCCCCGGCTGAAGTTCCAATACCCCGGAATCGCCCCGTTATTGGGTAGGACATAGCGGTCACGATAGATCTTTAACGCGGCCGAGGCGCACTCATACCAGGCGGATTCATCGAGATAGTCACCGATCTGATAGAAGACCCAGGCTGCATCGTAGTAGGTTGCAGCCAAAGCTTCATCGAAGGAGATATCGGAGCGTTTCAGAGCCTGGCAAGTGGTGAGCCCAAAGGAGCGCATTTGCGACTCCCACCGGGCTATCTCCGGAATAGAGGAGGTCTGCTGGTCCGACGACACCTGCGCCGTCACCCCACCGTTTGTGGAACCGTGCGAACACCCTCCCAGAAGAAGGACACTAACAACAATGAGCCCCCGTAGCGACATCTCCCCTCCCCCGTTAAAAGGAGGTGAGCGTAAGCACAGAAGGCGGGCTCCGCTATGCGGTCGATCACACGTTTTCAGCTCAATTAACGCCCCGAATGCCCCGTCAAAGGTGTTGGCTCCGGAAGTCCGAGCGTGGGCTGCGAAAACACCATAACTTAATCGGCGATTCTCCAGCGATGTGCTGCACTACCCGATTTTATGAATGTGTCAGCGGCTTAAATTTAATTCGCTTCGGCTGGACTGCGTCAGCTCCGAGCCGCTTCTTCTTATCTTCTTCGTAGTCCTGGAAGTTCCCCTCACACAAGACGACCCGACTATCCCCCTCGAACGCCATGATGTGGGTGCAGATGCGGTCGAGAAACCACCGATCGTGGCTGATGACTAAGATGCACCCGGCGTACTTCAGCAGGGCGTCCTCAAGCGCTCGAAGAGTATTCACATCGAGATCGTTCGTCGGCTCGTCGAGGAGCAGAACGTTTGAACCGGTTTTCAAGAGCTTCGCGAGATGAAGCCGGTTCCTTTCTCCGCCGGAGAGCATCTTGATCTTCTTTTGCTGATCGGTTCCGGTGAAGTTAAACCGAGCACAATACGCCCGCGCCGACACCTCCTTCTTTCCGACCAGAATCGTTTCGTTCGGGCCATCGGAGATCTCCTCCCACACCGTGTTCTCATCCTTGAGGACATCGCGGCTCTGGTCGACGTAAGCTAGCTGCACCGAATCACCGACCGAGACTGTCCCGCTATCGGGCTTCTCTTTGCCGGTGATCATTCGAAACAAGGTAGATTTACCGGCGCCGTTCGCGCCGATGATACCCACGATACTACCGGGCCGGATACTAAACGAAAGATTCTCGATGAGCGCGCGCCCATCATAACCCTTCGATATATTCTCCGCCTCAATCACCTTACCCCCCAAGCGTTGGCCGGTGGGAATAAAGATCTCGACTTCCTCAATCCTCTCGTTCTCCTGCTGGGCTGCAAGCTCCTCGAACGCCGTGATACGCGCCTTATTCTTCGCCTGACGCGCCCGTGGGCTCATCCGGATCCACTCAAGCTCTCGCTCCAGGGTTTTCTGGCGCTTCGTCTCCTGCTTCTCCTCGAGAGCAAGACGATCCTTCTTCTGTTCAAGCCACGAGGAGTAGTTCCCTTTCCAGGGTATCCCGTGACCGCGATCGAGCTCGAGGATCCACTCGGCGCTATTATCTAAGAAGTATCGATCGTGGGTCACCGCGATGACCGTACCTTCATAGCGTTGAAGAAACTGCTCCAGCCACAATACCGACTCCGCATCGAGATGGTTGGTGGGCTCGTCGAGGAGGAGGATATCCGGCTTTTGCAAGAGCAGGCGACAGAGCGCGACGCGGCGTTTCTCTCCACCGGAGAGGACCTTTACATCAGCGTCGCCGGGGGGAAGACGGAGTGCATCCATCGCTATCTCGATCGTCCGATCAAGCTCCCACCCGTTGAGCGCTTCAATCGTCTCCTGAACCTTCGCCTGCTCCTCTATGAGCTTCTCCATTTTATCGGGATCGAGGTCAGGGTCTCCCAGTTGGGTGCTGATCTCTTCGAAGCGCTTGAGCGCGTTGACGGTCTCGGCGAGACCCTCTTCAACGTTTCCACGCACGTCTTTTGCCGAGTTCAGCTCGGGCTCCTGCGGGAGATACCCGAACGTCAGCTTTTCCTGCCGGGTGATCTCACCGCGATACTCCGTATCGAGCCCCGCGATTATCTTCAGGAGGGTCGATTTACCGCTGCCGTTGAGACCCAGCACCCCGATCTTCGCCCCGTAGAAAAAGGAGAGGCTGATATCCCGGATGACCTGTTTCCCTCCGGGATAGATCTTGTTCACCTTATGCATCGAAAAGGCGTATTCGGTCGTCATGCGTCGGTCTCCGAAAATGAATGAAAATGCGCACCGCGGTGTACAAGCGCGCCGCCAAAGGCGGCGCTCGAAAATAATGGCGGTGAAACGTATGCCGGGAGTATGCCGGAAAGCGTTCAGGGGAGCAACGGCGGTGGCGTCGCGCTCCCTTTCACGGTATCGTACTGCCATGTCTGAACATTACGCCGCCTCAGCTGAGCGGCCTGATTACAGCCACCGTTTTCACGTCGGCAATATCGGCGACGTGTGGAAGCACGTCGTTTGGGGCGCACTCGTCCGTGAACTCCAGCGCCAGCCCCACCCCCTCTCGATCATCGACTGTCACGGTGGCAGCGGAGTATATCGTCTCGGAGCCACCGGCGAATGGACGGCGGGTATCGGACGACTACTTGATGGCGGTGCCGAATGTGCGGAAGGCGCGCTCAAAGACTATCTCGAGGCGGTGGTTCGATTTGGCTTCACGGCGGGACGTCTGGAGCGCTACCCCGGCTCACCGATAATCCTGAGCACTCTTCTACGACCGTCCGACACCGTGACGTGTTACGAGATCGATCCGGAGGCTCACGCCCACCTTGCTGAGGCTACTTCGACCCATCGGTTTGAAACCCGATGCAGCGATGGCGTCGCCGCATTGGGTGAACTTTCAAATGAACCGGAACGCACCACACTCGCACTGGTGGATCCTCCGTGGAACGTCAAAGCGGATTGGCAGACTATCCCGCGGGCGATCATCGCCGCAGCTACCCGTGCCCCGGCCGCGTGTATCGCCCTGTGGTATCCGATTAAAAGCTACACCCGGGTTAATGTCATGCTCAAAGAGCTCCGCACGGCCGGACTTCCTTGCCTGGTAGGTGAGCTTATGACGACCCCTCTTGAACGGCGGCACAATCGACTCAACGGTAGCGGCGTCTGCATCGTTCGTCCCCCGTCAGAGCTGTCGACTCGGATCGCTCCCGCCGGTGCCGCAATAGGACCGCGCTGCGCCACTCACGGCGGTTATTATGAACTCCATCTCCGTGAATGGGCCAATCGCTGAATGTCGGCTCGCGTTTGTCAGTAACGCCCACGCGCGGCGATGTCTTTTCGTACCCCGCACCAAAAAGTTCCTTCGCTGCGTTTGACGAAATCGTGCTGACTCAATATAAACACCAGCACGATTTATGAGGCACTCATCGAGGGAGCGGAAGCATGAAATTACGTCGTTCTTTGGTCATTTTGGCGTTAGGCGCGAGTATCGGTATCGGTAGTGCCTCCGCCCAGCAGGCCCCGCAGTGCCTGGGTGACGTCGTATCCGATGGGCGAGTCGACATTAACGACGTGGTAGCGGTCTTGAATGCTTTCGGTGCAACCGGAGCGACCTACAAGGTGAACTACCTCGCGGACCTCTTCTTTGATGGAGAGATCAACGGGGCCGACCTGACGATCGTGCTTTCGAACCTTGGCTCACCGTGCACCGATTGCCCCAACGATCTGAACCGCGACGGTACCGTGAATGCCGAGGATCTCTCGATTCTGCTCGGCAGCGGCTCAGCCTCAGGCAATACGATGGTCTCCCTCCTGAACGATTGGGGGAAGAGCTGCGCAGCTTTACGACGCCGTCAGCTCACGACGAAAGGTCCCTCACGCGCTGATCCAGGGGTCTTGAACGCGGAGATGCAAAATAGCGAGCTGCGGCGGCTGGGAAAGCGCCTCGCCAAGATCGTGATCAAGAGCGAGACCGCGGCAAACTAGTCCTTCGACCAATAAGTTTTTTCACTCCCGCGGAGTGAAAAACTAACTCAGGACTAGTGGTGAGCATAAATTCTATTACCTTGCAGGTGAAAGAATTTAATGGTCGAACCACTAGGACCACGACCAGAGCGTTTTTTCTCCTGAGAGCAGGCCCAGAATGGTGTTACCTCGTGTGCCCAGCCTGCATTGCCCATACTCACATGGGCAATGCAGTTTAGGTGTGGCACTCAAGGAGCGATTGTACTTTTCATGAAGGGTCTTCGCTTATCGCGAAGCTCTCTGAGCTCGGGGGCGCCGGCGCGGAACGATCGTCCCCAGAGCCACGAAGCCGATAAGAAATCCGACAACCGAACCGACAAGCCCCTCCAGTGCACCAGAAACAACGTGAGCCTCGGGCCCCTCCGGCTCCCTTAAAGGGCTGAGGTTCACTCCGCCCCCCTGGTCCAGCGGCCGAGCAGCAGCTTCAGTGCGGCCACCTGAATGGGAAGACGCGGCCTCTCTGCTTCGTGCGGAGCGCCTGTTCACTCGTTCGAGGAGATAGGCAGCGCAAAGCGCCAGACACCCGGCCCCCAGAAGGATCGCAAATCCCGGCAAAAAGCGCCTCAGCCATATCCCCACACCGAGCGACACGAGTCCGATCCCAAGAGACAGGAGAACCCTCACCAGCGCGCGCTCACGCGCCTCCACGAGAGCCCCGCGAAATATCGACGACAGCCACGTCGTGCCCACTGCCTTTAATCCCTCTGCCTCGAAGCTGATCCGCGCTGAGTTCGGCGTGGCCGAGTAAGCAAGACCCCCGCGAGAGCCCCGCCGACGAGCCCACCGACGAAAAGAGTCGGATGAGCCTCCGCGATTCGCGTCGCTCGACGAAGATGGTCGGTGGGAGATCGTTCCGCTATCAGCGCTGCCGTTGAACCGAGACGCGCCCCACACAAACGCAGGAGTGCAGCAGTTCCAGGTTGCCGGCGCGCCAAATGACGCGCGGCCTGCGACAACTGCTCAGCTACCTCATCGACTCGCTCGGCGAACTCATCCTTTCGGTGCGTCACCCAACCGGCGAAAGATGCGGCGAGCTCATCACCGAGTGAGCCGCGCGACCGATCGCCATCGACTTCGACCCGACCCTCGCGGTACGTTGAATCCATCACTGCCTCCATAAATTGCCCGGAAAGGCGGAGGTTATTCGGGAGACGCGGTTTTTCCGTATGACGCGCCGCAGCCTCACTGGCAGTCGAGTCGTTTGACGACCCCGCGAGGCTCAATCAGCCCCTGGGCTCAGGAGGATTCACCTTCGCTTTCCGCGCTGAGAACGCGATCGAGGCGACCGAATAGGCCGAGCAATATCCCCATCTCCCGCTTGTCGAGATCGATTCGCCGAAAGAGATTCCTCACCAGCCCCGGTACCGGCTCGGGGGTTCCAACGCGCACGAAGCCAGAGAGACTCATCACCCGATCGAGGAGCCTATCGAGCTGGGTGTAATCGTTCCATACCGCTGCGATACGCTCCGGCGCGACCTCACCGACCGGCGGATCTCGTCGAGCGATCTCAAACAACGCGAGAATCACTGCTTGGGCGAGATTAAACGACGGGCATGCGGCCGACGACGGGATTCGCAGCACCAAGCGACATTGCTCGATGTGCTCCTGCCGAAGCCCGTTGTCCTCCGGGCCAAAGACCAGCGCGGTGCGTTGGGGCACAGCGCCAGCAAGCGACTCGCCCCACTCAAGTAAATTAAGCGGTGCACCCCTATTCTTCCCCTCGCGTCCCGAGAAGCCGATAACGTGCTCGCACTTGCTCAGGGCATCCTCCAAGGTAGGGTGAACCTTGAGCGCGTCGAGAACATCATCGGCCCAACACGCCGTCATCGCCGCGCGCTCGCGATCAAAATGGGGTGGGGCGACCAGGTGAAGATGAGAAAACCCCAGGTTCTTCATCGCTCGCGCGACCGACCCGATGTTGCGGCTTTCCCCCGGCTCAACGAGAACAACGTGAAAGAAATCGTGAAAGGTCTGTGACGTCATCGCTTATGTCTGCGGATGCTCTTGTGTATCCCGGGGCTCAACCACCGGGGTTGCCGGAATAGAGCGGGAGAGGTAGTCCTCGGCGCAACGATCAGCTTCGACAGAATCCCGTTGACAGAGCGCCGTTAACAGAGCGCCGTTAACAGAGCACGGTTAACAGAGCACCGTTAATGGACAACGTCTTTCGTCGTGAAGTCGCCATCTCGCGGGATAAAGTCGTACTGAGCACCAGCCTCAGCATCGATAACTTTTTGCAGCTCCTCGGGCGAACGCTCCTGAGCCTCCACCATGCGAAGATAGAGATCGTTCAGCCGCTGGGAGTACCACCGTTTTAAATCCTGCGATTTTTTATCCATCGGTTTTTCTCGCATCGGAATAGCACCTCCGCGGCGCTCTCAATTCAAAAGATCTTGGCGACTCTCGGAGGAGTCCCTAACAGGCCTGTGAAAAAGCCCCATCCATGGGACCTTTTCACAACCCTGCTAAAGCAACGCTCCGAAACCTCCACTCTTATGGCAAACCTCGCATCTGAAATAAAGAGAGGTGCCCCAAAAAAAACCTCAAATTTCACCGAATCGCCATCATTTAATCGATAAGAGGATTTGCCAACCAAGGCAACGAGAAACATCGGCCAGGGAGGGCTATCGCTGACCCCATCCGCTCACCGAACTCTCATGATAGCGATCATACGCGACAGCACCTCGGCGCACGGGTTGAATGCCCAACTCCGATTGAGGACACACGACTGACTTAGTTGCTGCCTGACTGTACCAAGAGACCGTTTCGGACCCACCGGATACCGGGAACTCCACCAACGATCTCGTCGACGTACACCCTATCCCCCTCGCTCGACACTACCCCCGCCAATCGGGCGACACCGCGTCGGACGGTGACGGTAATGGCTGATTCAGCGAGCGCCCGCGACAGCTTGAGCGCCATTTGAGCATCATCGACAAGTGCGGCATCGCTCCGCACCGTCGGCGCGGCCTCAGACGATCGCTCCAGAGGGAGGATCGAGAGCTGGTTGTCGACCCGCTCAACTCCCGCGGTATCAAGGGCGAATCGCCCTGCCAGGATCTTCTCAACATCGGTCGGAACAACGCCCAATAAAAGGACATCTCCGCCCACCGCAACAACATGAATAGGGAGCTCGGCCAGCCGTCGGTGCAGATGGAACCGGGACTCTATGAGCGCAACGATCGCCTCATCAGAGCGGGGTTCAGTGCCACGCGGGACAGCAACGCCCACCGTCGGGTAAGGGAACGCAAGCGCCGCCCGTTGCTCGCTCGCGGGATTGGGATCAATGCTCGCGGTATCGGAAGCACACCCAACAAATCCCAGACAGAAAATGAGTGTACCCAGAGGAATCGCTCTTTTGTTACTATAATGCTTCATAGCGTGATGAAGGACCGTATCCCGAAACGAGCCTAACCCGCTATGATGCAACTCCGAGGGCCTCCCTATGAACGACTCCTCCATGAAGCAACCGTTTCTGGCTGCCACCGTCCATCTCGCATGCCTCTGCGCTTTGGCAGGCTGTGCGACTCCGACGAAAAATATCGCCACCACTGGCGACTCGCCCACTCCGAGATCGCAGCAGGTTGTCGCGGCGGCACCCCACCCCGCATCGCCGACAGCGGCTGCGCAAAGCGCTCGGGAGCTTTATGCAATGGGCAAGCTCCCCGAGGCGGCCACCCAATACGAAGCCGTCGTTAAAGTGAATCCAAAGGATCGCAGCGCTCTGAGCAACCTCGGCCTCATCGCCTATCGGCTCGGACGCTACGGCGATGCGGCGGGATACTATCGCCGGGTGATAAGCTTAGCTCCTCAAGATCCTCAAGCTTACTTCGATCTCGGGGTAGTGTATTCAGCCCAAGGTCTGAACGAACAAGCCATCGATAATTATCGACGAGCTCTCCTCCTGGAGCCGCGCCACGCCGACGGAGCGTTGAATCTCGGTCTTAGTTATATCGCCCGCGGCGAAAAAGATGAGGGCATCGAAACCTGGCGCTCCGCTATCACCCGAGGTGTTCGTGCAGCTCCGATTCATTACTACCTCGGTCTGGCCGAACTGGATGGTGGACGCACCAATGAGGCTGAGCGAGAGTTTCACACCGCGTTACAGATTGACCCCACTTATCGAGAGGCTCACAACGGACTCGGTACGATTCGCCTGCGACAGGGTCGCCTCAAAGAGGCGATCGCCGAATGGAAGCTAGCGGTCCCTCCGCATTCCGACACCGCCCGGGGGCTCGCGAAGAGTGCAGCCCCCCGACGAGCGGCGCCGGATTCGCTCAACGTTATCGTTGGGGTTGAGCTCGAAACCCAGTATCGCGAGCTTAGGAACGCCGCGGCGGCGCTCGATCGGGGGGAGTACCCCCAAGCGATCGCCGATCTCAAGCGATTCATCTCAGCACACACTCAGGATGTGCCAGCACGAACAGCGCTCGGATTTGCCTATGCCCAGCAGGGCGACCTCGACGCCGCCATCCGTGAATGGCAGGGTGCTCTCGCGGTCGAGCCGAAAGCGGTGATAGCCACTTACAATCTGGCCATAGCTCAACTACGGCGGGGCCATTCGACCGAAGCGATCCAAAACCTGGAAACGGTCATCACCCTCGAGCCCGGCTTCGTGAGCGCTTTTGACGCGCTGGGCGCGGCTTATGCGGCGGTTGGAGACATGAGCAATGCCGTCGAAGCTTATAAAAAGGGAATCGAGCACAACCCCACCGCAGCCGAACTTATGAACGATCTGGGGCTCGTATATGCGCGGCAAAATCGGGGAACACAAGCGATCGAGCAATATCGCGCGGCTCTAAACATTAAGCCCGACCTCACCTTGGCGCGCTACAATATCGCGCTTGAGCTCCTTCGCCGGGGTGAATTTCCCGCCGCCGCGGAGCATTTTAAATCGATCGTGGGTGCACAGCCACGCGACATCGATAGCCACATCAATCTGGGATTCGCTCTGGCCCAAATGAATCAGACTGAGGCTGCCGTGGCAACGTGGCGCGAAGCACTCCGACTCGATCCTAACTCTCCCCTCGCCAACAATAATATCGGGGTAGTGCTTTTTAATGCCGGTCGCCTAAACGAAGCAGCGGGGATGTACGAAACAGCGATTCGCCAAAACCCCGCTTTTGCCGAGGGACACAACAATCTCGCCGCAACCCTCGTGAAACTTGAGCGCTTCGGCGAGGCGGCACAGAACTACGAAGCAGCGCTCCGGAACAATCCCGGAGATCGCGAAGCACGCCGGAACCTCGGGCACCTGTATCTCATCGAGAGGAAGCCGGCGCAAGCGATTCAGCACCTCTCCATCGCGGTCGCGAACGAGCCGACCGACGCCGAATCATTTTTTAACCTCGGCGTGGCCCATCAGATGCTCGAACATCGCGCCGAGGCGATTATGTTCTACCGTGAATTCATCCGCCTGGCCGGAAACCGTCCCGAGCTTCAACGCTCAGTCGCTCAGGCAAATCGGGCTCTCGCGGGGCTCTAGCGTGCAGCGCCCATATTCAGATGGGCAAATCCGGGATTGCCTCCGCGCCGTCCGCGCCACTCCAGGCTCGATATTTCGCTGAAGCATCTCAGCGTTTGTCTTGGATAAGGGGGAAAGGCAGCCCTGCGCAAGACGCGCAAGTAGCTGATCTTACTAGGCGTTGGGGCATTTGGGAGCCCCGAGCGGCCGTAAAAAATGACTCTGTCCTGTTCATCGGGCTCGGGTCATGTGCCCCATCGAGAGCTGGTTTTACTGGGTATGCTGGGTTTAAAAACTCCACTCCACGACGATACCCTCAACGCGGAACCCTCGCGACACTCAGTCAATCTTGGAACTCAAACCGGCGTCTTCGGTACCGCGAGCGATATATTCGGAGTCAACCAAACGGACCCGTGCGCCACCGTCGCTATCCCGGTGCAACGCTTTTCAGTGCCCCGTCTCGCCCTCCTCTTAACTTTCGGGATAGTTTTGGGAGTGGCTCTTTTCCTCGCCGTAACTCCATCAGCAACGTCGCCGCGGAAGCGCGCTGTGGGACAACACTCGTCGACTACTCCGGTAAAGCTCGCGGTGACCGCCGCGAGCGAACAGGTAGCCGCTCCGGTCGTTGAGCAGCTCCCCTCGCTCGAGCAACACGTCAAGACCTCGCCGGTCACCCTCGCCGCTCGTCGCTTTCTCTTCGCTGATGGTTCAGGACGGGCATACGGACCTGACTTTTCACGCGGAAAATTTGAGCATCGCCACACCGACGGGCAGCTGACCCGCAACGATCTCACCGCTGCGCGAAGCGGCGGAGGGCGCTATACCGCAGATAGTTCGGTGGAGTGGCAGGGCGGCTTCCGCCACGCTGCTCCGCAGCAAAATCTCGAACTAGGGCAAACGTACCTGCGCTACCTTGAAAGTTCGGTCGGCGCGGCGCTCGGGAAAAAACTCTCTGTAGTCAGCGGCGAACGAGTTAATATCCTTGATAAAGTAACGAAGACCGGTCGCGGCCCAAACGGCCTGCGGCCCTAAGCACCCGACGCATCCTCGTCCTATCTCTCACGCAGCTGCCTCTGCGGGTAGGCTCAACAACCGCGGCTCGCTGATTCAGGTGCAAGCTTCATCATAGGCGCCACCTCTTTGCTGAGGCACGGTGGTTACCATGGTCGTAGAGAAAATGAGTTCCGTTCTCCGAACCCTCCCGCACACCTCTCCGGAGCACGGTGCCGAGACAGCGCCGCCGGCCTACGCCGAGCGATTTCCCCTCCGCGCTGTTCCCGACGACCCCCACCGCGATCGTGGTTCGTTTCACGAATCCCCCCCGGAAGAGTTTGATCTCACCGCATTTTGGGACCACGACATCGTGTGTCCTCGTTTTTAACCCCTCTCTGTGTAGAAGTAGTCTAAAAACCCGGCCCTTACCTCAATGGCTTCTCGCCTCTCACCGCCGGTGAGGGCGGGTGTGCGCTCTTTCTCGCGACCAGCTCGCCGTATTTGCATCTCATCTCCTTGAGGCATAAAATCCGACTGCTATGCACGTATCCCAAACACCGGGTGCCCCAGCTACTTGGGAAAAGGACCCCGCAACGACCGAATCATCCCGTTTGCCGAGCCTGATGCGGCACGGGCGAATTCCTCTGGTTTTTCACCCGGAATACGACATCGCTTTAGGTGAGATTCAGGGACGCCATCCTTTTGAGTTTAATAAACGCAGCAAGATATTTCACGAACTGAAACACCGGCTCAATTTCCACGCAGATGCCACCTTTACCCCGGAGCCGGCGAGTAACACCCTCCTCAGTCTCGCCCATGAGAACGACTATCTCGCGAAGGTAGCGGATCCAGCCCTCGTGGCAACGGTGATGGGACTTCCGGAGCTGCGCACCTTTCCCTCCGAATCGATTGAGCGCGGATTACTGAATCCACTCCGGTACGCAGTCGGCGGCACCCTTCTCGCCGCGCGTCTCGCCACCGAGCACGGCTGGGCGATCAATCTCAGCGGTGGATTTCATCACGCGAAGAGCTCCTCAGCTGAGGGATTTTGTTTTTTCTCCGATACCGCGGTGGCGATCCGCGCCCTGCAGATCGACAAACCGGATCTGCGCGTATTGAACGTCGACCTCGATGCCCATTTGGGCAATGGTGTCGCTTCTATCCTGGGAGCCGATCCACAGGTTTGCCTCTTCGATATCCATAACCGCGAGATCTACCCTCACGACCCTGCAGCGAGCGCGAAGATCAATTTTAACTTCCCTGTGTCCTCCCGGATCTCTGACGAAGAGTACCTGACGCTCCTACGCATCCAACTCCCCCGGGCGCTCGACACATTCCCGGCCGACCTGATTATGTACAGCGCTGGGTCCGATATCTTT
Organism: Bdellovibrionota bacterium; assembly: GCA_044352465.1. Lineage (GTDB taxonomy): Bacteria > Bdellovibrionota_C > UBA2361 > UBA2361 > UBA2361 > JBILDU01. Next base: position 13,615 of record JBILDU010000030.1, read on the forward strand.
TCAGGTGACAGGCTCGGTCGTATGCGGATATCCGAGGGTGCGATCTACCGTCGCGACGAATTTGTCTTCGCTGAAGCTTTTCGGCGAGAGATCCCAATTGTGATGGTGCTGTCCGGGGGCTACTCAAGCCGCTCATCGAACCTAATCGCCGGTGCGATAATGCACGTCATGCGAAGTCAGCTCGGCCTCGGCGTCTTTGAACGTCCACCGGGAGGGACAGCTCGGGGCGCGGTCTAAGTATCCCCGGCCCCGGTCGGAAAGAAGCTACCGCAAGGCCCACGAAACACGACCTGTTTGGGTCATCCCGAGGGGTTATTAGAGTTTTTCACAGCGCTGTGATAGGCTGCTCCCACCCGGAAGGTACCGCGCACGTTACATCTGCACGAGACCGATAGCCCGGCACGTAGTAACGTACCGTCCGACCACTTCGAATTCTCGAGTAGATCCGGACATATAAGATTAAAAGGCTAAGGACCTATGCTCGCGGCAAGCGAACTCACGGCGACACCCGCCCCTACTCTCAACTTTGAAGATATCATCCCCAGCCGAGCCCTCCTCGATGCATTTGAGCGTCTCGGTTTTAAGTCTCCGACGCCCGTGCAGGCGAAGACGATCCCGGCAGCGCTCTCAGGTACCGATCTTATTGTCCAGGCGAAGACCGGCAGCGGCAAAACCCTGGCGTTTGTGGTTCCGCTCCTCATGCGACTTGAGCACATGGCCGACCAGGAGAATACAACGGGCCTTATTATCACGCCGACCCGTGAATTAGCGGTACAGATCTGCGAGGTCATCAGCTCCATCAGCTCCCTGAAGCCGGTGTGCCTCATCGGCGGAGTGCCAAGCCAACAACAGATTCGCGCGATCGATGAGGATCACCGCATTCTCGTTGGCACCCCCGGTCGTATCGATGATTTCATCCGGCAACGACTTATCGATCTATCGACCTGTTCGTATTTCGTGCTCGACGAAGCGGACGAGATGTTGTCGATGGATTTCGTCGAGGAGGTTCGGGGTATTCTGGCGAAGCTCCCTCGTCAACGCCAAGGTCTTTTCATAAGCGCAACGATATCAAATCGGGTCGAATCGTTGGCCCTGTCGTTTCTCGCCGAACCGCGGCGCATCATCATCGAGACCCCGGCGGAGGAGATGCCTGCGATTGAGCATTGCTACTACGAACTCCCCGGTGAATTGACAGCGAAAGTGACGGCGCTAGCCGATCTCCTGGAAACCTCGAAGCCACGCTCAGCAATCATTTTTTGCAATACCAAATCAGATACCGAACTCGTCGAGGTTTTCCTCCGGCGCCGCGGCTTCGATGCACGGCGGATTAACTCTGATCTGTCCCAGAAACAGCGTGATTATATCATGGGGAAGATTCGCGCCGGGGAGCTCCGGTTCCTCATCGGTACCGATATTGCGGCCCGCGGCATCGACATCGAACAGATCGATCTGGTGGTCAATTACACCCTTCCCGAGCAACCGGAGGTGTATGTCCATCGCACAGGTCGTACCGGACGGGCAGGACGAACTGGGCGAGCGGTAAGCCTCATCGGCCCCCAAGATTTCGGCTCGTTCATGAACCTGAAACGGCACATCCAGGTTGAGCTAAAGCAAAGTCCGCTCCCCACTGACGATGAAGTCATGGCAGCACGCCGCGAGCACTTCAAGGAGCTTCTTGGTAGTGCGAACATCCCGGTTCACGAACGCGATCGACTCCTCGCGAGCGAGCTCGTACGGGAAACCGGCATCACCGTCGACAGTCAAAGCGAGACAGCTCTCCTCATCGCCCGCATGTATCGGTTTGCGCTTGAGCACATGCTCAAACCGCAGATGCGGAGCCTCGATGAAGAGCTGGGGGAGCAGACCCCCGAAAGGTCGCCAAGTGGCGAACGCCGTAGTCGTCCTGACGAGGGACGGGGACGTCGTTCAGGCGGACGGGGAGGACATGGCCGCGGACGGGACCGGTAGCCCCGCTCCCCTTGCGCCAACGCACGATCAACTGACCGCGCCAGACTGACGCCGAATCAGGGGCGTTTATTGCCGTCATACTCCACGCCCCCCCGACGTGCGACCGTGGAACGGTGAGACTTCTAAATCACTCAGCGCGAAAGAGGATTCGGTTCGGGGTAGTCGGCCTCGGCTATGTTGCCCAAACTGGGGTGCTGCCAGCCTTTGCACATGCCACCCAATTTGCTGAATTGACCGCACTGATCTCGAGTGATCCAGTCAAGCTTCGCGAGCTGGGAAGCCGTCACCGCGTAGCTCACCTCTACGATCAGAGCGACTTCGACACCGCGCTGGCCGCTGGAACCTTCGATGCGGTGTATATCGCCCTGCCCAACTCGTTACATTGTGACTTCGCGCTTCGTGCTGCTATCGCGGGCAAACACGTCCTCTGCGAAAAGCCCCTCGCGCTATCAAGCGCCGAGTGCAAAGAGATGATCCGGGTCTCGCAGGAGCACCACATCCGACTGATGGTCGGATATCGCCTGCACTTCGAGCGGAGCAATATGCGCGCCGCCGCGATTATCCGATCAGGCGAGATCGGACTCCCCCGTATCGTCGATACGGTGGTTTCGTTCCCACTCGACGATGAGAGCCCCCGTACCCGCAGCGAACTCTTTGGCGGCCCGATGTACGACATCGGCATCTACGGAATCAACGCCGCCCGCTACCTGTTTCGTGCTGAGCCGCACCGCGTGACTGCACTGGCCAGCGCCCTCAACGAGCCGCGTTTCACTGACGTCCCCGGACTCGTGAGCGCGACTCTCGACTTCGGCAGCGGACGCATCGCCACGATCACCGCGAGTTACGGCAGCACGACAACTTCATATTTCAACGTCATCGGTACTGCCGGCACGGTTCGACTAAGTCCTGCCTTCGACCTCGACACCCCCCTCACACTTGAGGTGCAAACGGCGGCAGGAACGGAGCGTGAGCAGTACCCCATGAGTGACCAGTTCGCTCCGGAGATTATCGAATTTTGCCGCTGTATCACTGAACATACTGAACCGGAATCATCGGGACTCGAGGGACTTGCAGATGTCCGGATTATCGAGGCGATCGAACGCTCCGCCGCGGGAGGCCATCTAATCGATCTCCCCGATTTCAAGAAACCTCGGCGACCCGACTTGACACAAACGGCTCAAGTACCGCCCGCGAGGAATCACGCCCCCCTGGTTCACGCCCGAAATCATCACCGCTCCGCCGATACCGATTGAACTGTAGAATCATTAGACCAGAAAAGAGCCCCGGCGCTCCCCTCAGCGTTGCTGAAACCCTTCGCTAGAACTACGCATCGTTGTCGCGAACGGGACGTCGTCCTACCTTTGTGGCACCACGGTGACGTTTCCCCGCAAGCATCCGTTCTTTTTGACGCCGGGTTCGCCGACGTCTCTGGCGCCGAATCTTTTCCCGCGCCTGCTCGAGCGCACTTCGCTTGCCCTCTTGAATCTCCTCAATCCGCTCACACAGGAGTCGCCGAGCGAGATACCGATTAAAAGACTGCGAGCGACCCGATTGACACTTGACCTCTACTCCACTCGGCCCGTGAGAGAGATAAACGCAGGAGGATGTTTTATTAATCTTCTGCCCCCCTCGCCCTCCCCCCCGAATAAACCTCTCGGTGAGATCACTCTCGAAGATCCCCAGCCGCTCCATCCGGAGCACCAATTCAGCATATTTTTCCGCCGAGACGACAGCCGTCATCGGGGCGACTCGGCAAAAAGGCAGATCGAATTAATACAATACCGTTGACCACTTGGCGGAGGGCCATCGTCAAAGACATGACCGAGATGGGCATCGCACCGGGCGCACCGAACTTCAACGCGGATCATTCCATGGGAGCGATCCGGAAGCTCAACAACCGCGCCCACAACAGCCGGCGCGGTAAAACTCGGCCAGCCGGTTCCCGAGTCAAACTTCGCCGCGGCCTCGAAAAGGAGGGCACCGCAACACACACACCGATATCGACCAGGCTCCTTGTGCCCACAGTAGGCTCCGGTGAAGGGCCGTTCCGTGCCCGCCCGTCGACACACGACGAACTGCTCGGGTGTGAGAACTAAGCGCCAGTAAGATTCGTCCTTGGAACGCCAATCGATCGCCCCCACATCCACATCACGGAGATGGGTTGGGGTAGTTGGAATATGATTGAGAGAGCTGTCTGTCATACGACTTTTTCCCCTGTTTTGGCGAAAAATACCACTCAGGCACCCTCGAACGCAGCAGATTTTTGAAAAAAGCGTCGGTCGACCCGCATTTCATCCGTCAACTGCTATGCCTCGGCCTGCGCTTGACGCGCCGCCGCGAGAATATCGACCGGGATGTTTCGAAAGAGGCGCTCCGGCTCGTAGAGCCTCGCAACTATCGTAGCGAGACTGCCCACGAACCTGTCCTCCGCGGGCTCAGCATCCGCGAAGATACCAACAGCGTGACACTGATCAATAAAGACCTCAGCCACGCGGCGCGACCGCGCAAACGCCTTATCCAGTTGCAAAGCAACATCGAACGGCTCGATATCTTGACGGGGCGGAACACCGATGAGCGCCCAGGGAAAGCCGTCAACGATCCCTTCGGCGCGGAGCCGCAACATCTTCATGACGGTGGCGCTCCGCAGTGCGGGGGCACGATGAATCGAGCCACCGATATACTGACACGGTCGAAGCACGCCTCCCAACGTATCAAACACTGCGATCGGGGAGGCAAGAACCTCACCATTGCCGTAGATAACTTCATTCACACTCAGATCGCGGGTGGCGTGATAACGCCGCATATCGGAGCAGATCTCTACTCCGAACCCACGCTCGAAATCGAGCGGCATCAGTCGCTTTGAAATAGCGGTGTCACCGGCGTTCCATACACCACCGAAACGCACGAGGTCGATATCACGTGGAGGTGGTGCATGCACTCCGAGAAGACGACCCAGCATCTGTCGAGCGGCCCCACCCTTGTAATAATATCCGTTCGGCAAGAGCTCAAACTCGCTCGCGGGTGCCGCAAAGCGTATCCGCGCACGGGTGCATTCGAGGAACGTGGGCACTCCAGCACTCTCCACGCTCCGCAGAAATTCAGCGTGACTTCCGATCTCCCCGCCGAGCATCCGGGTCGCTGCGTCCTGAGCCACCCGAGCTTGCAAATCGCCGCGGCCGTCAAAAAGCACGGGGTGACGCAGGCTAAAGATCTTTCGATCAAGGCGCGGTTTCATCGTCGTCATCTTAAACAGTAGCTTCGGAAAAGCGGCGAGCTCAAAATCTTTACGATCCGTGTGACCCAGTTTCTCAAGAGGTCATACAAAACAACCGACCTCGTTACAATCGCTCTGAGACGCTCGCCAGGGCAATGTTTGAACGGTTGAATTCGCTCGACGGACTGAGCGGCCTAAGGTGCCGGATTTGCGCGGATTAACCCTTTCGAACCAGGAATCTGACGAGTCCTTCTGAGAATTCAGACCGTCGCAGGATCGCTCTCATCGGTAATTTTCGCAGACGCAGAATGATCCGAGCATTAGACGGCTACTCCGTGGGGGTTTAGAATAAGGGCGTGGTGTTCGGCCAGAAGGTAACATGAAGTTTGTGTGCGGTGGGGTACTCAGTATACTTGGGCTTGCCTTGCCCCTTTCGGCGTCCGCACAGTCGGGGCTCGTCAGGGTTGGTGAGGAGATCGTTGTCCGTTTTCCGCCGCGCTCGCTCTCTCCCCTGATCTCATCCTCCCCTCCACTTCGCTCAACTTCGGCATCTCTTAGTCAGACAGCGTCCCCGCGTGGCTCGCTCGAAGTCTTGAGCATCGCGCCCCCCCAAAGCGCGGCCTCCCTCGCAAGCGTCCCCCACCCAAAAGGGCGTTCCTTCGCGGTCACACCCGCCACCCCGGCGATCACGCTGCGTTGTCGTGAGATCAAGGCTATGACCCCAGACGCCATCTGCGAGCCGAACTGGGTGGTTTTTACCTCGGCACTTCCCAACGATCCTGACCGAGCATCCCAGTACGCGCTCGCGAACCTTGATATGGCGGACGCGTGGGATCACACCACCGGCTCTGCGGACGTGAAAGTGGCGGTCATCGATACCGGAGTCGACTACACTCACCCTGACCTCCTCGGGAACATCGCCCGTAACACCGCGGAGATACCCGCTAACGGTATCGATGACGATCGGAACGGCTTCACCGACGACTTCCTCGGTTTTAACGCCATCGACGGGGATGGAGATCCGTTTGACTTGAATGAGCACGGCACCCACGTCGCGGGAACAATCGGGGCAGTCGGGAATAACGGGGCTGGGGTTGTCGGGATGAATTGGCGGGTGGGGCTCGTGCCGGTCCGCGTTCTCGACGCAGCCGGGTCCGGTACCATCGCCGACATCGTCAGCGGAATCGAATATGCCATCACTCGCGGAGTCCAGATCATTAACCTGTCCCTCGGAGGCGCTGATTACTCAGCGGTCTTCGAACAAGCGATCGACGCGACGAAAGACGCGAACATTCTTACCGTCGTCGCTGCGGGAAACGAGGGATCGGTGAACGACTTTTACGAATCGTTCCCCGCTAATTTTAAGAGCTCGAACGTGGTGAGTGTCGCCGCAGTAGACAACGCGAACGCCCTCGCTTTCTTCTCGAATATCGGGCCTGCAACGGTCGATCTGGGAGCGCCCGGGGTGGAGATTCTCAGCACGGTGCCTGGCGGGGGCTACGACCGCTTCGATGGCACATCGATGGCAGCGCCACACGTCGCGGGGGTAGCTGCACTCCTCCTGGCGATTAACCCGCGTTTTTCCTACCTCGATCTGAGAAAGCTTTTACTCGAGACGGTAACCCCTACCGGGGAGCTCGAAGGGCTCGTGGTAACAGGAGGTGTTCTCAACGGGGGAGCCGCTGTCGAGGCTGCGCTTCGGCGCACGCCGACCCGCCTGTCACTGGGACTTACCGTTCAGCTTTCGCGCCTAAGCTCCCACCTCGTGGCGCAGGTTCGCGACCGAGACGGGGGACGCGCTGGGATACGGGTGAGTTTCCAATGCTCAAAAGGCGGCGCCTTCACTGCGACCACGAAGCGCTCAGGCAAAGCGACGGTAAAGATATCAAATTTAACCACCTCACAGAGACCGACCACTTGTCGGGCGAAAACCCTCAACGTTCGAGCCGCCGCGCGGAGTAGATTGCTTAAAATTTCCGCCCGTTAGCACCGCCGATCTCAGCCCCTCGCCTTGACATCCCCTCCCAGGGTGGGCACGATCACGGTGTTATTTGGCAGCTCTATTGTTATGAAACCCTTCAATCCACGCGGGATCAATTCGCGGCGTTCACGCCGTTCAACCATGTGCGCCGGCATTTTGGCGCCAGGGCTTGTCTCAAGCCTGCTCGTCGCCGGCTTATTTACCTCCGTGTTATTCATCCCCGTGTTGTTCCTCCCCGTGTTCGGGAACGCGGCGCCACCCCCGCCGGAGAGCGTGACCATACCATCTGCCGGGCTTGAGGATGTGTACGATCTCCGTCGGTCTATCGAGACAGCGCTCGAAAAAAATCACGAGATCAATAAAGCCCGGGAGCGAGTTGCCCAACAGGACGGCGTGGTCGTGACGGCACGATCGCCCTACTTCCCCCAATTACGCCTTGAAAGTGATTTTCGCCATATCTCGAAGGAGCGAATCCCCTCCTACCAAGGAGCTCGATTTGGAACTCAAGAGAACTGGGCGGTCGATCTTATTGCCGAGCAATCGATCTATGCGGGGGGCAAGAATGCGGAGACGTTGCGGCAGCAACGCTCCCGCGCCGACGCTGCGATAGCAGAGCTTGCTGGTATCGTGAATGATATCATCTTTGCCGTTCGCGAAAGGTATTTCGGAGTTCTCCTTTCCCGGGCGCAAGTCACTGTCCAAAGTCAAAATCTTGAGTTACTGGGGGCTGAACTCAAGTCCGAGCGGGATAAGCTCGCCGCTGGCACCGTCTCGAACTTCAACGTCCTCCGTGCTGAAGTGGCGCTCGCTAACGCTCGTCCTTCGTACATCCGCGCGGTCAACGACGCGGCGATCGCCCGCGAAGAGCTCAGCCGGGTCTTGGGACTCGAGCAATCGGGGGAGAGCCTTGATGTGCAGGGCGAACTTTCGTTCACCGAAAAGCCGATCGAGCTTCCAGCCGCCCTCGATCACGGTCGCACCACTCGCCCGGAGCTTAAAAGGCTCCGCGCTCTCCTCACCGCGGCCGCACACGGAGTGGAGTTAGAGCGTGCCGACTATCTCCCCGCTCTCTCTGTTTTCGGTGGATATGGCTCAGAGAAGTCGAATTTCTCGTCGAGCAGCCGGGATGAGCAACACGGGTGGCAAGCCGGGGCACGGGCCACCTGGAAATTATTCGACGGCCTCGCCACACAGGGTCGTGTTGCCACCGCCGAGGGTGCTCGACGAGAGGCGGCGCTCGCCCTCTCGCAAGGCGAACATAACGTCGACATCGAAGTGCGCCGGGCTTTCTACTCCTATAAGAACGCGATCGACCTCGTGGCTGCATCACGGCAGGTTGTCACTCAGGCCGCGGAAAGCTTACGACTCGCCCAAGCCCGCTTTGATGCCGGTACAGCCACTCAACTCGACGTCCTCGATTCGCAACTTGCCTTGACTCAGGCTCGAACGAACGAGATCCAAGCACTTCATGACGTCAACGTCGCCCTGGCGAAACTCGAAAAAGCGATGGGCCTGATCGTGGAAGGAATAAATTAATCTCGATATCGAATATGCTCAGGCGATAGCGCGCAGTCGTTATTTTTTGCCGCCGAGAGCTATCTGCAGCGCGCCGAGGGCTCTTTTCACCTCCAGCGCACGGCAGTGACATCACGTCACGCGCACTCCGACAAGAAACTTTTTCACCCGTAAGCAGCTACGGCGTTCAGGGTTCGAGCTTTTTAAAGTACCCCCTCTCCTCGGGACTTCCTCGCAACCCTCCGGGCTACCAGAGGTGACTTTCGAACCCCTGTGCGATCACGAGTCAATCCGTTTCTCCTCTTTTTGCGGCATACTGCCACACTTTGAAGAGGAGAATTCATCCGCGCGAGCCGCGAACTCGGCGCGCGTTACCAACACCACATAGCCAAATTCGGGGGTGCCGCTTCGAAAGACGACACACCAATCACCGCGCGCCTCTAAAATACTGACCAACGGGCTCTCGGCCTTCCATAAGATCGTTTGGGGCTCAACAAGTTTGAGATACTCCTCCCAGCGCGCACTTCCTTGGAAAGAGGCGTGCGCCTTCTCCCACACCGCCTTCGGGGTAACGTTGGTGCGCCCATCGATCGGCACAGGGTGTTCGATCGAACCGTCAGGTCGGCTCAGCCGATACATCATATAACCACCCCGACCGAAGTCGTTGAGGATCGGATGAGACAACCGCTTCTGGGAGATGAAATCGACCGCATCAACTGGAACGATCGTCCGACTGATCGGCTCCGGCCACACGTTGTAGATATTCACGATTATCGTACAGATAACGACAAAGCTGAGTCCTTCGTACGGAATCCCGTCGACGAGGCGGCGGAACCGCTCGAGACCCTCACCGAGATTACCGCGAAGCGCGGGCTCAGACTGGGTGCGCCGCCAGAGCAGCGCCACCAGGGCACACCAGACGAGAACGGCAAACGGCAGAAACTTTACCACCGCGAGTCCCGCAAGCGTGAATCCGCCCGCGAGAACAATCTTACCAACCTCAAGGAGATTCAGCCGGCGTATCGCCAACGCTCCGCAGAGCGCAACGATAATGACGAGAAATGCCGTCGAGTGTTGCATGATGGTGGCAGGAGCAAACTCCGCGATCGCCTGCATCTGCAGCGGATGCCCGGTCTTATGGAGAAACGTTAACCACTCCCCCCCAAGGTAGGGGGTCACAAGAGTCCCTAGAAATGCAATCCCACAAGTGACCAAAACTTGGCTGAGAGAGCTCTTGCCAACAAAGAGCCACAAGGCGAGCGCGCCGATACCGAGCGCCGTCGTGATATGAGTATTTGCCCACAGACACATCAAAAGAGCGAGACCGATGACGCGCCGTCGGGAGAGCCCGTCTGCCTGTATCCGGTCGGCAAGAGCCAGAAGGATGGCAAAAAAAATCCACACGAGAGACTGCGGCCGCAACGTGAAATGGTTGTGGCAGGCGAGCGTTGCGAACACACCGAGGAGAGCCGCGATGAACCCATCTCGACAAATCGAACGAAACGCCAAACCAAAGCTTAGCCCCATGAGGCCAGCGAGGAGATACTTAAGCGCTAAAAGGCCGTGTGCTCCGAAACGCCCCTCGATGAGCGCCAAGACAACTTCATTTGACCAAGAGTATGCTCGCCACGGCTCCCCGAGCCCGAACATATTCCAATAATCGACCGTCGGAATCGCACCGTGAGCGAGAATCCACCGCCCCACGGTGATATGCCACCACAGGTCCGGATCAACGAGTGGCCCGGAGATATACACGCCGGTTGCAACGAGGACGAGAGCCCACAGCAAGATCTGCATAAAATCTTTTAAAACCAACTATTTGCACTTTAGCCGCAACTTCCACAGTACGTATCGGCACGCGGCGATGTCAACCAAATACCATCCTGAGCGAGCGGACGTTGCAACGAAGCAGGTTGCCGGCCTCCTGGTCGTGTCGGCCGCGGTTCAATCCGGCACCACTACCCGTCCAGTAACTTCTTTCATCTGAGAGCTGGTTCAGGGGTAGGAGTACGCGATGCTCAAGCGATTCAAGAATTGGCTGGAGCCGACTTTTAAAAACAGGTTCACCCGACGAGGCTACGCAGTGCCGCCTCTATCCGCGGCAACACCGGGCCGGTCTTTCCAACGAAGGCAAGACCCGTGATCCGCTCAAAGCAGTCGATATAATGACGAGCGATCGCGCTCCGATGTTCCGGGGTAAAAACAGGAATTGGGCCATCACCCTTAAAACCTTGCTTTAAGAGCCATTGGCGGGTCGGTTCCTTATCGAGCATCTCGGGATCCTCACCGCGCGCGAGCCGCTCCTGCAGCGTTGCCTCAACCCAATAGCGCGAAGAATCAAGTGTATGAATTTCATCCGCGAGAACTAGTCGCCCCTCCACTAATCCGAATTCGTATTTTGTATCGACGAGCGCCAGTCCACGTTGCGCGCTCTCAGCCTGCCCCAGGGCAAACAGACTCAGAGCGGCCTCCCTTACCTCGTCCCACAGACGGCGATCGACGATCCCACGCGCAACGATCTCCGCCTCACTCACCGGCTCATCGTGCTCCCCCCGAGGTGCTTTGGTCGATGGCGTCAATGTGGGCTCCGGCAGACGGTCACCAAACCTCAAGCCAGGCGGGAGGCTTACCCCACTCACCGGCCGCCCCGCCGTGTAGTCACGCCAGGCGCTCCCTGCTAGATACCCCCGCACCACCACTTCCACCGGAAGAATCGCACAATTACGCACCCGCATCACGTTTGGATCGGGGACATCGAGAATATGATTACGAACGATATGCTCGGTAAGTTTGAACCAATGAATCGCCAGCTCGTTAAGCACTTGCCCCTTAAACGGAACAGAGGTGACCACCCGATCGAAACAACTCAGCCGATCGGTGGTAATCAAGATACGCTCATCGCCGCGCCGATAGGTGTCGCGAACCTTCCCCTCGTAGCGCTCACCAAGAAAGTCAAAGTGGGTTTCGGCAAGAACAAAGGGGAGCTGCGTCGATATGTCGGTGTCTGATAACATGGTCGGACTCTAAAAAACCCCGGGGGAATATGCAAGATTACGGTACCAGAGGTGCTGCGGTCTTCGACCGCACACGCCGTCCCTCCCGGCGCTGTCCAACCGAACGGTCGACGGACTGATTCATCCACGCAGCAAGCCGACCGTACGGCGCTCCGACAAGTCGCTTTAGGTTCGAAGGTCCCTCTGCAGCGCTACGCCACAGTTTCCGCGCCCGCCCTGCTTCAACGCGATCACCTGAAACGACTGCCAACAACATTCGGGCTACCCCCTCATTATTGGCGAGCGCCATGGCTAATTCAGGATTTTCAGCACCACGGAATCGCTTTCGCCCGAAAACATACATCGAAATCGCACAGCGCAAGAGCTCGCGGTCGGACAGGTTCGAGGATACGGCCGCAATCAGGTAGTAGTTTGCGAGGGCAAATGCAGCGAACCCACGGTGCGCGAACCCCTTCCACCGCTCAATTATCTGACCACCATCTTTGAGGGCCAACTCTGCGGACGGCCCCCCGGCCGGGAGCCGCACCCCGTTGACAATCCGCTCCGGCAGCAATCCCGCTAAAGTCTTGGCGAGAAACGCCGCGGTCGGCTGCTCCGGTCGACGCGAGATGTCCAGCCGAGATAGGTGCGTGACGAGCATAAAATCACCACCGAACGGGAGGCTAGGCGCAAAATCTCCTAAACGAACGACGGGATCGCCGGTTCGAAACGAGACCGATATCCACTCAGCCCCTCCCCAAACTATCGCCGGAACACTCCGATTTGAGCGGAGCGCTCGCTGAGATTCGGAAAAATTCTCGAGCTCACGATAATATCGCACCGCGCGAACACCCGAATCGGTCGGAATCGCGTCGTTGATTCGATCTCTGAAAATTTTAGATTCGGCTTCATAGATGTCGCCCCGCAAGCGCGCGATCAGAAAATCGGTTCCGCGATCGCCCCGCCATGCAAAGGAGAACGCCGCGGCGCCGATGGCACAGAGCGCGGCAAGGACGAGGACGCGCCGCGGAATTCCCGCCCCAAGAATCGCGAGCCGCCAAAACACCAAGAAGAGGAGGGGGAAACAGATCGTCTGGAGAAAGGGAAGCGCTGCCCACACCGACTCACGTGGCGCGAGGCCGCAAAGGGCCTGAACACCAAGGGCAACGATGACCAGGACAAAAATTAGTCTCAGATCGGAACTCTTCACCTACACCACTCTCCGGGTTATCTCCCGCGCTTCCATCGTAGGGGAGTTGTAGCGCTTGCTCAAGCTTCGGGCAACCTCAGCTATTCGCAATAAAACTGGGATGCTAAGACTATGGAAGTTTCCCAACCCCTGAGGGCCTGGTCGTAGTTTCTGAAACCAGTTTGCGTGCCGTTTTTAAGAAAGTTTTTTCGCCATAGAAGCCTCTCGGCACCCGACGCGACGCAGAGGAGACTTTACGCCGGGCACGCGGGGACCCCTTCGCCGATTCTACATATTACGGTCGTCGGAGACTCCGAAGGTGGGGTCGACCTTGTCACGCAAAAATGCCACCAAATCGAGGCTACTTTGAGGATCCAGGATCTCGGAGAACTCCTCCGGCGAGATCGTCACATAACGAATCCCCGCCGCCTCGAGGAGCGGCGGGAGATAGCGCTGATGTTCCGCCTCCGTGGGATCGATGAATCGTTCGAACCCTGAAAAAAACTCGATGACAAGCCGGGGATTATCATCAGCATCAACGACGGTGAATAAACATCGATTACTCTCGGCCCAAAGGCGTAGCGCCGCCGCATCAACGCTCGCTGGAACCGGCAACTCACCACCGCACACCGAAATTACTCGCATCTGCGGCACAACACGCTCCCCTCCAAAAAGACCGCTGAGGAGGCGGAAGAGTTGCGCTTCTTGGAGAGAAAGATTCACCATATCCGACCTCGATACCTGTATTGACAGTATCTCACGCGTTGGCTCACGGCACAAAAAAAATGCGGCCACCACCTCCGCAATCGCGAGAAAAACTGGGGGCTCCCTATATCCCGGCCCCATATAGGGGCATAGTGCTGCGGTGTTTCTTTCGAATTTCCCCCCAGTTATGCTACATCTAGTGAGGTGCTGAGCAACTCCGGCAGAGTTGAAAAAGAGTGAGCACCGAGGGAACCTCTCGCTATGACCGTCCGAAATTTAGTAATCTATCCCGATGCGCGGCTGAAAGAGCAATGCGACGACGTGACCACATTCGACGCCGAGCTACATAATCTTCTTGACGACATGCTCGAGACGATGATTGCAGCGGTCGGTATCGGGCTCGCGGCGCCCCAAATCGGTATCCAGAAACGGGTGACGGTGATCGACGTTTCAGAGGAGCAGAATCAACCGATCGAGCTCATCAACCCCACGATCGTGGCACGCTCCGGCTCGGTCTCCTCAGAGGAGGGATGTTTGAGCATTCCGCGTTACCGCGACACTATCACCCGCAGCGCCACGGTAACGGTCAAAGCCCAGGATCGTCACGGGGGTTGGTTCGAACTGCAGGGGGAGGGGCTCTTATCGATGTGCCTGCAGCACGAGATCGACCACCTAAACGGGGTACTTTTTGTGGACCACCTGAGCCGCATCAAGCGTGATTTTTTCAAGCGATGGCTCAAGAAGCAGGGGGGCGTGTTGTTGCCAGAGGAATAGCTCCGGGGGGGGGGGTGGATCGCCGTCTTTTCTTTCCTGCAGCTCCCCTGATTCTACGAGACGATAACTAGACCACCGCACACAACTGTCGGCTTTATGAATGAATCGCGTCCCCGCATCGTTTTCTTCGGTACCCCTGAGTTCGCCGCCGTCGGCTTACGCACACTACTCGACATGCCGACCCTCAGCGTTGGTGCGGTCGTTACCCAACCCGATCGCCCCGCTGGACGGGGCAACAAGCTACACAGCTCCCCCGTTAAACTATTGGCGGTCGAGCGGGGCATTCCGGTTCTACAGCCGGAACGGATTCGTAAGGCGGAGCAAGCATTCCTCGATGAGCTTACTCCATTCGGCCCGTTCGACCTCGGGGTCGTGATCGCTTTTGGACAGATCCTCCCCCAATCGGTACTCGATCTGCCACGACGGGGTTGCATCAACGTGCACGGATCACTCCTACCCCGGTGGCGCGGCGCAGCTCCGATCCAACGGGCAATGATGAGCGGCGACGCGGAAACCGGGGTATGCCTCATGCAGATGGAGGCAGGGCTGGACACCGGCCCGGTATTCTCCGAAAGCCGCACACCGATCGAATCGGGAGATACCTTTCGCTCGCTTCACGACAGACTCGCTCACGGCGGCGCGGAGCTCCTGAGACGCGACATCCTCTCGATAGTTGATGGCTCGCTCACGAGCAGGCCGCAGCCGGTGGAGGGCGTGACCTACGCTCATAAGATTACGGCGGCTGATCAGATCATCAACTGGTCGAAAAGTGCTGACGAAATAGCTCATCTCATCCGCGCCCTCGATCCCGCCCCCGGCGCGACCACATTCCTTGAGGGTCGCCGGGTAAAGCTTTTTTCTCCGGAGATTCAAAGCACTCCCCTCCTCCCCCCCGGCGCTCTCGACGTCTCAAGTGGTCATCTTCGCATCGGTTGCGGCACCGGCGTCCTCGCCCCCCAAGAGGCTCAACCGGAGGGGAAACGCCGCATGACGACGCGCGAGTGGCTGAACGGAGTGGTAGTTGCCCCAGGAACGGTTCTGACCGAAGAGATAAGGAAGGATTGACGGTCAAGCAGTCCATCGCCGTATAATACGGACGACCGCCTACGAGCTCGATAACCGCTATGTCTGCACATAATTCAATCATCGTAGCACCCTCCATCCTGGCGGCTGACTTTGGCGACCTCCGTAACGAGATCGCTTCGGTCGAGCGAGCGGGAGCCGACTGGCTCCATATCGACGTCATGGATGGCTCCTTCGTGCCTCCGATTACATTCGGTGACAACGTTGTTCGGATCGCCCGCGCGACCTCGAAGCTCTTTCTTGATGTGCATCTTATGATCGTTGAGCCGGAGCAACATCTCGGTGCTTTTAAGGATGCCGGTGCCGATCGAATCATCGTCCATCAAGAGGCGTGTACCCATCTCCATCGAACCCTCCTGGGCATTAAGCAACTCGGCATCACCAACGGCGTCGCGATAAACCCCGGTACCCCAGTGCAAGCGATCTTCGACGTTCTCGATGTCTGCGATCTTGTCTTGGTCATGACGGTGAATCCCGGCTGGGGTGGACAACCGTTTATCGCCTCCACCCTCGACAAGATTACCGTACTGAGCACGGAAATAGCTCGCCGGAAGCTTCGAGTAGACATCGAAGTAGACGGCGGAATTAACGACGATACCGCCCGACGATGTGTCGCGGCTGGAGCGCGCGCTCTGGTCGCCGGGAGCTGGATCTTCAACCATAAAGATCGCGCCCACGCCATCTCATCGCTTCGCGCCCTCGGACCGCGCTGATGTTTTTGAGTGGGCAGACGAGCCCGGGGAGGTTGAAGAGCCCGCGATGACCACCGCAACAACTATCGTTTTTACAACAGCATCGCTCCTCCCCTTCTATCTTATCGGCGCTTTTCCCACCGGCCATCTCGTGGCACGCGCGCAGGGAGTCGCGATCGAAGAACACGGCAGCGGTAATGTCGGCGCGACAAACGTGCTACGAACACTCGGAAAAAAAGCCGGGGCCCTCACCTTCGGCGGGGATTTTCTGAAAGGTCTCCTTGCGGCTGCGATTGGCACAGCGCTCGGGGGGCCAGCGTATGGGGCTTACGCTGGCGCTACGGCAGTGCTTGGGCACTGTTTCTCGATACCCGGAAAGTTGCGGGGGGGGAAAGGGGTTGCCACCGCTTTTGGAGTCTTT
>JBILDU010000031.1:0-29739 GCA_044352465.1 Bdellovibrionota bacterium
CCGTATGGCGCGGTGAGAGCCCACGATTTGAAACCGCTCGACTCAAACCCATGGTCAGCCGGCTCAAGCACGACAGCAGTTCCAGAGATCCCGAGAATCTTCGGCCAAATTCCGGTGTAGCGCAGTTGGCTTTTGGCATGGTCGCGATTGCCGCGACAGTCTATCCCGGTAAAGGTCTCGAATGCCTGCAACCCGGTCTCGAGCTCTCGCTCTAGATTCGAGGTGTAGACCGGTTCGATCGTACCCTTAAAGCCGCCATCACGAAGCCACCGCTCTATCGCCGGCGCGCCCCTGTAGGAGAGCAGGTCCTTGAGAAGCGGCGCTATCTCCGCGGGAAGGATATCGACGAAGGTGCTCATTCGACGGGCCCAAAGGGAGTCCTCAACGACGTAGACCACTCGCTTCGCTCCGGGGGGTGGGGTCCCGACGGTTTCCCGGATCTGGTCGAAGCGGGGGAACCACGAGCTCATCCACCGCTCGAGCTTGACGATGTCGGAGAGGTCTCGACGATGCCGAATTAAATCGAGTAGGTCTCCAGGCAGGAGAGGACAGAAGGTTCCAAGGACTACCGTGGACTCGATCTTCAGTCCGGATGGTATCGCCGCTCCCAGAATCACATTCCCCCGCCCCTTATCGAACCAGCGTGGCTCAAAGGGGGACTCGGTGGGCTTGGGGAGGGCGGTGGGGAGAGTAATTCGGTTGGGCCGATCGGCGTTGACGGTGTTTACCGCCATGAGCCAGCCATTAATCCGATCAAGCACCGACAAGGTGGGATCATTTGCCTGAGCGAACGGATCCGCAAGCTCTGGGAGCGACGTCGGGAAAACAGCTCGCTCGGGCAGTCTAATCCCAGCCGGGAAAGATGCGGACGGTGCCAGATTCGAAAGGGAGTTGGAACGAGATAGTTCTTGAGTCATACACCTACCCACGAAATATAAAACCGCCTCACAACGTCGCCGCGGCGAGGGCACCGACCCATTGAAGCCACTGCAGCGCCATTACGTCTCAACCGACTGCATCTCAATCCGCAGCACCTCATGCCACAGCACCTAATTTCACAGCACCTAATTCGACAGCCGCAGGTACCGAAAAGGAGCTACCGCTCGATTTTACGGCGGAGCGCTACCGCACAGCCCTCAGACGCGTTTGCTTTCGGAAGACTGGTATTCAATCGGAATAAGCCGGCCGCGCCTTGCGGAGCTTTCGTGGATGACTTACGACTTGCCAGGGGATAGGAAGACTTTCGTACTACCCGCGCCGATACGAGTCAAGAGGAGAGAGCTGATTCGTGACCCCAAAGGTGCCTCGAAAAACACCAGCCACGATTATTCCCAGTCGTCGTCCCGGAGATCGAGGAAAAATATCCCGGCAACAAAGTCGGCGACCTCTTCAACACAGATCCCCCCGTAACCTCCAATAAGAAAGATATCGAGCCCTAGGCCGAGTTCGCCGGTGCACACCTTTCGGTCAGCCGAATTCACGTAGAGCGGGCCGACACCGAATTCATTCGAGCTTTCCACCAGTACCGGGACCTCACGACCGAAAAGGCCACCCCGCACAGAGACGGGCATCATCATTCGGTAACCGACCTGCCCGTACTTCGTGACCCGCACCACTCCACCAACCGCGGGCCCAACTCCCAGATCGACTCTGAAGATGTCGATGAGGTCAGCAACACGGTTCGGGATCCACAGGAGTGCCTGCTCCCACCATGGAGATGATGCCACCGGCAACTCATCGCCCGGTTTAAAATCGGGCCACGGTTCGTTGGGGCTTGTCGCGATAGATGGAGCGGGGGGGCGCCCCTCTTTCGGTGAGACTTCACCGTACACGCAGAGGGGGGCAACCAATAGAAACAAGACGAGGCAGAGTGCTCGAGTTCGCATACGCCCGATCGTGCCACGTTCGATCCTCCCGAGCAATTTAGATATTCAGAGGACGGTTACTCTGCGGCGATATTCCGGCGCGCTCTTGTTCAGAGGACTCTACGGTGCAGCGGAGGATGGGTGGAGTAATGAAGCGACCAATTTCGGGGCCAGTCGTATCACAGGAATACCCGGGTAATCGCGGTGTTCTGTTCGTTGAGTTTAAAACCGGAGACAAACGGAAGCGTAGGAAGGTGGCGGTGCACCGCGGCTTGAAGCCGTCCCGTGCCGTAGCCGTGCAAGATCTCGACTTCGGCCATTCCCGCGATGAGCGCCTCGTTCAGATATTCATCGAGCTTACGGATCCCTTCCTCCACGGTGTATCCGTGGAGGTCGAGTCGGGGAGCGAGTTTGCGATTCCGCTCCGGAATGTCGATCATTCTTTTCGGTACGCTGGGGGCCTTGGGCGCTTCGCTCGGGAGCAGCTCGCTCTCCCTCAAGTGGAGACGGAGATCTCCCAAAACCACGGTATACTGTCCTGATCGAGCGATAGCCACGATCTGCCCAATTTTTTTGAGCTTCTTTATCAAGACAAACTGGTCAAGCGCGAAAGCCATAAAGAATCACACCGACTCGTTGAGACGCACGCGCTCGCCGTTGATCTCAAGTTCGCTCTCGGTGCGCGCGTAACGTAGCAGGTGTTGATGCGCGGGGCGAGAGAGTCGTGCCCGATGTCCCCCCTTAACCGCGCAGTAGATCTGGTGCTCCTTGCCCACCGCAAGACTTGCCGGAACGAGTAGCTCAGTCGAGCCATCGAATAAAACGACCTGCCAACCGGCCGCGTTCTCGATGATTTCGCCCACGAAGTAAGCGGTGTCGGCGCAGGTGAAATCGGCGACTGCTGCCCCAATCCGGAGAACAAACCGAGCGGTGGACTCATCCCAGACGATCGAGCGATGAAACAGTTTGCTCAGCTCCACGTGAGTAAAAGGCTGCCCCTCATGCCACCATTCCCCGGTCGCGGAGAGATGCAGGGTGCCCTCGAGAGAGATGGTGTTGTGGGGCAGGCGCATCAGCTTACCGTCGAAAATAGTTTCTGAGTCTCTCTAAGATTGAGGCAGTGGAGCAACACGGGCTACCCGGCGATCTTGACGAGGTGGTAGTTCTTCTTTCCGGTTCGCATCAAAAAGAGCCCCGTATCTGCCTTGAGAGCCGAGGAGATTATCAGCGCTGGGTCGCTTACCCGCTCGTTGTTGAGATACACTCCGCCGCTCGTAATGAGCCGCCGGGCTTCGCCCTTTGAGGCCAGCGTCTTTGAATTAACGAGGGCGTCGACGATAGTCAACCCACCGAGTTCGCCCCGGTTAAGGGTGGATGACGGTACGTCAGCGAAGATCTCCTCGAGCTGAGACTCGGAAAGCCCATCGAAGGAGCCCCCGAAGAGAACCTGCGCGCTTCTCTTTGCATCTTCGGTCGCAGCGCTCCCGTGAATCAAGGTGGTCACAGCGTCGGCGAGTGCTTTTTGCCCCGCCCGCTCAGCCGGGGCAGCGAGCATCTTCGCTTCGAGCGCGGCGATCTCCTCCAGCGAGAGTAGGGTAAAGATCTTCAGATATCGCACCACATCCGCGTCCGGCACATTGAGCCAGAACTGGTGAAACTTGAATGGGCTCGTGAGCTCTGGGTCAAGCCACACGGCTCCCCCCTCAGACTTGCCGAATTTCCGGCCCTGGCTATCGAGAATGAGGGGCGCGGAGAGAGCGAATGCCTCGCCTTGTACTTTGCGGCGGATAAGCTCGAGCCCCGCAGTGATGTTGCCCCATTGGTCCGAACCTCCGAACTGGAGTTTGCAATTCCTGGTCGTGTAGAGGTGCAGAAAATCGAAAGACTGCAGGAGCATGTAGCTAAATTCGGTGAATGAGATCCCGTCGCCTTCGAGCCGCGCTTTCACTGAATCTTTCGCCAACATGTAGTTCACGGTGAAGTGCTTCCCGATGTCGCGCAGGAAGTCGAGGAGGGTTACCTCGCGGGTCCACGAATAGTTGTCGACGAAATCCGCGGTCACTCCGGAGCGGTGCATGATCGCTCCTACCTGGGCCGAGATCGCCGCCACGTTCGCGTCGACGACTGCGCGCTCAAGAAGTTGCCGTTCCGCACGTTTGCCCGATGGATCACCGATGGCACCGGTAGCACCACCAAAGAGGAGCACCGGCTTAAGCCCCGCCCGCCCGAGGTGAATCGCCACGAGGATCGAGACGAGGTTGCCGATGTGGAGGCTCTTTGCCGTGGGGTCAAAGCCAACGTAGCAGCCGTCCCCGGCAACTAAATTCTCGACACCCGCTTCATCGGAGATATCTTGAATGAGGCCGCGCCAGCGCAGCTCTTGAAGGGAAATCATACCTTAAAGCCTTAACAGGGGGGGTTAGACTCGATATCCTACCACAGGTTTGCCAACTGTATAGATTTGCAATGAAAGTTCCGTAAAGGGGTGTCTGGTCGAGGGAGTTCTCGCCCTGCGCCGAGCCCCTGGGGGCGGGTGGGCCGGTTCGTGGGGGGCTCCGCGAGCTGCGCGGGCAAACGCTTGAAGGGGCTGGTGTTTTAGGGCATAGTACCGATTCTTAGTCGTAATTTAAGGCGATTGTATGGCCAGAGTTCAAAAAGAAACCCAGTTTCTCGTTTCCTCCGCCGGTACCGGATATGTTTACGCGCACCGGAAGAACAAGAAGAAGTTCAAGGGAGAGAAGAAGCTTGCCCTCGTGAAGTTCGACCCTGTCGCGCGCAAGCACGTCAAATTCGAAGAGTCCTCGAAGCAGAAGGCGTTGAAGCGTAGCAAGGCGAAGCCTGCGGCGAAGGCCGAAGGTGCTGCTGAAGCTCCTAAAGCTGAGTAGTTGGGGTTCGGGGTATGGGCAACCCAGCCGCCGAACAAATGACCGCACCTTCATCGAACGGCTCTTCGGGCTCCGGGGAGCTGCTCGACTCATCCGTCATGTCATCTCGTTCGCTGGTATCGCCCGGAGTTGGGTACTCGTCCGTCGGTTCCTCTGGTGGGACATCTGCGCATCGGTTGGCCCCGTCGGCAGCGCTTGGGCTCCCGAGTAAATACCGGGTAGAGACGGTCGTGTGGCTGAGCTTTTTTGCTCTGGCGAACGTCCTCTGTTTCCACTTTTTTGCCTACCACATCCCTCCGATCGCACGGAATTTCTCGGCAAATCCCGGCGCAATCGCGATGGTCGAAGGCGGCCTGCAAGGCCTCTTCGCGCTTGTCTTGGTGGCCGCCTGGGCATGGTTTGACCTTCCGGCTGGTTGGCGGTACCTCCGGAGTGGATCGCTCACCCTTCCGATACTCCGATTTCTTGCGATTTTGGCTGCGGCCTTGGGAGGCTTTTCGTCGGCTTGGGCTGCTCTCGGTGGTCAGAGCCCTGGACTTGTTTCGATCGGCCTCTTCCCCCTCGCCAGCCTCGTCTTGGCGGGGCATGCCCTCCTCTGTAGTTGGGTATCGCTGACCGTCGCCCGTCGCACCGGGGTGAGGTATGAGGATCGCATCGGTCTTATCAATGTTGTGCCGCACGGTGGGTCGATCGGACTGACCGAGGTGCACGACAAAATGGTGCGCCTGGCGGAGCTTCAGAGCGGAGATCTGGTGCGCCTGAAGCCCGGTTTCACGGTGCCGTGTGATGCGATAGTGGAGCAGGGGATCGCCGAGGTTGAGGAGGTCAAGCTCTCTGGGTTCGCCACGCTCCGATTTAAGGGTGAGGGTCAGCGTGTCTATGCGGGCTCGGTAGTTCGCTCGGGCGAGCTCCTCGTGCGAGTTGAGAGCACTTTTGGCGACGCGGTGTTGTCGAATTTTACCGAGGTTTTGGATGGGGTGATTCGGCGGAATCTGGTTCCTGAGCGCTGGGAGACCCCGCTCCACGCCCTCGTGCTTTTCCTCGGGGCCTCGGCGGGTATCTACTTCTTCCGTGCCGGCGCCTCCGGGGCTCTGGTCGGCGGCACCGTCGCGGGGGTCCTGGCTACCTCGCTATGGCTCGATCTTCTCGCTTACCTGCCCCTGCTTCGCGGGGTGGCGATTACTTGGGGTTTTGAGCGGGGCATCTTGTCTGGAGAGCCCCACCAGCTTGAAACTCTTGGGCAGGTGCGGAATCTCGTTGTCGACCATGCGCCCGGCCATCGGGCTGACGCCTTGCGGGTGGCAGATTTCACGATCGTCGATGAGCGCCTCGATTCGGTGCAATTAACGTGCGCTTTGCTCTCGATTCTTGGTCGTTCCAACGACGGATTCGGTGGGGCTGCGGCGGAGTTCCTGCGGGGACGGGTGACCGAACCGGTTCTCTACGAGGTGCGAGATTTCTTCGATTATCCGGGGAAGGGGATCTCTGCGGTCGTCGCTGGTGCTGAATTTAGCATCGGAGATGAACTGTTCCTGCTCGAGCGTGGCGTGCAGATTCAAGTTTCTGAGGTAGAGGAGGGGATCGACGGTGAGCTTGTGTACGTCGCACTCGGCGAGGAGATCGCCGCCCGATTCACCGTTCATAGAGCCGCGCGTCTTGAATCCCCGCAAGCGATGGACAAGCTCCACCGCCTTGGTGTGCGCCCCCTTTTAATGAGCCAAGCTCCGTGCGAGGTCGCTGACCTTGCAGGGAAGGAGTTGAGCTTGGAGTTAGGCCAAATCACTGGGGGACTCTCTCTCGACCAATACGTCGATCGCTTACGGAACGTTTCCCCCGCTGCCCTTGCGTGCACACCGGAGACCCCGAGCGAGGTGAGCCGTGCTGCGACTGTGCGGCTCATGGGCTTCGATGAAGTCCGCTTTAATCTCGATCCGAAGGCGATCACTGTTTTTCGCCCAGGGCTGACGCCTCTTGTAGAAGCCTATGAGCTCGGGCAACGGCTTGTGCGGACCTTAAGGGTGGGACGTGGTGGTGGCGTGTGTTTCGCGCTCGCAACGGCAGCCTTTGGAGTGATAACCGGGAACCCCTTGCTAGGTTTCTCTCTCGCTCTCTTGGCCCCGCTCTATCTCGTTGGAGCCGCTGCGTTCATTCGGCGGCCACTGTAATCCGCCACGTCGGCTTGCCGCGTGTCCTCTTTCCGGGTGGTCATACCAAGAGGCTCATTTTGGCGAGGCGCGGCCGACACTGTGTCGGTGGAGCTCGATCTTACCTGGAGTAGGCGAACGGCCGTTCGGTGTCTTTGCTCCCGATTTATTACGGCATCTTTTTGGGCCAGGGCTCATTTTTGCCAAATTTTTGACACCTTTTTGTCTGCTCCCCGCGTCTTATCCATAGAGGGCGGCAGTAAGTGCCCGAGAAGTCGAAGGGAGACGTCAAATGGGATTCAATCAGAGCATCGGAGCGGGGGCGCTCGATCTTGGTTTGGGAACGACCGTGTTAGTTGAAGATATGGTCGACGCGGGCAGGGGGTATGCCCACGGCCCGGAGCGGGCTCTCATGTCGGCGCTTTTATTTGATGGTGTCCAGGCATACATGAGCTACGTATGTGCGGCGGATGAGGAGGTGAAAGCGAGATACCGCGAGGCGTACACCTGGGTAACCGCAAAAGAGAGAGAGTATGTTTTCTCGTTTGAGAACGTGTGCGAAGGGTTGGGGCTCGACCCAGAATACCTTCGCCTTGGACTCATTAATGCGTGTCACTCTCGTATCGATGGATGGAAGAGGTCGCGCAGGAATTTTTAATCGATCACTCCTACTAGCAACGTAACAGAGCCACGGGCCGGTGGGGCGCAACACCCACCGGCCTTTTTTTGTCATTGCATATCCCGTTGGGCTCCTCGGCCCGTTTGGTTTAATCGGAGACCGGATAGTCGACTGATGCGGAAGCTCCGTCAGTGGGTCTCTTTCATAGGATCGGGCGGGTCGAGCCTACTCTTGCTGATCGGTTGTGGGGGTGCCCACGGATTCTTGTGGATCTAATTCAACCGCTGGAATCGAGTAGCGCTCGCTCGCCCATGCGCCGAGGTCGAGCAGTTTGCACCGTTCCGAGCAGAAGGGGAAATGGGATCCGCGGCCTTGGAACTCGCTCTGGCATTGGGGACAACGGGCATCCGACATCGGGCTACGACTCCGCTCGCACGGGGTATGTGACGATAAAATTACTGCTGAGAGAGCTTCTTAATCTTTATTCGATCGACCCGGATAGCATCTTGGGCGAGGAGCTGCAAATGCTGCAGCACGGAATCTCGACTTAAGTAATCGGAGTCCTCGGGGCTACCCGGCTCGATGTAGAGAATGTCATCCTCGAAGTGATACGCGGCTATCCGTTGGAGGTAGTTGAGGAGTCCAAGTTGGAGCTTCTCGTCCAGAGCATCGAGGAACTTCTGCCACAACTCGGGGTTATTTCCTTTGCTCTGCGGTGAATTCATATATCCCTAGTATACCAGCGCTCGAAAAGACGGGGAAGGTTAAATCAGCTAAGTCGAATCGCCACAGCCCCTTAAGCGTTGCGTGCGGTATGACTTGTGCTCCCTGTCAGTGCTCGTTGTTTCGAGAGGCCCTCCCGGGTGGAGTGCAATTCGTGCAAGATACATAGACCCGTTCCGCGTAGATTTAGTATGAGCCGGGTGGGGAAGGAGTCGCGCGCTTGCGATCGATTCGCGTTTGAGGCTGGGGGAGGATGGCCTTGTTTGCTCAGGTGCGGGAGTCCTGCCGCTGTGAGCGATTAGCTGGGCGCGTCACCCGATGCCTTCTGTCGTGCCGCACGGTCGGCGCCTGATTCCGGCGTCAACGTTCGCGCTGGATTCCTCGCTAGTACTCCGAGCAGAAATTGTTTTATATGAGAGCTGGTGCGGGGGCGGAGTCTTAGCTTTTTTGTCTGGTCCGCCGGCGGGCTTCGTTCGACTGACTTCGACGAGTTCACGCCGAAGTCTCCCGCCCGCCAAACCCCTGGCAGGTGAAAAAAAGAACTATCGGACCTGCCACCAGGCGTGTGCTTTGAGGTGTGTCTTCCGACTCGTAGACGTCGGTGTGAGTATCTCTGGCGGCGTTTCGGCGCACGGCCCAGAGCGGGGGTAAAAAAAAGCCCCGCATCGGCGGAGCTTTTCTCGAGTCACAGAGGTAGTAATTAAACCATCGCCTCTTGAGCCATCGCGCCCGGGTTTGCCTGGGCCTGAATATCAATAGCCCGTCGGAGGCTGTCGCAGTCGAGGTCGAGCGCTTCGCAGATAAAGCGGAAGGTCAACGGGGCATCGGTCGGCTCGTCGTCCATAAGCCATATACGGGCACCCTCACGAACCTCGCCTTCGCCGCTGACGTAGTCCGTTACCGCGCGTTGCAGGACCGCAGCTAACAAACGCTTCTCCGGAACAATAGAACCGGCGGCGGGGACATCGGAGTTTGACCAGAATTTCATACTCACTTACCTCGTATTAATGCTTTCTCAACTAACCAAATATCTAAACTCGGGTGACAAAAACCCTGTCCCTTGCTGGAGTAAATCGACAACAGGGCAACGGGGTCACTGAAGCGAAGGGGACACAATCCCCTGGGCTTCAGCCCTAATTTTTAAAATCGAATTTATGCGGTTTTGGCGCGGCTAAATTCGTGTCTTACGATGGGCGCTCGACTCTCGACGGGAGCTCTTTAACTTTCGCTAGAAGGATACAGCTCCCTAGCCGATTCAGAGGCTCAACACGTTCATTCGTTTATTTGTGACCCCAAGGATAGTGGAATGACTATTCTAGAGTCAAGAAAAAAAGACAGGCCGACCGCAGCGGTCGGGGAAAGCTGGAAACAGTGGGAATATAGCTAGTTACGGAGACTCCCGCAAGAGCATTGTAGTAGAAAGTTAATGTTTAGTTCGCCTCGTAAGACTCCTCCCAAGAACCTGAGATGGGGGAGATATTAGTCGGACCGATACCGAGCGATACGATCGCGATCACATCGGCCGGGCCGTTGTTGAATATTTCGAAGATATCAATTGAGGCACCCCGGGAGAGGAACTGGCGGTGGTTTGTCGGTTGCCTTCGCTCGGGTGCGGCGTTGCTGCGGCGGCTCAGCTGAAGCCTTCTCGGTATGGGCGCGGTTTTACATCACAGGGATGAGCTGTTATTTTTGACGAGCTATGTCAACCATCGATGTCAGTTCTGTAACCGCAACGAAACCCGTTACCCCGGGTGCTGCCGCACGCGCCCTTTTCCCCATTTTCTCCGCACATCCGGGTCTGGCGTATCTCGATACTGCGGCGAGTAGTCAAAAACCGCTCGCCGTTATCGAGCGTATGGATCAGTACTACCGCGCAGAGCACGCGAACATTCACCGGGGAGCGTACGCGCTCAGTGCGAATGCGACGATTCATTATGAGGAGGTTCGGGAGAAAGTCGCCCGATTCCTGAATGCGGTCTCCCCCCAGGAGATTGTTTTTACTCGCGGGGCCACCGAATCGGTGAATTTGGTGGCACGGTGTTTCGATCCGTTTCTGAACCCCGGCGATGTTATTTTGCTCACACTGCTCGAGCACCATAGCAACATCGTGCCGTGGCAGCTCCTCGCGGCTCGTCGAAATGCGCGGGTGGTGTTTGCGGAGGTCACGGCGGAGGGCGCGCTTAATCGGCAGGACTTCCTCGACAAGTTACAAGAGTTTCGTCCTAAAATAGTCGGGCTCACCGCGCTCTCCAACGCTCTCGGCACGGTAGTGCCGGTAGCAGAGCTCGTCGGTGCAGCGCACGCTGTGGGCGCGAAGGTTCTCGTCGACGGTGCTCAAGCGGTACTCCACGGTTCCGTTGATGTTCGCGCGATGGATGCCGATTTCTTTGTGTTCTCGGGGCACAAGCTCTACGGTCCCACCGGCGTGGGGGTGTTGTACGGAAAGAAAGCGCATCTGGACGAGTTCGAGCCGTTTCTGGGGGGTGGCGATATGATTCGGACGGTCACGCCCACCGGCTCCACGTGGGCGGATACCCCGCAGAAATTCGAGGCGGGGACACCCCCGATCGCTGAGGTAATCGGACTGGGAAGTGCGATCGATTTTGTGAATTCGGTCGGAATCACGCCACTTCAATCATACGAGGAGGAGCTTTTTCACTATGCTTGGGAGCTGCTCCGGTCTGAGCCCGGTGTGACGGTCTACGGACCAAAGCGAGTAGAGGGGGAGCAGCAGTCGATCATTTCCTTTAATGTCGGCGGTGTTCACGCTCACGATCTCTCGACGATCGCGGACTCCCTTAAAGTTCAGATTCGCGGCGGGCATCATTGTGCCATGCCGTTGTTGCGCCGTCTCGGCATCCCGGCCACCGCCCGAGCGAGTCTCGGTGTTTACACGCTCAAGGATGATTTCCTTCCCCTCCTTGAAGCCATTCGGCGAGCGCGGCAACTCTTCACGTAAGCAGCGTATGATCGAAGTTCGGGGCGTTTGCAAATCTTTTCGGATTTTCGAAAAGGCGCCCGGGCTCAAAGCCTCTCTCCGCGGTCTTTTTCGGCGGCGCTCATTCGATCGTCACGCGCTCGTTGATGTTTCCCTCGAGGTTGCTCCCGGTGAGATCGTCGGACTGATCGGTGCAAACGGGGCGGGGAAGACCACTTTAATTAAGATTCTCGCCGGGATCCTCGAACCTTCAGGTGGATTTACGCAGGTTCTGGGGTTCACCCCATTCGAGCGTAAAAACGAGTTCCGGCGGCAGATCGCCCTCATCATGGGGCAGAAGATGCAACTCGGGTGGGATCTTCCGGCGGCCGATTGTTTCCTCTTGCTCCGCGAGATCTACGCTATCGACAAGCGACGGTGCGCTGAGCGGATCGATGAGTTAAGTGAAGCACTCGACGTCAAGCGGCTCCTCAACGTACCGATTCGACGATTAAGCTTGGGCGAGCGGATGAAGATGGAGTTGATGGCAGCGCTGTTGCACGATCCCAAGGTCATCTTCCTCGATGAACCGACGATCGGGCTCGATATTGGAGCGCAACACGCCATTCGGGAATTTCTGAAACGATATCGGGCACGGCAGAAACCAGCGATCATCCTTACCTCACACTACATGGAGGACATCAAGGCATTGTGCGAGCGGATCGTGATTATGCGGGAGGGCCGCTTCGTCTACGACGGGGGCCTGAGTGAGGTGTTGAACCAGCACACCGATCATAAAGTCGTGACGGTGCATCTCGATCTCGATCGCCCGTATGATCTGACTCAAGGGGGACTTGAAATAATCGCCGCGGAGGGTGCAGTGGTGAAGATTCGAGCTCCGCGAGACCAGGTAACCGGCACGGTCGCGCGAGCGCTCGAGACGTTACCCGTGCTTGACCTCGCGATCGAGGAGCAAGAGATCGGTTCGATCATCGAGCGTTTAATGCGCCGGGAACGGGTGGCGTGAGCGCGACAGCAACCTTCGTCGAGGTGGTGACCTTGGAGCTGCGGCGCCGTTTCGCCTATCGAACCGATTTTTGGATCCGCTCGATCCTCTCGGTAGTTGTCCAAGGGACTTTGGGTTACGCCGTGTGGGCGGCGGTTTTTGAGGCTACGGGGGTTGCAACTATCGGTGGCTATACGCTGGGGGAGTTGGTCGTCTATTATCTTTTTGCCGCGCTGGTGGTGCTGCTTGTTCGCCCCGATTTCGGCTTCGTCGCTCGCGAGATCTATGATGGCTCGCTGACTCGATTCTTCGTGCTCCCGACCTCATTTTTCCTATATAAACTCGGGCAACAGAGCGCCCAGGTTGTGCTCGTCCTATTTCAGATCGTGCTTGTTACCGCGTGCATTTCTCTCAATCCGGGGGGCGTGCTCGGCACGGCGAGCGTGGGGCTCGACCATCTCCTTCTTGGTGTGCTGGCCGCCCTCGGTGCCGCGTATCTCTACTATGTTTTGGCGTTTCTCTTTGAGTTACCGGCTTTTTGGATGGAGGAGGTGTGGAGTCTCCCCGTATCGCTGATGTTCGCCGCGAACTTTTTAGGGGGCCTCCTCCTGCCGCTGACGGCTTTCCCTCCATGGGCGCAAGAGCTCCTCGTGCTCACCCCGTTCCCGTACCTTATTTCATTCCCGGTACGTACCTTCCTCGGTGAGCATGATCTGCCCGCGGTACTCGCAGGTCTTGCCGTCATCGCGGTCTGGTGTGTTTTCTTCCATCTGGCCGTGCGTTGGGTTTGGCAGCGCGGGGTGTCGCGGTTTACCGGGGTAGGGCAATGAGGACGCTCCGGAGATATCTGCGGCTCTACGGAGCATTCTTGAGGCTCTCGATAAGTCGCGGGACCATTTTCCGCGCGGCGTTTTTCTCCCGTTTTTTCATGGATATCGGATTTTATCTCTTCGATATTTTGTTTTTTCTCGTGGTCTTTACGAATACATCAGCGCTCGGGGGGTGGAGTAAAGAGCAGGTTCTCGTCTTTATCGGATGCTTTCTCGTGGTCGATGCACTCCAGATGACGGTGAGCTCCAGTAATCTATGGGCGTTCTCCGATGTCATCAATAAGGGGGATCTCGACTATTACCTCACTCGCCCGGTTTCGGCGCTCTTTTGTTTAAGCTTGAGGGAGTTCTCACTTAGTTCGTTTTGTAACCTGCTTGTTGCCCTCGCTCTCCTCGGTTGGTTTATCGGCGGATTACCGGCGACACCGAGCCTTCCCCAACTGATAGTCGGTGGAGTTTTGATCGTCAACGGCGCGTTTCTGTACCACCTCGTGCGACTCATGCTTTTAATCCCGGTGTTTTGGATTCACTCGGGGCGGGGACTTGATAATCTTTTCTTCACGACCGTCCAGCTCAGTGAGCGTCCTGAGCGGATCTATAATCCCGCCCTCCGAACCCTCCTGGTGACGGTCTTACCGTTCGCCTTAATGGCGTCTTACCCGGCCCAAGTGATTGTGGAGCCGTTCGACATCAGGATCGTGCTCCATACACTGACGGTGACCGGATTATTTTTCATCGCCGTTCTGATCCTCTGGCGGAATGCGCTCCGAGCCTACAGCTCGGCGTCCTCATAAAGGGCTATTCCAGAGTTGGATCGAGGAGGGCCAAGAGGATCGCGCGCGCGGGAGCGTAGACCTGCCCCGGAGCAAAGCTTTCGCGGGGACCGGCGATGTTCAGAACCCTGATGTTGTGAGAAGCGATCCATCCCCAGAATCTCCCCACATCAGCTCTGGAGTCGAGTTCGAGACTCAGCAACGGTCGGCCGTGCGCGTTCGCACGTTCAATAGTCAGGGGAGTTCCATCAGTGGGAGTTCCGCGGGATAATAAGAGAGTCGCGTCAGAATCAAGGGCATTGAGTTCGGTGCGGACAGCCGGAGTGGCGCTGCCACACTCCTGGAGGGGGTAATGAGGAGGAATCGGGCCGTCCTCAGCCCACCGGCCATCGGGGCACCAACCGCGACAGGGGAGATGGAGCGCCATCGCGACATCGAGCGCGGCACGATCGACGCCACTCTGTCCTCCCGTGACGATCGTGAGCCGCCGTTTGGGTGCTCTAATCGCGGAGATCTGCTGACCGATAAGAGTTTGGGCTGTTTCGGGTGAGAGCGGAGTCATACGGCCATATCAAAAAAAAGCAAATTATTACTCTAGGTCGGGGGCGTTCTCATAGTGGCTGCGGCATCAGCATTTAGTCAATCTCTCAGCCATCCGCTCGAGAAGGCGGGACCCTTTATCTTGGACACGGTTTTTGCCCCATTGATTCAATAGGTTCTGCTGGCCATGCGGGGGTATGTTAAGGGGGGCAGTTAAGCTATCATGTCTCTCGACGTTGTGGACTCAGTTTTTTATCTGCGGTCTCCAGAAATATGACTGATTGTCGTTGTAACGAACGGGAAGAGGGGCGCGATTCACTACCGGTGTCTTCGGCCCTTACCGAGCGCGGTTCTTTTGGCCCGGATTTGCGATTACGCCCCGAACCCTTCTCCTCGGGAGAGCTTCTTACCCTCACCAGTGCCCTGAAGCTTGGCGCAAAGATATATGAGCCGGTTGTGCGCAGTGGCCTCTCTGACCGGCCGTGTGCGCCCCTGATGCCGCACGCGGTCGATCTAGCGATCCAGTTGATCGGTCGGGGTGCCCCTCTTCATACCGTCATCGCGGGACTATTTTACGATGTTGAGCAGGGCGCGGTGCGGGGCTCGCTTGAGGCTTTAGATGCGACGATTGATCGTAAATTCGGCGCGGTGGCTCCAGGTGGGAAAATTTCGACCTTTATCGATGGCATCGGAGAGTCGTGGGCGAGTGGCGATAGTGCTCGCTTCGATCGCACGGAGAGACTTGCCGAGCAGCTCATCACGAAGGTGGACCCCGGGAAAATTCGCCTGACACCATACTCCGAGGCGGACATCCGGTTGATGTCACGCGGAGTTTGGGCGGCGCACAATTTGTTTATCGATGCGAAGCCCCGACCGTGGGGGCCAGCCGAGCAGCTATCGATGTTTCGTCACGCCGCTGAGGTGGGGCTTCTTCTCATCGGGGCGCACCAAAGAGCGGAGATCGTTACCGCCGGTTTGATGCATGATTTCTATGAGGGGTACGTAGTCACTCCGACCCGGGGAGAGATTCAAAGTTACGTCTCCGACCGTTTTGGTGGGGAGATCCATCGATTGCTCGAAGCGGTCACCGAGCCACCGAAGCGACCGAACCATCAGAATTGGTGGGATCGAAAGCTAGCGGTTATCAGAAGTCTCGAAGAGCACGACGTGGGAGCTAATACCATCGTTTGTGCGGCCAAAATCTCGACGATCGCAGAGGGGAATAAGTTTCTGCATAAAGGCGGGGAGCTCCAGCGTTGGACGTCCGGGTCGTGGGACGACAATCTGAGGGTATTTCAGACGCTGCGCGATCTCTTTGAGGAGAAGGGGGTACCACGAGTCCTCCTGGAGCGGTTTGATCTTGAACTTGCTCGATGGCGCTCGAATGCGCCTACCCCGATAATCGGCCAATAACATAGACTGCTGTGACGGTTTGAAGAGGCCCGGATGCGGCCTCCTCGAAACTCAAAGCGAGTTCGCCGCGCTCGCAGACAAATCGGATAAAATACCGCGGGATCGCCGTCCGAAAGGGACCGGTTTTCGCCGTTCGAACTTTTTGAAGGGGGCGGCAATCGGAATCCGTGCGTGGAATCGAATCCCTCGGGGACTCCCGCGGGGGATGCCGCTCAAGTCTCCAAGCCCCCCTCCCGTGGAATAAATCCGTTTGCCCGCTTTGGGAGAGCGTAATAAATTAGCGGTGAACTTGAGGGGGGTGGTGGTGCAATCCACGAAGATCGACCTATTTTTTTATCGGGCTGGACGCTCGGCGGCGGAGGAAGCTGCCTACGTCGCTTTCAATCCGAGCCTCACCCCGGGGAGCCTCGTCGCCGCGACTTCGGTCACGAGCCGTGAAAGCATCAGTAATCAGGTCGCTGCAAAGATGGCGCTCGAGCGGTTTGTGGAAGGGGTGCTTGATTTCTTTGCGTCGGGAGCCGCTGACTCGAAGAGTCGCACTGAGGATGAGAAGAGCCTGCAGGTTCTTGAGGCTGCTTTTAAAAAAGCGAACGCCTCGGTCTATCAATTCGGGCACAAACTTGCTGCGGGGGGGCGGATGTCGGCCTCGCTGCTTGGGCTGGTGATCGAGGAGCGCTGTGTGGCGGCGGGGCGTGCTGGGCGTGCGTCCGCGTATCTCTCTCGTGGGGCCAGTCTTTTCCCGTTTTTTGACCAGCCCCGTGATGTGGGGATGAACGAGCACCAAGCGCGCGAGCAGCTTGTGGGTGCCCATTCGATGGTGGCCGTGGAGCTCGCCTCGGTCCCGGTTGAGCCGAACGACGTTATCGTGGCTTTCGCGGAGCCTCTCACCGAGGGGGAGGAGCTTCGGCTCAGGGATTTGGTGCAGAGCGTCGATATGGGATCGGCGAACCCGGCGGAGGCGCTGGTGCGGGGGCTTTTTGGGCGAGAGCGGGAGGTTACCTTTGCGCTTCTCGCCGTGGTAGGCCCAGCGGCAATTTATCTCGATCGGGCGATTGGTTAGTCGGGTTTTGCACACCCTTGCCGGGCGGGCATGGTCGGCGCGATTCGAGGTGTGCCCTGGACCGTTCTGGTGTATCATGGGAAGGCCATTTTTTGGGGTTAAGTCATGGAAGCGAAAGATTTTCAGATCGTTGAGAAACTCTACAAGAAGCTTGAGGCGGCGCACGCCGTGGCGCGGCAGAAATTTGGCCGTCCGTTGACCCTGACCGAGAAGATCCTGTTTGCGCATATCGCTGAATGGCCAGCCGATCTGCCGGTTCGGGGAACAACGACCCTCAAGCTCAACCCCGATCGGGTGGCGATGCAGGATGCCACCGCGCAGATGGCGATCCTTCAGTTTATGGTGACAGGGTGGGATACCGTGTGTGTGCCGACCACCGTTCACTGCGATCACCTCATTCAAGCTCGGGTAGGGGTCGATAAAGATCTTCCCCGTGCTATCGATGAGAATAAAGAGGTCTATGAGTTTCTAAAATCTGCCTCGGAGCGTTACGGCATCGGCTTCTGGAAGGCGGGCTCCGGTATCATCCATCAGGTGGTGCTCGAGCAATACGCATTTCCGGGTGGTCTTATGATCGGGACCGATTCCCACACCCCCAACGCAGGGGGGCTCGGTATGCTTGCTGTCGGTGTTGGGGGTGCCGATGCCGTTGATGTGATGGCGGGTCGTTCGTGGGGTGTTTTAAACCCGAAGATTATTGGGGTGCACCTTACCGGGAAGCTCAGTAAATGGGCTTCGCCGAAAGACGTCATTCTCAAGGTGGCAGGAGCTCTGACGGTCGAGGGGGGGACAGGAAAGATAGTCGAATATTTCGGCCCCGGGACTGCGAGCATCAGCTGCACCGGAAAAGCTACCATCACCAATATGGGTGCGGAGCTGGGGGCGACGACATCGGTATTCCCGTACGATGCCCGGATGTCGGCCTATCTGAAGGAAACGAATCGGAAAGACGTCGCTGAGCTAGCCGATAAATACGCCGCGTTCCTGACGGCCGACCCGGAGGTCGCCCAGGAACCGAGTAAGTTCTACGACCAGATCCTCGAGATTGATCTCTCGACACTCGAGGCGCAGTGGGTGGGTCCCCACACCCCGGATCTCCTTCGCACAGCCGCCGAGATGAAGACGGTGGCACCTAAAGAGGAGATCCCCGAGGATATCACCTTCGCCCTTATCGGCTCGTGTACGAACTCGTCGTATGAGGATATTAGTCGTGCGGCGGCGATCGCCGCTGAAGCGAAGGCGCGGGGTCTTAAGACGAAGATTCCGCTCATGGTCACCCCTGGCTCTGATCAGGTGTTTAAGACGATCGAGCGGGACGGTTTTCTCAAGACCCTCACCGATGTCGGGGCGACCGTGCTCGCGAACGCCTGCGGTCCTTGTATCGGCCAGTGGAAGCGCGACGATATCAAACCGGGGCAGAAGAATACGATTGTGACGAGCTACAACCGTAACTTCAGAAAGCGCAACGATGGCAATGCCGAGACGCTCGCCTTTATCGGTTCGCCGGAGTTGGTGACGGCGGTGGCTTTCGCCGGCAAGATCACTTTTGATCCGCAGCGCGACACCTTGACCGATGCAAATGGACAGCGGTTCATGTTCTCAGAGCCCAAGGGGGAAGAGCTCCCGAGCAAGGGATTCGTCCTCAGCCGTGAGGGCTTCATCGCCCCACAGGAGAGTGTTGAGGCCCGCAAAAAGATCGCGGTGGCGATCGATCCCGCGAGCGAGCGGCTGTCTTTCTTGGAGCCATTTCCGGCGTGGGACGGGAAAGATATGGAGGAGCTTCCCGTTCTCATGAAGGCGAAAGGGAAGTGCACAACGGACCACATCTCTCAGGCGGGGCCGTGGTTGAAGTATCGCGGCCACCTCGCAAACATATCGAATAATATGTTTATCGGGGCGACGAACGCCTTTACCGATGAGATCGGCAAGGGCAAGAATGTGGTGACCGGTGAGACCGGTATCGCCTATCCTGAGGTTGCAAAGGACTACAAGAAGCGAGGCCTTGGCTGGGTAGTGGTGGGGGATCAGAACTACGGTGAGGGATCGTCCCGCGAACACGCGGCGATGTGCCCGCGGTTTCTAGGATGCCGCGCGGTTATCGTGAAAAGCTTCGCCCGTATCCACGAAACCAACCTCAAAGCTCAAGGTGTTTTACCGCTCACGTTTGTTGATCCAAACGCTTACGATACGATCGGCGAAGCTGACCGTATCTCCGTCAAGGGGCTGACAACCCTCGCTCCGGGCAAAGACTTGACCCTTGTCGTAACCGGTCCCGCCGGTCGGCGTGAGTTCGCCCTAAAGCATACCCTGAACGAGGAGCATATTCGCTGGTTTAAGGCAGGATCAGCGCTCAACGAGTTGCGGCCGAGAAGCTAGCTGCTCTGCCGCACCATAGGCCGGGGGACCCATTTCACCGGGGGGAGATGAAAAACACCTCCCGTTCAGCTATACTGCAGCAACGGCGAGGAAAAACCGGCGGGGACAGACTCCCAAACGCTGAATTCCAAGCTCGCTGTCTGCAAGCTGTCCTATGGAACCGCGACCGAGCGAACAAATCGACCCGACCCCCCGAGGGCTTCAGGCTTTGGGGGACTTGGCCACGCCGGCTGGATTCCAGGCCCTTCGTGATACGCTTGGTCGTCTTGCCCCCGATACGATCGCGGGTAATGAGCGGATTAAAAATTTTCTCGCAAAGCTCGGTGAACTGCGCGTGGAAATTCCAGAGCTCTTGCGCGATCTCGCGCAGACCGGCCCTGAGGAAGCGCGAGGACCGCTCTTGCGGGTCCCGGAGGGTGGAGCGGTTCCACAATTCGTGCGCGATCCACATCCGATCGATCTTGAACGGGTACTGGTGGTGACCAAGCAGTCGAAGGTCCAGTACGATATGGCGCGGTACGGGTGGACCGACGCGCAACTACAAGAAGAGTATGCGCGCGGCCCGGAGGATAAAACACGGATCCTCAAGAGCCATCAACGCCAGATGGCAGCGCTCGATGTCCTCTCCAGCTACATCTCGCCGGAGCGGATCGTCTCACGGAATGCGCTTCGCCCCGCCGATATCGCCGCTGCTTCGCTGGTCATCGCCTTCGGGGGAGATAACCATCTTCAATTCGTATCCCACGCTATCGACGATGAGACACCACTCTGGGGGATGAATTCCGATCCGCAGACGAGTTTCGGGGCGCTTCTGGGCGGGAATATCAAGGACCTTCCCCCCGCACTAGGGGCGTTGTCGCGGGGGGAATATCGTTTCGAGCCGTGGACCAGGCTGCGGGTGGAGATCGATGGACGACCGCTCCCGTCCGCTCTCTGTGATGTCTATATCGGTGAGCGGGAGCGAAAGTATATGTCGCGTCATCGTCTTGAGGTGACCGATGACACGGGGAGAAAAGCCTCACTTGAGCAGAAGTCGTCAGGGATGCTTGTGATAACAGGGGCTGGCTCATCAGGATGGGCGAGAAGTGCGGGGCGATATCTGCACGGTGGTGATTGCGATTTCCCCCGTGAATCGCGCTACAGCCGTTTTCTTCTCACCGAGCCATCCTTAGCTATCCCCGGTGCTGAAGATCCGCCGCGGCAGAGTGCTCTGCCCACGCTATGCAACGGCATCCTTCTCGAAGGTGAAAGTCTAGTCGTCCATTCGCTCAACGATAGCGATGGGATCGTTAGTATCGATTCCCTTGAGGAGGTGCAGTTTCCGCGCGGGCGAACCGTGACGGTACGGCTCGATTCGCAACCGCTTTGGGTGCCCGTAGTGGCGCTCTAAGCTTGCACCGTTCGGGTTAGTGCAAGTGGGCCACCGTGGGATCGAAGCGGCTGCATCCCCGGCAATCTCGGGCACTTAAGCCTATCTTCGTACCTACAGTGGCGGTTCGGCCTGAGAGGGAAAAAGAGCGCCAAATTCTAAGCTGTTTCTCAAACTTAGCCGTTTACAGGGGTGGGGCCTCTTGCGGGTAGCGTGTACCTCGCTCACGCACGCCCCTTATTCCGCGACGGAACGCGGGAGGTGTAGTGGCTGTACGGATAGGCAGTAATATATCGTCGCTGCAGGCGCAACGCCGCGTCGGCGAAGCCACATCGTCGGTGGGTGCGAGCCTATCGCGCCTCTCCTCCGGTCAACGAGTTAACCGCGCCTCCGACGACGCGGCGGGGCTCGCAATCGCTGATACCCTCCGCACCCGCCGTACGGTGTACGACCGCGGTGCTAAAAACGTGAGCGACGGCGTGAGCCTCCTTACTATCGCCGATTCAGCGATTGGAGAGCTCGCGGGGCTCACGACCCGAATCCTCGAACTCGCCGAGCAAGGGGCGAACGGGGTTTACTCTGTGGCCCAACGGAAGGCGATGGATACCGAGGCGCAACGGCTTCGGGACGAGTTCCTCCGCATCTCTCGCTCGACTCAGTTCAACGGGCTGAACCTCTTCGACGGCTCGATCCAAGGGTTGCGTATCCAAGCTGGTTTGGGTGTCGATGGGGGTGTCGCCTCATCGCTCGGTGGGAAGCTCGGGAGTGGGTACGTTGTCGATGGATCGGGCCAGACTATTCTTGGGAACGTTCAGAGTTCAACGGTTGCGGATTTTAGTGGAGACGGGGTCACCGATGTCGTAGGCTGGGCGGGCGCGGGGCTCGCTTTTCAGGCCGGTCTTGGGAACGGAACATTCTCCGCTGCGACGACCTTGACAACCAGTGCCACACCGTACGGTTTCGAAGCCGCGGATTTCAATAACGATGGGGCGCTTGACCTCGTTGGTGCGGTAGGTACCGCAACCCTCTCGGTCTTTCTTAATAATCGGGTGGGTGGTTTTAACCCGGCAACGAGCGTCACCACCGGGGGAGCGGCGTCGTTGATTGCCGTCGTCGATGCCAACAGCGACGGTCGGATGGACATCGTTACTGCCACGAACAACCTCGCCGGAAACGATACGTTATCGCTGTTGCTTGGAAACGGTTCGGGGGGCTTCGCCGCACCGAGTACTATCTCCCTTGGGACCGGGTTTGATCCGAATGCTCTGGAGGCGGGAGATTTTAATGGGGATGGAGTGACCGATCTCTTACTACTGTCTAATGCTGGTTCGTCCGTGGTGTATCGAGGAAACGGCGTTGGGGGCTTCACCCTCCAGAACTCTACAAGTGGACCGTATCTTAACGCCACCGTGGGCGATTTTAACGGCGATGGGATCTCCGATTTCGCCCAGAGTGATGCGGGGACTGTGGAGGTGTGGCTCGGGTCCCAAAGCGGTACTTTCACCCTATCCTCGTCGTTATCTGGTAATCAAGTCGGTGTCGGCGATATGAACGGTGATAGCGCGCTCGATATTATCACCACCGATGGCGATAATAACTCTTTCTCGATTCTCCTTGGGAACGGTAGTGGTGGGTTTTCCGATTCGGGGATGCAAGGAGTTGGATTTCTTCCAAGCATCGCCACCGGTGATGTCGATGGTGACGGGGTGACCGATATCGTGGCGAGTGGTTATACCCCGTTTCTCGGCAAGACTCGGGACGGCATCAACCCGATTCAGCCGTTCTCACTCCTTACCCAGGCGGATGCGCGCCAAGCGATAGCTCCGCTCACCCGTAAGCTTGAGGAGCTCAGTAAACAGCGGGGCGTTATCGGCGCCTTTCAATCCCGCCTCGCGAGCGCGTCGCTCAGCGCCTCATCTCAAAGCGACGGATTTCGGGCGGCGGAGTCGCGGATTCGGGATGTCGATGTAGCGCAGGAGGCTGCCCGGCTCGTCGGCTCTCAGATCCGGCAACAAGCTGCCACTGCGGTTCTCGCGCAGGCGAATCTCCAGCCGAGCCTCGCACTTCAGCTGCTCGCAATTTCCTAAGAGCACGGGATAACGGTCTCCTGACAATACGGGCTGTTTTCAAAGATATCGTGTATGGTTTACGAGGGACCACCGTTCCCGCCATCTTTTATACGAGAGAGATTTATGAACCGCCTCGGTCGTGAAAAGAGTCCGTATCTTCTCCAGCACAAGGATAACCCGGTTGATTGGTACCCGTGGGGAGAGGAGGCGTTTGAGGTCGCACGCCGGGAAGATAAGCCGATATTCCTCTCGATCGGGTACTCTACCTGCTACTGGTGTCATGTCATGGAGAAGGATTCGTTCGAGACTGCGGAGATCGCGCAGGTCTTGAACCAGTACTTTGTCAGTATCAAGGTTGATCGGGAGGAGCGCCCCGATCTCGACCAGATCTACATGGATGCGGTGGTTGGGCTCACTGGCCATGGTGGCTGGCCGATGACCGTCTTTTTGACCCCGGATAAGAAGCCCTTCTGGGGGGGCACTTTTTTTTATCGCAAGCAATTTCTCGAGATACTCGGCAAGCTCCACGTGGTGTGGCGCGATGAGCGGAGTCGTATCCTCAGCGCCGCTGATGGTATAACGGCCGCACTTTCGGAGCGGGTAATTTCACCTGCGGGGAGTGACGCCCCGTTGTCGCTCGAGATCTTCGAGCGCGCGGTGCGACGATTCGAGGAGAGCTTCGACGATACCGATGGGGGCTTTGGCGGTGCGCCCAAATTCCCCCCGTCTCAGCAGCTGCGGTTCTTGCTTCGCGACTACCATCGTTCGGGGC
Organism: Bdellovibrionota bacterium; assembly: GCA_044352465.1. Taxonomy (GTDB): domain Bacteria; phylum Bdellovibrionota_C; class UBA2361; order UBA2361; family UBA2361; genus JBILDU01. The sequence goes on from JBILDU010000031.1 coordinate 23,362, forward strand.
GGGGCGAGTCTCTCGCGATGGTGGAGACGACCCTCGACCGCATGATGCGGGGGGGAATCTACGATCATCTGGGGGGCGGTTTTTCAAGGTATGCAACCGATGCACGGTGGATTGTGCCCCACTTTGAGAAGATGTTGTACGACAACGCACTTTTGGCGGTGACATACCTTGAGGCCTTTCAGGTGACGAAGAAATCCGAATATCGGGTAATCGTGGAGGAGATCTTGAGTTATGTCGGGTCGGTCTTAAGCTCGCCCGAAGGGGGGTTCTTCTCCGCTGAGGATGCGGGCGAGGTTGGCAAAGAGGGAGAGTTCTATGTTTTCTCCCCAGACGAGCTCTCCACTTTTCTATCTGGAGAGGAATACGCCCTTGCTGAGCGGGTCTTCGGGTTAAGTGACGTAGGAAATTTTGAGCAGGGTACGACGATTCTCAACGTCCCGCGCGGTATCGATTGGAGCGAGCGAGACTCGGATGTAGCGCGGGCTCTCCGGGCGAAGTTACTTGCACTCAGGAGCACACGATCCCGACCGCATCTCGACGATAAGGTTCTCACGTCGTGGAACGGGATGATGATGACGGCGTTTGCTCGCGCCGGGATGATACTTGGAGAGCCGCAGTATCTTGCGCGGGCCAAAGCTGCAGCGACATTCATCGAGTCGAAGCTTATGCGCGGGGAGGTCCTGCTCCACCGTTACCGAGACGGAGAGGGGGCGATCGAGGGAACGCTCGATGATTATGCGTTCTTTATCGAAGCGCTGCTGTCGCTCTACGTCGCCGATAGCGACCCCCATTGGGTACGCCTCGCGGTGCAGCTCCAGGCAAAGCAAGATGACCTTCTTTTTGATCGCGAGGGTGGGGGATATTTTTACAGCGCGGCACCCGATCTTTTGCTTCGGAAGAAGGAAGTTTTGGACGGTGCCACGCCCGCAGCTAACTCGGTTGCGGCGGACAATCTCGTTCGACTTTTTGAGCTTACCGGGGAGTCTCGCTACCTTGAGCGGGCGCAAGCGACCGTGGGGTCTCTTGGTCCGGTTTTCGAACGCCATCCGAGCGCGGTACCGCGATTACTCCTCGTTGTGGATGCTCTGCTCGGGCCTCGAACAACCGTTGTCGTCGTACCCGCCTCTGATGGCAGGGGCGTACGTCTCCTCCGTGCAGCGCGCCGTGAGTTCCTCCCCCGAGTTCTTATCGTTGAGGCGTTAGGTCACGAGGAGCCGGCGGTTGTGCGCGGGAAGATATGCCGTTCCGAAGGCTCCACGGCCTATTACTGCACCGATGACGGATGCTCCGCCCCCTTAGTTGATTTCGATAGTATTTTCGATGTCTTGGGAGGTGGATCGTCGGCCGGTGCGGTGCCTTAACTGATAATTGTCATCTATGTTAGGGTTCTGTTTGGACGTATACTACCGCCATGGGAATAGATCCAAGCCAGCCGAAAGGCGAAGGCCCCGAGCAGTCCCCCGCGTCATCCAACGACCAACGACCCGCTGAAGGTGTAGCCGGAATCTCGGATTCGGATTTGTCAGCGCTATTCGATGGCGACTTTGAACCGATTGATCCGATTTACCGTGCCTTAGGAATAGACCCCGATGGGATCGTGGCGGAGCACCTCGAGGCCGAGGTGATGGACTCCCTTGGAAAGCGGATGCCCGAGAGTATGCTCCGCCGAGCCATGCCCCGTGTCCTCGGTGAAACTGAGGACGGGAGGGTCGTGGTCGCCCTCGAATTCCGTCGCCCGGAGGGTAGTCTTATCCCAGCGGCCCACCTTGTTGAGGGCCCCGATCCGGCGGAGCCGGGTGGTTTTCGGGGTAGGGGTTCCGATCTCCCGAACAAGAAGGTGGTTACCACCATCGCCGGTAACGGAGCGCTCAATGAGGGTGATTGGGAGCGCGTATCGGGGCAGGTGACGGTTATCCTTACGCAGCGCTATCCGGGCCAGTCCTCTGATGGCTTTACGATGCAGCTTACCGTTAACTCAATGAGCGGCGTCGCGGCGCTTTTTTCCTCGATAGAGTTGAAAGAGAGAAACGGTCAGCCGTCAGCCGCTCGTACGTTGCTCGATCGTTTTATCGCTGGGCGCATCGGGGCAGAAACAGGGGATCGGGAGTCGCCGCCCGATTACATACTCATCACTCCGCTTACGCAAAGTGAAGATGGGGTAGCAAAGCTCTCGGTCGTCGTGGCGGCGACGTTACGAGGTGACGATTATCATTCGGCGCTTGAGGGGATGGAGATCGAAGTGGGGCTCTCCACAGCGAAGTTACTCACCATCAAGGGGGGGACGTGGTACAACCGCGGTTCCGCAGCACTCTACGTTCAGGAGCTTGAGCGGCGCGAACGCCAGCATCGCAAAGATGCGGAATGAACGCCTGAATCGAGCGACCGGAGGAGGGCTCGCCTCTGTCGAGCCGTGCTCGTGTTACCGGTAGCGCCACGGCCGGACAGAGTCCGGCCCTCCACGCTGCGTTGCAATTACCCACGGCAGCGTTGAACTCTCTGACCTTATGGAGGGTTCGCCTCTGTCGAGCCTTGCGTGTATCACCGCTGACGCTTTGGCCGGACAGAGTCCGGCCCTCCAAGGCCGTGCTTGAATCACCGGCTCGGTGGTCTCGGTCTTAACCCAGACGGGTGTGAACGAGGAATCCCGCCGGCAAGATACGCGGGGAGTCCTCCTCCCGCATGGAGAGCTCCCCAAGCTCGATCGAATGGGGGGTGCCGTGAAGTTCATCGATTAAAAGATTACGGAAGGTGTGGGCACCCAGCTCGAAGTGGTGAGAGGTAAGAAAGAGCTCTCCTCCGGTGGGCTCGAGAACGGCAAGCAGGAGTCGGACGAGCTCTTGAGAAACTTCATCCAGTGACCAGGTTTTCTTCGCGGTGATCCGGCTAAAGCTCGGCGGGTCGGCGATGATGATGTCGTACCGTTGCTCCTTCTTCGCTTGGCGTGCGAGGTAGATGAGTGCATCTTCAGGAATCAGCCGTACCGCACCCTCCGGAAGCTCATTTGCAGCGATGTTCTCCCTGGCCCAGTCGAGCGCCCGTTTGGCGAGATCGAGGTGAGTAACGGAGGCTCCGGCTTTTGCTGCTACCATGCTCGCCATGCCGGTGTAGGCAAACAAGTTTAAGACCTGTACCGCGCCTTGCGTGGAGCGAAGCTCTCCGATTCGAGCCTTGACCGCCTCGAGGTAGGCGGCGTGCTCTGGAAAGATACCGATTTGGCCGTTCGTCTGGGGGCGCAGGACAAGGGTGCAGAGGTCGCTGTCGAATCGCCACGAATCAAAGGGGGTGCCGCGAAAACTCCAGCCTCTCTCGGGGTCGAAAGCTGCATCCGCATTCGTCCACCGCTCTCTGGGGAGCCGCTGTTTCCACACGCTTAAACTGCTCGGTCGGACGATCGACTTGTCCCCAAAGCGCTCGAGCTTGAGGCCGTGGCCCGAGTCGAGGAGGGCATAACTTTCTGAAAATGGCGGTTTCATGTCTTGGAGAGCACTCTAAAGATCTTTCGTAGATCCGTCCAGGGAGGCCCTATAATCGTTCTAAAAAAGGAGGAGCGTCTATTTATTAAGGGCGTCGAAGGGGCGTCCGACCTAGAGGGGGCACGGTGTGGTGGTGTCGTGCAAGGTGAATCTTCGAGGGGAAGGGATGCTATGAAATGTCCAGCGTGTGAGCGGGCGCTCGTTGAATTTGCGGCGGGGCCGATGAAGGTTGACATCTGTCTTGAGGGGTGCGCGGGGATCTGGTTTGACCGCGATGAGCTCGCCAAGGTTGATGATCATAACGAGCCGTTCCCGGAAAGTCTCACCCGTGTTCTCACGAATGCACAGGTCGTCATCGATAAGCGGAAAGAGCGCGAGTGCCCGCGGTGTGTCGGTCAAGTGATGACCCACCGGTTCTTAGACGATCAGATGAAGATTCAAGCTGATGAGTGCTCCCAATGTGGGGGGCATTTTCTCGATATCGGGGAGCTGGCGAACCTGCGCGAGGAATCGCGTCGGGACGCTGAATCCCAGCGGAGGTGGTCTGATTGGCTCAAAAATCATGGGGATAATCTGAAAGACCCTCAAAAGGGGAAGCGGTATCGCGCGTTCTTCGAGGTGTTATTCAAGTAGCGACTTGCCTCCACACAAGAGCGTGGCGGGCCGCGGCGCCCCGCACCGCTATGACTCTATCACGATATCGGCGATTTCTCGTAGATTGAGGCGGCGCACCGTTTCTCCCCGCTCCTCGAAAAAAGCGGAGTTCAGGACCGCTAACTGGCACACCTCGATACTGCCGAATCGTTCGATGAGCATCTCCCGGCGGCTGAGCGCGCCACCATCAACCAGAACGATCTCCTTCGATGGGGTGAGCAAGAAATTCTCGGCGTGGTGGTCCACTAAGTGAAATTTTTGGGCAAAAAAACCGGAGAGCGTTTGGACGAGTTTTGATTTGGCTTCATCCCGCTCGATCGTCCCATCGGTAAGAGCTCGATTGAGTGGGGTGCCTTCAACGAAAGTGGCGAGAACGGCCACCAGAAAGCCCGCGCGATCCCGCAGTGCTCCGGCGTAATTCGGCATGTGGGGGAGCCTCGCCGCGAGCGCCACCTTGTCCCGGTTGAGGAGGTCGACCGCGGTGTCGAACGACATGTCGCCTGACGGAGCCACGAGCTTGAGCACGTGTGACCGCGCGTGAATCTCGAGGCGATAAACCTCCGCGTATTCGCACACGCGCTCCTCCGCGAGGCGTTGTAGTTTCGAGCACGAGCCAAATTCCGCCTTGAGCGCGGCTGTGACGGTCGACGTCTTCGGAATCCCCGTTTTGGCGAGGGCGAAGTCGAACGTGGAGGTGCGGGGTAGAACGCGCTGCACCGGATCGGTGCGGCTCTCTTGTCTTGTTTTGCGGAGTGGCTCAACCATCGTCGTGAGTAGCTTCCCTAAAAACCACGCGACAACGATCCAAGGGATCGGCGTCGCTGCGCGACATGACTTTTGTAGCGGTCCCTACCCGGATGGGTGGTGCCGAAAGAGCGGGCGTGTCACTCCCCCCCGGTGCGACACGATTCTTAAGTGTTATGCGGACTGGCCCCTACGAGATATCAGGAGATTTTTAGTCAAGCAGTTCAAGTTCTTGGGTCCCGTTTCCAAGCCTTGCCCCGGTAATTCTTCGGTACTATTGTGCCCCCTATGAAACAGTACCTTGACCTTGTGAAAGACGTCTTAGAGAACGGCCGCCCCGATGACGGGGGCGCGCGACCCGATCGTACCGGGGTGGGGACATACTCGGTTTTCGGCCGACAGATGCGTTTCAATCTTGATGAAGGGTTCCCCCTCCTCACGACGAAGAAGGTACACCTTCGATCGATTGTTCATGAGCTCTTATGGTTTCTCAAAGGTGATACCAACATTCGCTACCTGCACGAACACAAGGTGACGATTTGGGACGAATGGGCCGACGCAAACGGAGACTTGGGGCCGGTCTACGGAAAACAGTGGCGCTCGTGGCAGGGGCCTGATGGTAAAAAAGTCGACCAGATCGCCCGTGCGGTGGAGCAGATTAAGAATAACCCCCACAGCCGTCGGCTCGTGGTTGTGTCGTTCAACCCAGGCGATCTTCCTGAGGTTGCGCCACCAGCGTGCCATACCCTTTTCCAGTTTTACGTGTCTCACGGACGCTTGAGCCTGCAGCTCTACCAGCGCTCCGCCGATCTGATGCTCGGGGTGCCCTTTAATATCGCGAGTTACGCGCTGCTGCTGATGATGGTAGGGCAGGTGGCCGGGCTAAAGCCTTATGAGTTCGTCCATACTTTCGGAGATGTGCACATCTATTCGAATCACGTGACGGGGGCGCTCGAGCAGTTAAAACGTGAGCCTCGACCACTGCCGACGATGACGCTTAATCCAGCGGTGACCGATCTTTTTGCATTCAAATACGAAGATTTCACCCTTTCGAATTACAACCCGCACGACCCCATCAAGTTCGAGATCGCCGTATGATTCGGATCTGCGCCATCGCAGCGATGGATGAGGGGCGGGTTATCGGAGTAAACGGGGGTCTGCCGTGGCGGATTCCCGAGGATCTGAAGCGGTTTGCTGCCCTCACTCGTGGGCACGCGGTCGTCATGGGGCGAAAGACGTTTGAGAGTTTGCCGGCACCTTATAAACCGCTCAAAGATCGGAAGAACATCGTTGTAACGAGGGATGGGGCGGCGTTAAGGGACTTCCCAGCCGTAACGGTCTGGGGCGACCTCAGCGCCGGTTTGGCGCTCTGTCGGGCCGGTCAAGGTCAATTGCCGACCGATACGGTGTGGATAATCGGTGGGGGGGAGGTCTACAAGGCTACCCTCGCTGAGTGGGATGAGGTATACTTAACCGTTGTTTCCGGGCGGCACCCGGGCGATGCTTT
>JBILDU010000032.1:0-29638 GCA_044352465.1 Bdellovibrionota bacterium
GAAGAGGGTGGGGATACAAATGCGCTGCCGTCGTATGAGCGCATCCTCGCGCCGCTCGCTCATCCGGAGATGAAAGCACTCGCCGAAACCCACGGACTCTCGATCGATGACGTGCGTGATTGGTCGACCCTGCGCCTGGTTCTTAATTCGTTTGGATGGCTCGCTCGCCGGGTCGGCGACAGCACAGTCCCGGAATCGTCCGTCGTGCTCGCCGTGCTCCAGGTCGGCAGCGGAGCCCCCGGGGCAAATGCGCTGGGACTCGTTGGTGAACGTGGTTTGGTGCCGATTCGTGCCTCGCACCTCGAGTCGGTGTGGGGGCGGAGTTGGCGTCACCGCCTACCGCTGGTGGAACGGGTGCGAATGGCCGCGGATCTCAACGATTTCGACAAGCTGCTCAAAGGGATCGACGAAAGAGAAGAGGAGCTTCATCGAGCGTCATCAACCGGTATGGTGTAAGGGGCTATGGCACGCGAGTATAAACGAACCGACTTTGAGAGAGCGCGCCGTGACGAGCGCCAGCGCGCGCTTACCCGGGCCGCGGCAGCATCAGCCGGCACCCTTGGTCTCGCCGCGACCCCGCTGCTCGCGCAGATCGACCCAAGCCTCCTGTTTACCCTCGGTGCCATCCCGGCTATCGCGCTCGCCGGAGCGACCAAGACCGTTTTCGGGCAGGTATGTCTCGATCGCGAGCGGGAAAGGGAGATCGAACAACGCGGCGGACGCCGGGTGCTCGGCATGCCCCCGGCTCGGAACTGCTTCGCGGAGGCGCTGGAGGATGCGCGCCGTCGCGGTAAAAACATGATCGACAAATACCTCGTCGGCTTCGAACTCGATACGGGGAAGCCCCTCTGGGTGAGCGATGACGAGATGTGTAGCCACGGGTGCGTTTTTGCGAAAACCGGCGTCGGGAAAACGTTGTGGTTGGAGTCGCTTATCTTTCAGCAGCTCGCGCGTGGTCGTGCGAGCGGGTGCACCTTTATCGATGCAAAGCGCGACTCCGGTGTGCTGGCGCATCTGATCTTGATGGCGCTCGCTACGGGGCGGATCGAAGACCTGATCGTGATCGACCCGTTCGAGAGTCTGCACTGCTACAATTTCGTGCTGACGAATCAACGCGCCGACGTGAAAGCGCGTAAAGTACTGCGGGCCGGCTTGCCGCCGACCTCCGATCAAAGTGTGACCAAACACTACGACCGTCTCGCCGCTGACTCGATCTATCGGATGGTGCGGGCGATGGAGAGCTTTGGTCTGGCATGGTCGATGCGCGATATCGCGGTGGCGTTGTCGGCTTTCAATATCGCCTACCCGCATCTGCGCGGCATGCTCCATCGGGTGGGGGCGCGTCAAGCCATGGTTGAGCTCGGGCATCTCGCGTCGAGCTATCGAACAGCCAAAGGAACCCTTGATTCTGCCCGGATTACCGACAACCTCCGGGGAATCGCCTCCGAGCTTCATGCGATCGCCGGCAGCGAAATGGGACAGGTCTTTTGTACCCAATATTCTGATTTAGTTCTCACCGATGCGATTTTGCGGGGCAAAATCATCTACTTTATGTTGCCCCGTCTGGAAGAGGCGGAGAGCGCCGCGCGCATGGTGAAGGTGTTCCGCGAAGATTTAGAGGTTTCCATCGGGGAGATTACGTCCTCGCGCCATCACCATCTCGAGGACCCTCATCTTGTCGTCATCGACGAGGGGTCCTCGACCTTCGGACCTACCTGGGCGAACCTCTTCGAGCTAGCTCGGAAAGGACGCTTTTCGCTCCTCTTCGGTGCCCAATCGACCGGTGGTTTGACCGATGCCTCGGTAGGGTTAAGCGAGGCGTTCTATGAGCGGGTCATGGCGAACGTGAACCTCAAAGTCATGATGCGGATCGGCGATAATCGGACCGCCACCGACATGACCGAATGGTTCGGCAAAGTCACGACGACGAAGAAATCGATCGGTGCAGGTGTCACGACAGGGCGCACTGCACACATCATGCGGGGTGCCCTTGATCTGAGTGCCCGTACGAGCGGCGGAGAATCACAATCGATTAGTATCTCAGAAGATGAAACTGATCTGGTCAGCGCCGAAGAGCTGAAACACGAGATGTCGGCCGAGAAGGGGCTCGCGTGGTTTGACCTTGGTGACGGGCGGATCGTCAAGGGGCGATCCTTTTGGTTTAACGCCGAACTCCCCGAGACGTGGGAGGGGCGCGAGTTCATCACCCACCTCGAGCGACTCGAGAACGACGAGATCGGGCTGGCCGAATGGGTTGATGAGCAGATCCTATCGATGGAGCGACGTGAAACTGAGTCGCAGTACACCCCACGGAGGGAGGATGGGACTTCGCCGACCACCCTGAACGAGCCGAGGGCGGGGACACCCAACGAGCGCACCGAGACAACCCCAGAGCCAACCGGTCCGTTTAAGCTCAATTTGATGCCGCGGGGACTCAAACCTCGTGGAGCGGTTACAGCTCTGCCGAAGGGGGGTGGGGCGGCGCCTGAGGTTCAGGATTCTCCGCCGGTGGCGGAAAAGAAATCAGCGCCGAGCGCCCCCGCTGAGCCACCAACCAAACCGCCGACCGGTGGTTCAAAGAGTGGCCCCGCCAAGCCGCTCATCCGGCGCGGAGGTAAGTAGCCCGGGTTTTTATTACTGGACCTCGTTTTATTTGAGCTGGCAGATAAACGAACGGTGTTTTCTTGGCACTTTAATTTTGAAAGTGTAATCAAAGTATTATAATACTGCTGTCCAGTCGGCCGTGATGGGTGCTCGGCGCTCACACCGTCCCCGAAATAGCGGTTTGGGGAAGGTTTTAATCCTCTCTATATCACTGAGGGTCTGAAGGTTATGTACGCAGGTGGAGTGACATTTTCGATTAATAAGTCGTTCGGCAGCCTTCAGCTCGTGCCTGAATCGACCGGCATGCGAGTGTACTACGTTCCGATCGTGAACGGGGTCGAAGCGGCCGATTCGCCCGGTTTCCTTAATCTCCTGATTCCGCTCGACGCGATCGGTGGCTTGTGGGCAACAACCCGAGCCTTCCTCTACGGAGTCGAGTCGCTCGATGAAAACGTCATCCTCCAGGGTGGGGACACCGAGGGTGATTCCGATATCCTTATCAAGTTGTATCGCGACAAACCCCGCGGCCAACAAGGCCGTCTGAGTGGTGAAGAGACCTGTTGGTTGAGATTGGTGACGGGGCGAACCGAAGAGGAACGCCGCCGCATTAAGCTTGGACCTCGCGATCTCCTTTGTCTCGAGCTCGCCTGCAACTCGGTGATGATGTTAGCCACCGAGCATCAGACCCACCAGCCACGGATTCTCGGGGCCTAGGCGAGGGGCGTTCGTAAGTCCCTCTACCGTACACTTTTCAGCACTGCCGTGCTCGTCTGACTATCGATGAGCGCCCTCATGCAGGGAGGCCACGATGGTGCAAAAACTTTCGGGCCGGAGTCCCAGTGCGAAATTCGGGCGAGAGCTCTTTTGAGAGGAGCTTCGCAGCGGTATCCTCAGATATAGCTGTGTCGGCCTTCTCTTGCGGGTTAGTATCGAGCGGCGACGAAATTTAATTAAGCCGGGCTGTGTGTGAACGAATCATCGGAGACCAAATTTTTTTTCGAGCTCACCCCGGAGCGGATCCTCGATGCGGTTGAGGAGATCGGCGTGCGGTGCACCGGCCGGTGTCTGCAGCTCAACAGCATGGAGAATCGGGTGTACGAGGTTGAGATCGAGCTTGATGCTGCTCCCGTCTCTCCGGCCGAACGTTTCCGCATCGTAAAGTTTTATCGTCCCGGCCGCTGGAGTAAGGAGCAAATCGGCGAGGAGCACCGTTTTCTGCTCGACCTCAAACGGGCCGAGATCCCCGTCGTGGCTCCCCTTGAATTCCCCGATGGCTCCACTCTACGGCGGGTGGGCGAGCTCGAGATATACTACGCGATATTCCCTAAGGTTGGTGGGCGTTCCCCCGATGAACTTGATGGGGAGCAGCTCATGTGGCTGGGGCGCTTACTTGCGCGTATCCATACGGTGGGAGCGCAGCAGGAGGCGACGCAGCGCCTTCGACTCAATCCCGCGACCTACGGAATTGATAATCTCAAATACCTGATCGACTCCGGCGTAGTACCTCGGGAGAGTCAGGCGGCGTATCGTGGGGTTGTGGAGCGTCTGTGCACCCTTGTAGAGCCTTGGTTTCACGAGGTGAAGACCCAGAGAATTCATGGCGATTGCCACTTAGGCAATATCCTCTGGGGTCGGGAAGGCCCGTTCTTCGTTGATTTCGATGATATGGTTGTGGGCCCGTGTGTTCAGGATGTCTGGCTTATCGTGCCCGGAAGGGATGAGCAGCAGTTACAATCGTTGCTGTCCGGTTACGAGCTCATGCGTCCGTTCGATCGGAATTCGCTGCGTCTCATCGAGCCACTCCGAGCCCTGCGTTTCGTTCATTTTAGCGCCTGGATAGCTCGGCGGTGGCACGATCCGGCGTTTCAGCGGGTGTTTCCGAATTTCGGTTCGGGGGGGTATTGGGGAGAGCAGCTCGCGGATCTCAACGAGCAATTGTCGATTATCTCAAACGGTTGGTAAGTGGTTTGACGACGCTCATGGTGGGAACCTCAGCGACACGACAGACCGAAGCGAAATCACGGGCAGCGATCTCTTCGATGTGCTAATCTTTTTTGTTTGAACGTGGGCTGTTGAGCCGAATGACGAATGGAGGGGGCGGCTGTGTCTTTTGATAGTAAGATAGTGCGGGTCGCGTGTGGAGGTCTCTTCGCCCTCGCTGTTGAGGCGAATTCCTCTGACGTGGCTTTTGCCGCGAGCGGTACCGAAGTGACCGTTGATGAGGTGTGGAGTATCGCGGTATCTCACAGTCCGGCCCTACAGAGAGCAGGCGCTGCCGGTGCGGTAATCGCCGCAGAGGGGCTGACCGCCGCTGCGCTGCTCGATCCTAGTCTTGAGGGAAAAGCGGAGTGGCCCACGGGGAGTCACGCCCCTGAGACCAAAAACGAATATGAGGTCAGCGTTGCCCAGCCGCTTCGGCTGGGTGATCTTACCGGAGAGCGGGGGAAGCTCGGACGAATCACTCAAACGTTCAGTGAACAGCAAGCGCACCAAGAACGGCTCAAGGTGTTTTTTGAGGTTGAGGAGCTCTTTGCCGAGATCGCCGCACTTGAGGGGCTGAAGCCCGGTCTTTTGAAAAGTGGTGCGCGGGCCCGGCAGGTTTTGAATCGCTTGCACCATGGGTCAGCTCTGTTGTCTCTTCAAGGGAGTGAGCGCGCCCTCATTGAGGCAGAGGGCGAAGCGTTGATCGGAGCTGAGATAGCGCTCTTGGGTGAGATCTCGGAGCGGCGGGCGGCGCTCGAGAGGCTTATCGGGGCGCCGCTTCCTGAGGGTGCGCTGCAGCAGCCGAAACTTGGGGAGCCGCTTGAGTCGCGTGCATTTATCGCTGCCGTGAAGGATTCGCCGGAGGGGCTCGCGCGGCGATTGACGGTGCAGGCGGAGCGCGCGGAGCGACGGCTGGCGCTGACCCGCGTTGAACGGGGGGGAGTGCTCTCTCCTCGCCTGGTGTATCGTCGCAGCGATGATGGCACCGATTTTTTGGGCTTTGCGCTCGAAGTTCCCCTGCCGGTGTGGGGTGCCTCGCGAGGGGAGCAGGTGGTGCACGAGAGTGAGCGTGCGGCGGCGCTCACGGAGCAGCGTTTCGTGGAGTCCCCGGCGTTCGAGCGATATCTTACCGCGCTGGTGGTCGGATACGGGGAACGGCGGCGGCACGCTGACGTGGTGCAGAAAAAAATTATTCCGGCGCTCGTTCGCGCGGCGGACGCGGGGGCCAAAGAGCTTCAAGCAGGGCAGATCTCGGTGGCGCAGTTTATCGCGCTCGTGCGGGATCTCCATGAGCGCTCGCGCGAAGGGGTCGAAGCGTATCTGACAGCGCTACGAATCGGAACTGAACTTCGTCTGCTACAGGGGGATGGGGTATGAGAGTGGTTTTATCTATCGCGGTTGTAATCGTCGCGCTGATGGTGAGCAATATTACACCGGCATCAGCGGGTGGGGGACATCTCCACGGCTATTCTGGGGGGCGCGACGATGGGGGCGAAGAGCCGGTCGTCCTCTTAGGGAACGACGCCATCGCGAACCTCGCCATCAAAACGATCAAGGTCTCTGCCGCACCGCCGATCGGAGCGCGATTGAGCGGGGTGATTGAGCGTCTTCCCGATGGCATCGTCACCGTATCAGCTCCGACCGGTGGTGCCATTACCAAAGTCAGCACGCGTCCTGGGGAGTCGGTAAAGCGGGGCCAGGCGGTTGCTTTCTTCTCCCCCTTTCAGGTCGGCGCAGGCGCGTTTCCCCTCCTCGCGCCGATCGATGGGGTTGTGGCGAGTATCGGTGCTCCTCTAGGTGCAGGGCGTGAAGCGGGGACCGTATTGTTCACGGTGATCGATGCGCAACGGGTCGGCCTCGTGGCTCCTGTCATCGGCAGCGACCGTGTTAATCTCAAAGTCGGAGACTCGGTCCCCGTACTCGTTCGTGGAGATGCTCAGCCTTTTCAGGGGAGGATCTACCTGATTGAGCAGGGGGGCGCAGATGTCTCAGTAGTCGGACGGATCGTTGTCGAGCTTTTACCACGCGAGGGAGCCCTCCCCACCCTTGGGGCGGTCGGTTCGCTCATCCGTCCCGGTGAAGGGGCTGCCCGTGTTTTTCCGCTCCCTCGTGAGGCCGTGGTTGGAAATGTGATCAAACCGGTGGTCTTCGTGCGACGTGGAAATAGGTTCGTGCGGCGCGACGTAGTTGTGGCGCGTGACCTCGGGGAGATAATTGAAATCGAGCGTGGACTCGCGGAGGGAGAGCCCGTCGTGGTGAAGGGGGCGTACCAAATGAATCTAGCGCGGAGCGATTCCCCGGAGAAACTCACCGTCGGACCCCACGAGGGGGTCGTGACCACTTGTTCGTCGACGAATGCTCCCAGCTTTTTTGCTGAGATCAAGCTGCACGACGATAAGGGTGACATCGAAATATGGCTCGGCAAGACCGCTGATTTCAAAGAGTCGCACCGCATCCCACCGACAGCGAAAGTTGCCCTGGGGTTCTCTGAGCAGGGGCGGTCGGTCGACCTGGCGGTGCGCGACCTCCGGTCGAACCTGGACGAGGACGGCACTACGCGCCTTAAAGACGGAGTAACCGATTATTTTATCTTTCCGGGCGAAACCGGAAGCGATGCGCGGTGGCTTCAAGGTGGGGAATTTATCGATGAGGTGATTCTCACGGTAACGCACTCGGGTGAAAGCAGCGTGTGTGAGGTGGTTACTCTCATACCGCATAGTCATGGAGCTGCCGCCCACTCGCATGGTGAGGTGGAGGATAGTCACGAACATGCCCACGATGATCATGGGCATTCTCACGATCACTCGCACGATCACGGAGGGGCGCATTCGCATTAATCGATGATCGATCGAATCATTCAATTAAGTCTCCATCGCCGGGCGCTCGTCCTCACGGTAGCGCTCGCCCTTTTCGTCTATGGTCTCGTCGTTGGACGCACGATCCCGATAGATGTTTTCCCTGATCTCAATCGCCCGCTGGTCACGGTGCTGACCGAGGTTCACGGTCTCGGAGCGGAGGAGATCGAAACTCAGATTACCGCGCCGCTGGAGCTGTCAATTAACGGTGCTCCGGGTGTCGCGCGGGTCCGTTCCGCTTCGAGCCAGGGAATTTCGATTATTTGGGCGGAGTTCGATTGGTCCACCGAGATCTTTAATGCCCGGCAAGTAGTGACCGAGCGGCTCCAACAGGCCCGCCCCCTTCTTCCTGCGGATGTGACCCCGGCTCTGGGGCCGATCTCCTCGATTATGGGTGAGATAATGCTCATCGGAGTCACCGGCGATGGGGTTACCCCGACGGAGGTTCGGACCTTTGCTGAAACGGTGGTTCGACCCCGTCTCCTCGCTATCCCCGGCATCTCGTTGGTCTCAGTTATCGGTGGCGAGCGGCAGCAGTATGAAGTCGCTCCAAGTCTGCCGATGTTATATGCACAGGGGCTAACACTCGATGACATCGTGGTGGCGGTGCGTGAGGCGAACGGTGCCGCTGCCGGAGGTGTTATTCCGAGTGGGTATCGGGATGTACCGGTCCGCGGAGTGGGAAGACTGCAGGGGCGAGGAGATCTTGATGCGCTGGTGATCTTCAAGGAGCACGGGGGGGGTCGGCAGTCCATTCCCCTCCGTCAGATAGCCACGATCGCTGAACGTGGGGATCCGGCTCGGCGCGGTGATGCCGGGGTCAACGGTGTTCCGGGGGTCATCTTAAGTATCCAAAAGCAACCGCAGGGCGATACGATCGCGTTAACAAAGGCAGTTGAGCGTGAGCTCCAGCTCCTGCAGGGGAGTCTCCCCGCCGGAATCAAGATCAAAAGCGATCTGTTTCGTCAGGCGGAGTTCATCGAACGCTCGGTGGCGAACGTCATTCACGCCCTCGTCGTTGGGGCACTTCTTATCGCCGTCGTATTGATTCTTTTCCTCATGAACGCGCGGACGACGATCATCACGCTCGTCACTATCCCGCTGTCCCTCGGCCTCACGGTCATCGTATTTCACTGGTTAGGTCTCTCAATCAACACCATGACGTTGGGGGGGCTTGCCATCGCCATCGGCGAGCTTGTGGACGACGCTATCGTCGACGTGGAGAACGTCTTTCGGCGCTTGAAAGAGAACGCGGCCCAGACGGAACCTCGACCGATTCTGCTGGTGGTCTTTGAGGCCTCCCGCGAGATTCGAAATTCGATCGTTATTGCAACAGCGATCGTCATCACGGTTTTTATCCCGCTCTTCTTTCTCTCAGGGATTGAGGGACGGATCTTCCAGCCACTTGGCGCTGCCTACGTTATAGCGATCCTCGCGTCGCTCTTGGTTGCGGTGACCGTCACCCCGGTCTTATGCGCCTACCTTTTGAAACCCGAAAGGGCGCGAGGCCTCGAGACTGATTCGAGGTTGGTGATAGTATTGAAGGCGGCCCATCTGCGCCTCCTCGGCCATGTACGGGGGCGGTATTCTCTGTGGGTTGGTGGCACCGTTTTAGGTTTTATCGGAGCGCTGCTCCTCTCATCGCAAGCGGGACGGGAGTTTTTGCCACCATTTAATGAGGGGTCTCTTACCATCAACGTCGCACTCCCCCCGGAGGCCTCACTTGGAGAGGCGAGTCAGTTAGGGAGTAAGGTCGAGCAGGCTCTTCTCGCCGTCCCCGAGGTCGTATCGACCGGGCGGCGCACGGGACGAGCTGAGCTCGATGAGCACGCCCAAGGGGTGAATTCCTCTGAGATTGAGGTCGAGCTACGTCGCTCCGAGCGGTCGCAACGTGAGGTGCTGGCGGATATTCGCTCGACCCTGGGCCGATTTCCGGGTGCCGAGGTCGATGTGGGGCAGCCTATCTCTCATCGCATCGACCACATCCTCTCCGGTGTCGAGGCGCAGATCGTCGTCAAGATCTTTGGACCCGATCTTAATGCCTTACGGACTCTTGGCAGGTCGGTCGTAGAGATCGGACGGGGTGTGGAGGGGTTGGTGGATCTGCGGGTAGAGCCGCAGGTACTGGTGTCGCAACTCGAGATTAAGCCGCAGCGGGAGGTAATCGCTACCCTTGGTATCTCGACTCGCGATATCGTGGCGACGGTCGATCACGCTGTTGGTGGAGATCCTGCCACCGAGATCGTTTCGGGTGCTCGGCGTATTCCGGTCGTGGTCCGCCTCCCCGAAGTTTACGATAGTTTCGGCGCTGAGATTAAAGGGGTGCCGGTTCGGACCGGCCAGGGTACCCTCGTCCCGCTCGAGCGGGTGGCGACCTTTGAGTCGGTACAGGCACCGAATCTTATCGGTCGCGAGAACGGCTCGCGTAAGCTTGGGGTCTACGCGAATGTCGCGGGCCGAGACCTGGGAAGCGTGGTTCAAGAGTGGCAAAAACGGCTCGCAGCCGAGCTCACCCTTCCCCCCGGATATCTGATCCGTTTCGAGGGGCAGTATGAGAGTCAGGGGGCGGCCACGCGGGTTCTATGGATTCTCGGGCTCCTCGCGATTCTCGTTGTTGGGGTCATCCTGCTTTCGCACTACAAGAATCTTCGTTACGTCGGACAGATACTCATGAGCGTTCCTTTCGCGGCGATCGGGGCTCTTCTTGGGGTGTATCTGACCACCAATGTCTTTTCGATCGCGAGCCTGGTGGGTCTTATCACCGTGACGGGTATAGCCACCCGAAACGGGGTTATGATGATCGATCACATCGTGCATCTTACCGAGGTTGAAGGGGCGCCACGTAATTGGGAGACGCTCTGCCGAGCGGCGCAGGAGCGACTCGTTCCGGTGCTGATGACCGCTCTCACCGCGATGCTGGCGCTGGTCCCGATCTTGGCGGCCCCGCATGAGCCGGGAAGGGAACTGCTCTATCCCGTGGCTGTGGTTATCTTCGGCGGGCTGTGTACGGGGACAATCCTGAACCTCGCTCTTACCCCCGTCCTTTTTGGGGCGTTGTCGGGATGGAGTCGCCGTTCGTAGTCCTTTTCAAAATTATTTCCTACCCATTGAAAAATCGCTGCGAGTTGAGATTCGGCCTCCAATAGTCACCGAGACACCAGATATCCCTTTGATACTGCATCAAAAATAGGGTAATTGTCCGAGGACATGAGTGCGGCGGCGACGTTAATCAGAGCATCCGCCGGTCTCATTTTTTCCACGGCGTAGGGATGTATGGCTGAGCGTCTTTCGTTTCGTTTATTCACGATTTGCACCGTGTTCGTTCTCGGCTTCTTCGTTGGAGCGGCCCCCCGCGTCGCTCACGCCGCACCGGTGCCGAACGTTGCGCTACAGGTTGAGGCAGCGACACTCCTCAACGACTATACCGACCTTTTCGTATCTTTTACGAATACCGGCGACGCACTCGGTTATTACCCGATGATCGAACTTAAACTCCCGGCGGGGCTCGAGTGCGATGCGACGTGTCGGTCAAACATCAAGATCACCAACCTCGAAGGTGCGCCGGTGACGCTCTCTGCGTTTGGGCCCGCGGGGTCGAATACGACCTTCGCAAATCCGGTGACGGGTAACCCGGTAGCGGTAACAACCGGTCAGTCGGTACTCTTTATCTCGCTGCCGGTTGGAAGCGTTGCCCCGAATGAGCCGGCCATCACCTATTTCGTACCTGCCACGGTGAATTCGAACGCTCCGCTCGGGGTACAACTTCCGGTGACTGCGACGGCGGTTTTTGCCCTCGGTAGTGTGCCTAATGGGGTGCGCGGTGCCTGCTCAGCAGGCGGAGTGGATACGCTCTGTACCGCAGCGACACCTGTCAACGTGACTCCGGCAGCGCTGACTCTCTCAAAGAGCATCGAGAATCTGTTTGATGGGGCGACCTCGACGGGCCCTAGTTACCCGCGTCGCTTCAAAGTTGAGGTCCTCGTGGCGGAAGGGGAAACCGCCACGACGGTCGCGGTGAGCGATACCTTGCCTGACACCTTTGTCTTTACCGCGTTGCCAGGTGTCGACTGTAAAGCAAGCCCCGGCAGCTTGACGTTTACCCCCGAGCTGGGAGCCGGTGATAGCTGCGCTTTTACCGGAGATGCTACCGGGGGCGGGGTCGTCACCGTTACCTTTGCGAGCGTCACCGGCGGTCCGGCCATCGACCGAGAGATATCCTATACCGGCTTCGTCCAGGAGTTCGCCGGAGGAAGTGGGGGACCGATAGTGCCTCCAGCGACGGGAGCGACAACCACATCCACAAACTCCGCCGTGGCGAATTACTTTTTTGATCCGGGAACCGGCTCGACTGCGTTCGTCAGCCCGACCGAATCGACGACGCTGACCCACAGCTCGCTCTATACGACGAAATCGGTCAGCAACACGACGACCGGAGGGACAACGGGCAAGCCGGGGGATACCCTGACCCACACTTTGATTTACGATATCTCCGATTACTTCTCGTTCGACGATCTCGATATCCTCGACACGATCGGAGACGGCCAAACCTACGTCCCTGGCTCGCTTGAGGTCGCTGTTTTTGAGGGGTCGACGACGGCGACAACCCGTTCAGAAGCCGACCTTGCGGCGGCCACCGGCAACCCGCTGCAGCCGATTACGAAGGACGGGACAACGGGAGAAACGACCATTGAGCTTGCCCTCTCCACAGCCCTTATTGCGGCTGCACCGAATGGGTTCGGTGCCGCGGATGGGGTCCTGACAGGTGCGGATGACCTCGGCGCTGGTACGCCGACCAGAGTCGTCATCACCTATCAAACGATCGTCGACGAGGAGTTTACGGGGCCGGTCGTCGGCACCCCCGCTGTTGACGGTGGCGACGTCGTCACCAATACGATGAGCGCCAACTTTCAGATCGTGGGCACGACCAATCGGGTGACGAGTCAGTCGACCGCATCGATGGTGATTACCCCGATTCAGGCGCTTCAAAAGACTATCGAATTTGAGAACGGTGCTCCAGTCACGAGTTTGCCGATCACCGTGAATCCAGGCGAGACGGTGACCTTTCGTCTTGCGTTCACCATTCCCACCGGTGACGTCGAAGGGTTGGAATTGAAGGATTTCGTGCCATCACCCCTTTTTGACCCCACCGATCCAACGGCGAGCGGTAGCCCCTCCAACTTTATCTTTGATGCGACTCCGAGCGATGCTGCTCCAGCTTCGGGTCGTGTCCATTTGACCACCGCGAGTGCCCCGGTTACCCCCATCATTACGACCAACGGCGCTGAGGATTCGCTTACTTTCTCGTTCGATAACGAGAGCACTGTGACGAGTGCGCCTCTTTTTATCGAGCTTCTCTTCACGATGACCGCCACAACCAATCCACTTGCCAACGACCTTCTGTTGGTGAACGTAGCCTACCTCACTCAAAAAAGTAGTCAGAGTTCTACCCCGGTGAATCAACTTTCCGCGGTGGCGTCGCTCCTTACAGATGAACCGAAACTTGTTGTTCGCAAATTCGCCCAAGCGGTGGTCTCGGGAACTGGTGCGATATCGGGGAGCGGTGCAAACGCAAACTTCTCGAACATATTGCCGGGAGCGCGGCTCCGCTTTCAGGTCGAGATCGAGAACGTCGGTGACTACGATGCATTCGACGTATCGCTGGAAGACGTCCTTCCGGTAGGTCTCACCCCGGTCCCGGCGACGATGACCTTCTCGAACTGCGCGACTCTGGGAGGGACCGCCGAGACCTCCGCGGGAAGCCGGTTTAGCGCCACCGGTATGGATATTCCGGACGGGCAGACCTGTACGATTCGCTACGAGGTGGACCTTGATGCTACCGCTCCTTTTGGGGGAATAATCACGAACACCGCCGTCGTGAGGTATGCCTCTGCCATCGGGGGGCCGCTTTTCTCGCCAGAGTCGGAGATCGCGACCACCACAGCGATATCGCCGAGCCTCACCAAGACTTTCGTTGCGGGGAGTAGTTCCGATAGCTCGACGAGTGGCACGAATCTTCGTCCGGGTGAGAGCGCGGAGTTCGAAGTGACGGTCTCGGTTCCCCCTGGTACCGCTGAGTCGTTCACGATTCGGGAGCGGGACATCGCGAGCGGGGGTACGTCGAGTAACTTTTTTGAAAATTTTACGACGGGGACGGTTATCTTCCCGAGTATCGAATCGAATCCAGCGTGTGGTGGTCTCTTCAACTTTGTTGGTAATACAAACGTCTGCTTTGAGCTCAACCCAAATTCGACTCAGACTCAGTCCAGCGCGACGATCCATCGGGTGAACCTCGGTAATCTCACCAACTCGGCGGGATCGAATCAGTCGTTCAGTTTTCGCTACCGTGCCACGGTGCGGGCTGGCTTGACCCCCGGCGCGTACACCAATCGGGCTGATGTCGAATGGGTCACGAAGAACGCCAACGTGGATGGGCAGACATCGCAGCAGAAAACCTCGTTGACGGCCACCGCTGGTTTTACGGTCGTTCGTCCAACGTTGGCCTTGCAAAAAAATACCTTGTCCACCCCGCCGCTTCGATTCGGTGATAGCGCGGAATATGTCGTGACCCTCACGAATACCGGGACAGCGACTGCTCACGATGTGGCGAATATCGTCGATACCCTCCCGGTTGGACTCGGCACGGCAACCCTCGTGAGCGCTCAGCTCAATGGGGTCTCCGTCACCGGGGCCGCTGGTTTTAGCTTCACCCAGAGTGGGCAGCAGCTTACCGTGACGGTGCGGAACCTCTCGGGGCAAGCCCGCCTTGCCGCGGGCGATGCATATGTGGTGCGCTATTCGGCACCACTTACAACGACGGTCACCGGGGGCACCGCGGCGCTTATCAACACGGTGGGTGTTGCCAGCTACGCCACCGGGCCGATCGACGGTGGTCCGCGGGAGACTTTAACGAATATCCCACCGGCGAGCACGACGCTCACCGTCGATAGTAACAACATCTTCGGTCGGGCCGTTTTTGCGAAGGAAACCGCGGGTTCAACGACTCAGAACGGTGTGAGTGGTGTGACGGTAGTGATCGTTGGTACTGCTTTCACCACAACTACCGATTCGAATGGAAACTTTACCTTCCGCGGAGTGCCTGACGGGACCTACACGATTCGGGCAACCTCAGTTTTTGGTGATGTTCTCGGCAATGAGAGCGTTACTGTGACAAACGCCGATGCGCATAACGTCGTCTTTCAGGCGCGGCCACGGATCGTTCTTACCAAGAGCACCTCAACCGTTGGTCCCGTGGTCCCAGGGCAAAATATCGATTACACTGTGACGCTCCAAAACGTGGGCAATTATCCAGCATTCCAGGTGGCGGATATCGAGGATAACCTCGCCACGGGGCTTGGAACGGCTTCCGTGCTGACCGCGACCTACCAGGGGAGCAGCGTCACCGGAGTGGCTGGCTTCGCGCTTTCACAGACCGGTAGTGCCGTCACGATTACGGTGCGTAATCTGGCGGGGCTACCCCAGATAGATGTGGGGGACACCTTTGCTGTTTCGTACCGCGTGCCGGTCTTAAGTTCGTTGCCGGTCGGGGAGATAACCATTCCCAATTCCGCGTCGATTGCGAGCTATGCCACCACGGCGAGCACCGGTGCCTCGACTGAAACGTATCTTGATGTGCGGTGTGGCGAGGTTACCTTGACCGGCTCTCATTATACCTTAAGCGGTCATGTCCGGATTGAGGGACTTACCACGGGTATTCTAGGGTCAACGATTGAGATCAACGGGGTTGGTATCTCAACCTCCACCACGACCGACAGCGCAGGTTTCTATATCCTGACCGGTCTTCCCCCAGGGACGTACACGTTGACGGCGCGTACCCCCGCGGGTGATCTCATCGAGACCCGCACGGTGACTATAACGAACGCGAGTATCCTCGATGAGGATTTCGCTCTCGACATGGTCATTACGGTCTCCAAATCGTTTGATCCAGCCTCGATAGGGTTCGGCGAGACCTCGACTCTGACGATTACCCTCGCCAATACCTCAACTGAGCTGGCTGCCTCTGCAGTTGCCTTTAACGATATCTTTCCGGCCGAGATGAGAATCGCCGCAGGCGCGATTGTTTCAAATACGTGCGGTGGGACCGTCACGGCGGATGAAGGCACGGGAGGGCTTCAGCTTGCTGGCGGGGCCCTCGCGGCCTCGGGTGCGTGTGAGATCACCGCGACCGTCACGGCAACTGCGTCGGGTGATAATACCATTTCGAACGGCGCTGGCTCCGCGCAAACCGGCCCTACAGGACCGTCGAGTAACACGGCGACCCTCACGGTCGGAGATGATCCCGCGTGTGTGACGTCGTCGCTTGCAGCGCCTCTCAACGCGATGAACCTACGCGCCCAACGGTTGAAACGTACCTTGAACGAAGCGATTTCGCTGCGCCGACGCTACGCGGCAGCGGGTTTTTGTAAAGCTGCGGATAACGGGTGCCTCGTTTGTTCCCCCGGTCGTCGGCAGTGTTTGAACGTGTGCCGTCTCCCCTCGGCCAAGGGTGACCGGAAAAAACTGGAGCTCGGCAGTAAATTACGTCTCCAGATCAACGGAGCTACCCGACACGGGCTCGAACCGGCGACGTTCGCGGCTGCCTGTGTCGTGACCCGAGACTGTGCGTCGAAGACTCTCTCAACGCCGGTGTCCCGGATATCATCGGCTGGTGAGGCCTTACAGGGACTCGTTCATGACGTACTGGATAGCTGTTGCCTCAGGACCGCGCGCGCGCCGGCGCAGCTCAGGCAACGCCGCGCGGCGCTCCGTCTCGCCGCTAACCGAGATGCTATGCGACTGATGCGGGATATGGCGAGGTATCCGAGCCCGGTCTTGGTCTGTCAGTAGAAATTCGGCCGGCGAAGTTGCGTCCGTCGGAGTTGGGGTGACCAGCGGGGTGCTCGAAGCGGGGCCCGTTGAGGTGGATATTATTGGGGAGGATCGTCGTGCAGCTTCTCTTATCGTTTCTCGTGGCCCTCGTCGGGGCTGGAACCGTATTTCAAACGGCGATGAACGCCCAACTGCGTGCCTCCTTGGGGCACAGCTTGCTGGGTGCAGCGATTAACTTCGGGGTCGGACTCCTCGTCCTCGGCCTGATGATTGCCCTCATGCGAGTACCGCTGCCCGCCCCACAGGTGCTCGGTACGGTGCCCCCGTGGGCGTGGTGTGGCGGAATACTCGGCGCAAGCTTTGTCGCAGTCGTTGCCTTTGCGGGCCGGGAACTCGGGGCGCTCGTCGTTGTGGGTGCGGTTGTTGTCGGACAAGTCGTAGCATCGATTCTCATCGATCACTACGGGTGGCTGGGATTTCCCGAGCGCGCCCTCTCCCCCACAAAAATTTTGGGGTGTGTCCTACTTATCGGTGGTTTTGTGATGTTGAAGCGGGGATAACGCTCTGAGACCCCGGTTCTTTCACCCCACGGAGCGACAAATCCTTAAAGATTTGTCGCCGTATGGAAGGTTGTGCCGGTCTCGGACCGCTTGACGATGCCGGGTGCCGGGGCAAAACGCTCACCGAACTTCCGGTGCAGTTCACCGAGCTTGAGCGCGAGTTTTTGAGCTCCGAGAGTGTCCGCGTAATAGAGCAGCCCTCCGCGAAAGGGTGGAAAACCGAAGCCCATAACCGAACCCAGGTCGATCTGGTTTGCGGCATCAGCACCGGGAGTTCCGGCGACCCCCTCATCAAGGCATCGCGTCGCCTCGTTGATAAGGCTTAACAATAGTCGATCGAGAATAATCTCCGGAGCAGCTCCCGTGACGGCCGCCTTCTCTATTGCCAGAAGCTTGCGGAGTTCCGGATTGACCGAGGCGGTATTCTCCTGGAAATCGTAGAAACCTCCACCGGATTTCCTTCCCTTGCGACCCTGATTAACTAGAATTTTGGCATAGCCCGGCCCCGCCATCCGAGTCCCGTACCCCTGCGTCATGATCTCAGATACGTGGGCTGCCACGTCGAGTCCGATCTCATCGAGGAGTCTGATGGGCCCCATCGGCATTCCGAAAGCGAGTGCGGCGTTGTCGATATCTTGGACCGCATAACCATCGGCGATGAGGAATGCAGCCTCATTGAGATAGGGGGAGAGGATCCTATTGACGAGGAAGCCTGGGACGTCGTTAACGATGATCGGAAATTTGCCGAGTTTGGTTGCGAGAGCTGCCACCACCAAAGCAGTTTTATCGCTCGTTGCCTGACCCCGAATGATCTCAACGAGTGGCATCTTTTCGACCGGATTGAAGAAATGCATCCCAACGACCCGCTCCGGCGATGGGATCGCAGAGGCGATCTCGGACACCGATAGAGAGGAGGTGTTCGTGGCGATAATCGCCTCAGGAGCCACCACTTTGGCGAGGTCCCCGAGCACCTTTTTCTTCAGGCCGATGTCCTCAAAGATAGCTTCGATCGCGAAGTTTGCATTGGCGCTATTCGGTGAATCTTTGGTGGTTGTCTCGATACGGTTGAGGATAAAGCTTCTCTCTTGCTCCGTCAGCGACTTTGATTTGGCTAAGCCCTTTCGAATGTGGTCGAGTCCGTGCTTGAGGGAGGCTTCAGAGGTATCTTTGAGGATCACCCCACACTCGCTGCGAGCGAGCGCCCCGGCGATCCCCGCTCCCATCGCTCCCGCGCCAACCACCACTGCGTTCAGCGACTCGACTGCTTTTTTGCCGGCCTTCCCTAATCCTTTGGCCTGTTCGGTGAGAAAGAAGAGGTTCACCAGGCTCTTACTCTCTGGAGTAACGACCAGTCGACCAAGCTCCCGAGCCTCGAAGTCGAGACCGGCTTTCATCCCTTGCCCAAGACCGTAGACGGCGGCTTCGAGGGCGGCGGGTGGAGCTGGATAGAAACCTTTGGTCTCCTTGCGCACGGAGGCCGCCGCTTGTCGGCGGACAAACCCCCGTCCCAAAGCTGTGAAGGTGAGAAATTTGGTCTTGAAGTCGAGCGGGCGCGCACGTAGCTCAGAATTGCCCAGCGCTAACGCCTCAGCGCGGGACAATAGGGTCTGCGGCGAGACGATTTCGTTCACGAGCCCGTAGCGGAGCGCTTGCTGGGCCTTTAGCGTCTTACCGGCGAGGATTATATCGAGCGCTCGCGGTAGTCCAATCAGGCGTGGCAGGCGTTGGGTGCCACCGAAACCGGGGAGAATCCCGAGCTTAACCTCGGGGAGTCCGATGGTCGTGCTCTTGGTATCGGTGCACAGCCGATACTTACATGCGAGCACCAGTTCACACCCCCCGCCGACGCAGGGACCGCTAATCGCGGCTACTGTTATGCATGGTAGCTGCTCGATAAGATCAAAGATTCGCTGGCCTTCCTTTGCGAGCTTCTCCCCGATCGCCGGATCCGTTACTGCCGCTATCGCATTGATATCCGCTCCCGCGGTGAACATCTCCATACTGGGGCCAGTCAAAATAACCCCCTTTGGTGGCGTTGCGGCAAACCTTTCAAGGATCGCCTTGAGGCTCGCGATCCGTTCGAACGTAAGGGTAACGACCCGCTCCTCCGGCGTCCCGAGCCTGATGAGTGCGGCACCGCTTTCAAGAATCTCGAATTGGGAGAGCCCCATCTTACCCGCCACCGCTGCCTCGTTCATCCCATCCTCCCTAAAAATTCGTTTCGACGTCCCTCATGCTTTCCGGATACCGAGGTGCATCATGTGACCGTTGATATCGACCGCAATCATCTCTGTATCCACGTCGCCGCTTGCGCCCACAAAGTCCACGCTCCGGGCCAAGCACTCTCGCGCTATCATGGCTCCGTGTGTCTCGACCGCGCTTTGAATTGCCCCGTCGCCCCACACTCTCAGGTAGATGTGGTCACTGATCTCAAAGCTGAGATTTTTACGTTGCTTCTGGACTACCGAGACGATCTCCCGGGCGTTCCCTTCGGCGACAAGCGTCGGTGTCAGCTCCGTTTTAAGCGCTACAGTGACCCTTCGCCCCGAGCGCGCCACGAGTCCCGGCTTAGCTTTATGCTCGACCCCGAGATCCCCCTCGACTAGTTCGATCGATTCAGCGCCCAAGTTAAGGCTTAGTTTTCCACTCGACACAAAGGTCGAAATTTCAGCGGGACAGAGTTTCTGAATAGCACTGTTGAGGTCCTTCATGCGGTTGCCAAACCGGGGCCCGAGGACCTTCCAGTTCGGCTTGATCGAGAAATCCACGAATTCGGCTGCGTTCTCAACCAGGATAACTTCCTTCACATTGACCTCTTCGGCGAGCGATTCCACGTGCCGATGGAGGCGTTTCCCGAGAGTGCTGTCAGAAGGGGTTACCATCAGCTCGCTGAGAGGTTGTCGTACCTTCAAATCATGTTCGGTGCGGAGAGCCCGGGCCAGCGCTGCCGCTTCCTGGATCGCCGCGACTTCCTCCTCGAGCTCACGCTCCTCGGCCCACCGGTCGGCCGACGGCCACTCCGACAGATGCACACTCTCCGGTGCTGTAGGCTCGAACGAACGCACCAGATTCTGATAGATCGTCTCGGCAACGAACGGAGCGAGTGGGGCTATCACTTTGCTCAGAGTGACCAGCACCTCGTAGAGAGTCGCGTAGGCACTGCCTTTGTCGGCGTCGTTCTCGGAGCGCCAAAAACGCTTCCTCGACCGCCGAATGTACCAGTTCGAGAGCACGTCGATAAAGTCGCGGATAGCGATTGCAGCGGTGGCGATATCGTAAGCTTCGAGTCCTTTCGTGACATCCACCAGCGTTGTTCGCAGCGCCGAGAGGATCCAACGATCGAGCTCACTCCGCTCCGTACCCCGCTCCGCCCCGGGGGCCCACTTGTCGAGGTTCGCGTACGTGACAAAGAAGCTGTAGCAATTCCACAAGGGGATGAAAATCGTGCGCAGCGCTTCGCGGGGAAGTTCGTCCGAGTATCGTTTCGGAAGCCACGGATTCGAGTCGTAGAAAGTCCACCGCACCGCATCGGCACCGAATTGCTCGATAAGGGGGAGGGGAGCGATGACGTTCCCCAGGCTCTTCGACATCTTTTTCCCCTGAACATCGAGAACATGCTCAGTGCAGATGACGTTCTTAAACGAGGATCTTCCCGCAACGAGACAGCTTGCGGCGATCAGTGTGTAGAACCATCCACGGGTTTGGTCGATCGCTTCACAGATAAAATCCGCTGGGAATTGTGACTCGAAGAGCTCCTCTGAGCCTGGCTTTGCCGGATAACCGAATTGCCCCCACGGCATAATGCCCGCGTTGAACCAACAATCAAGGACGCCCACCTCGCGGCGGTAAACCTCACCATCTTTTTTAATTTCGATGTCGTCGACAGTTGAGATGTGGAGATCGAAATTCTCCCCAATTTGTTGGCCAGTCGAGCGAAAATAGGCACCCAGGGAACGCAGCTCGGCCACCGAAGCTGGGCAGAGCTGATTGCTCGGGTTCGACGTGCTCGTCCAGATATTGATTGGGCTTCCCCAATAGCGTTCCCGCGAAATCGCCCAATCAACATTGTTTTCAAGCCAGTTTCCGAACCGTCCATCCCGAATATGGGGCGGTTGCCAGTGGATCTTCGCGTTCTCGGCGAGCATCGTTTCTTTGAGTGCGGTCGTCTTGAGGAACCACGACGATTTGGCGAAATACATTAATCCGGTTTTGCACCGCCAGCAGTGCGGATAGCTGTGTTCATGGCGGTACTTATCGAAGAGGAGACCGCGGGCGGCGAGATCCTTGACGATGTCGACATCGAACCCTTCCTCGCGGAAGAAGCGCCCTTGGAATGGGCCACAATGAGGTCCGCAGTGACCGTCGGCAAGGACATGTTGATTTTGAACGAGTCCGTACTTTTTGATGAGCCTAAAATCATCCTCGCCGTACAACGCGAGATGCACAACGCCGGTCCCATCGTCCGTCGTGACATATTCATCAGGCACGACAACATGCATCTTTAGGTTCTGTGGGTTTGGTACCTGGGCCGAAAAATCCCACAACGGCGCGTAGCTTTTTCCCACCAGGGCCGATCCAGGGAAGGTCTCGACAACGGTGTAGTCTTTGCCCAGAGCTTTTTTATTCTTCTCAAGGAGCGCCGATGCGAGAATAAGAAATTCAGGGCCTTTTGCTCCCAGGACCTGCACCTTCGAGTACTCTATCTCTGCACCAACACACAGAGCCACGTTCCCAAGGAGGGTCCAAGGTGTCGTTGTCCATGCGAGAATAAATGTTTGTGGAGCATCGCTCAGTGCAAACTTGGCCGTGATCGTCAGGTCCGTCACGTCTTGGTACCCTTGCGCTACCTCGTGAGACGAGAGCCCGGTACCACATCGAGCGCAGTACGGAACGATTTTGAAATCTTTGTAGAGGAGCTTTTTATCGAACGCCTGACGCATGACCCACCAGTCGGACTGGATGAAGTCGTTGCTCATCGTGAGGTAGTCGTTCTCGCAGTCGAGGAATCGCCCGAGCCGACGAATTGCGTCGACCCAATCACTCCGAAAACGCAGCACGGTATTCCGGCAGTGCTCGATGAATTTGTGGGTGCCGAACTTTTCGATCTCGACTTTCCCCGAGAGCCCGAGTTCCGCCTCGGCGGTGAGCTCAACCGGTAGCCCGTGGGTGTCCCAGCCAGCCTTCCGAAGCACGGTGTATCCCTGCATCGTTTTGAAGCGGGGCCAGACGTCCTTTAATGAGGACTGCATGATGTGCCCGATGTGGGGGCGTCCATTCGTCCCCGGCGGACCATCGTAGAAGACAAAGTTCTTGCCGAGTCGGCTCACCCGCTCGGTCTTTTTAAAGATATCCCGCTCCTCCCAGAATTTGAGGATAAGGTGGTCGTTTTTCGAAAAATCGATCGAGTTTGGAGCTGGTTGAAAAGACTTGGACTGCATATCGGTTGAAAATTTCCTACCCCGCGACGATACCGCCCCCACAACCAGTTATCAATAGCTTACCTTCACCTCCAAGTCTCAGAGACCTTGCGTAAGCGATATACGCGATTTGACGGCCCGCTCGAGACCTTTTGGGCCCAACCCGGCCCAATCACCTTTTTGGGCAATGCGCTCCCCCTGACTTTGAAGTAAGATCTTCAATTACGTTTTTACTAAGCCACTGTTCTACTGTGAAAGTCCTGATCTGGAATCAAGATTGGTTGGCGGCGGAGCTTCGCGCGGCTGGGCACACCGTTACAACGATGGGTTATGCGGCACACCTTGATGTGCAGCTTGATAGCCCTATCATTCATATCGATAAGGCCCTCCAGAAGATCCCCGGCGGCGACAGACCTGACCTCATCCTCGTCCTCGATAACAGTGCTCCGCTGGGGCTCGATGGTCTCGAGTCAACCGATATTCCGACGATCTTTTACTCCGTCGACACACACCACCACTCGGAGCTTCACATCCAGCTGGCGAAGGTTTTCGATGCCACATTCGTCGCCCAACGCGACTACATACCGTCATTCGAGGCTGCCGGAGTCAAAACCCATTGGCTCCCCCTTTGGCCATCACGTGAGGTAACCCCAATCGAACCAAAGCAGTATGGGGCGGTATTTGTCGGAACACTTAATCCCAAGCTGAACCCTGACCGAGTAAAGTTTTTTGATGCTCTGAAAGAGGAGGTCCCGCTTCTCTGCATGACGGGGAGCTGGGGGGAGATATTTGACCGCAGCGAGATCGTGATCAACCAGACAGTGAAGGGCGATCTGAACTTCCGTGTTTTTGAGGCGATGTGCTCGGGTGCTGTGCTCCTCACTGAGAGAGCGTCAAACGGATTGCTCGACCTCTTCAATGACGGAGAGCATCTCGTCACCTACACAAAAGGTGACGTTAAAGAAGCAGTCAGCCGTATCCGCGAATTGCTTGCCGACAAGGTTAAGATGCAGCGAATTGCAGCGGCGGGGCGTGCCGAGATCCTCCGGCGTCACCGCTCCATTCACCGACTCGGCGAGGTGATGGCTATTGCTGAGAGATTAGAGAAACGTCCGCGTGGCGGCATGCACCTGCCGTTAATGTTTAATTTTAGCTCGCTCGGCCGGCGACTCATTAGATTGAGCCCCAAACTGGCCGTCCACGCTCTATCGATCGCGCTTAAACACGCGGAAGAGGCTCTTGAGAAGGGGGAGAAACTTCTCCCGCCACATGATCTATTTTTGATCGGAGCAGCGATACGTCTCGACCATCTCGTAAGAAGCGACGGGGGGCTCCGACTGATTGAGCGATTCGCCGAACGATTTCCTGAGCTTCAGGCCTTACAGCTCGCCATTATTCGGGAGCACCTTAACTCGGGGCGGATCGACAAAGCCACTGAACTAGCGCGAACCCACTTCACGAACGAGCCTCTCAGCGTGTTCAAAATAGCTGAGGATGTGGTTACTCCCTTACTGGGCGATCCCTGAAATTACGATCGCCCCCTCTTTTTTACCCAACGGTCACTTGATGTAGCCATCATCGGAAGCTCTTTGAGTGGCGCCGCCGTAGACGCTTGGGCGTACTCGTCTGTGTGTCCTTCGCTTTAATGAATCAGCGATGTAGCGCGAGTGGTACGGTTCTGTTCTCTACCGGCGCCCACCACCACCACGGTGTCCCCCAAAACCGTGCCCGCGGACCGAACTTCCAGAGGAGCGCCCATGGGGCCGAGACGCCGACGCGCCTGATCGCTCGGCTCCCTGCCTGTGTCGGCCGTCCGATGGGCTCACCCGATGCGAGGGCACGCGCAATGAGGCTCGACTGTCAGGGGCTGGGCCGTGGGGGAGTGGCCGGGGACCGCCACCGTGATGGTGCTGCTTCCACTCGGAGTGCCTGCGGTCAAGATCGTGTCGATGTTTGGCCCAGTCCTTGTGGTGTCGATGACCGTAATCGTAGGCGTGGCCCCATCGCTCATGGCGGTAGTCATACCAGCGGCGATGGACCGGGCCACCATACCAAAATCCAGGCCCGTAGAATGGTCCGCCGTAATAGTAATAATCGTCGTGATCAAGTGCTGAGGCAAGCGCGAAGCCAAGGCCGAAAGTTGCAATCGGAGCCCAGAATGTAGACGCATCAGCCACCGGTCGCTCGTAGATCACCGTTGCCGGCGTTGATGGTATATAGACCTCGTTAGGATCGGTCGGCTCAATACGAATCGTGGACAGCTCCCCTCCAGGCCCCTCCTCGAGAACGGTCTGATACCCCGAGCTTTTAAGGTTGCCTTGCGCGATCGCTCGGCGTCGCAAGCTCTGAATGCTTGCCCGAAGCTCATCAGGACTCGTGGTGAAAGCGGTACCGAGTCGAATGGTTTGGTCGATGTCGTCAGCAAGCCCCGTGAGAATCGTTGGATAATTGGCCACATATTTAACCGAACGCTCCCAAGGTTGCTGAGGTATCTGACTCGGCGCCCCTCCTCGTTGCAAGAAGAGCGCCGCATCGAGAATTTGGTCGGGAAAGGTGGCGGCGGTCAGAACACGTTGAAGAAGAGGATCGGGATAGAGCGCTATCGGAGCAGCAAGATCTTCCAGTTCGGCCCGAGAAAGAGGCTCGGTTGGCAGGGTGGTATTCGGAGCGCGACTTGCACAGGCGCTGAGAACGAAAGCTACCGTAATGACGATGAGACCAAAAGCCGCCCGCGGGAACATCTTCCCCTCCCTCTGCAGAGAGACAGTCAGGTGCGATATTATCCGCTGCTTTCGATTCCGCTGTGACTGGGCTCAGTCGAAAGTGGACCATCAACTATTTCAGCCTGGGGAGCCGGCGAATCGGGTGACAGAGGCCCGAAAAACCTCAGATCATTGGGACTCGCGGAATCGAGTAAGTTGACTTACATGACGGTAGAGCATCGACAGATACACTCCAAGCAATACAACGACCGTCCCCAAACTCATCCACATGAAAAGAGAAACCAGTTCGTCCGCCGTCCAGCCGAACTCGCGTATGAGGCGATCCATATCGCCGCTCGATTCGCTGCCCTCCCCAAAAATACGATTAAAATCGATAAAAGCACCGAGCGGAAGTTGACTTGCGTCCCTGCTCGCTTGGAGCCATCGGTGTAGAGCGGAGGAGAGCGCTCCAGCACCGATCACAAGAAAAAGGTAGCGATTCACCCGCCAGCGGAAAAGCTGCGGCATCGGCTGAAAAAATATGATCAAGAGGAAGGCACCTAAGACCAGCTCGCCCCCCTGTCCGGCAAGGATAGCAAATTCATCGGCCCATTGACGGGGGACTACCCAACTGAAGAGGAGGAGCAATGGAGCAAGCGCAATCGGTATCGAACCGAGAAGGTAATAGCCCGAGCGCCACGCTCCCCAGTGCCACCCCCCGCCCAGCAGGAGCAAGCCGCCGAAGGTGTAAATTGAGGGTTCGGATTGCAAAGGCACCGTGAACCCGAAAGTCGGCACCGCGATCCGGCTACTGAGTATAAACCCAATCGCATGCCCGACCTCATGGACAGCCATCGAGCATAACCAAACAAGGATGCTGAGCAGCGGTGTGGCGGCGCAGGCGACACTCCCGACAAGAGCGATGGGGACTATGAGGAAGTCAAAGGCCTGGGTGGGGGATACTTCAGAGGTGCTGTCAGGACGGACAAGTGACATGGAGACAAAGAATGCGACGAGCCAAATTCATAGAGAACGCCTTCGCGTTACCTCGCGGGGCAACTCTCCGGCGCGCGAGTCGATATGTCCGACGGATGATCGTGAGCCCACTCCGAATAGCCCGGCGATAGAAGAGTGCGAACAAAAGGGCGGAACCTCTATCCTCGCTGCCGTATCCTGCCGCCCCCCGGGGGAGGGCTAAAGGGAGACGCCGAAGGTACTCAACGCCCCCCTTCTTTTTCACTAAGAGAATTCGAGCTTCAGATCGTCTTCGCAGAAGTCAAAAGTCGCAGTTTCAGACTCCGTACCCCCTTTGTACTTAGCCTTCACCTGCTGCTCACAGCCCTGTCCGTCGGTGCTCTTATCCCAGGCCATCGTACCCTCCCCACCGGGCGCAACCCCAGCACCGAGATCAAAGCTACCCCAATTCTTACCGTCCTCCGACACAAGAAGCTCGGTAATCAGCGAATCGGTCTTATTCAAAACCTTGAACGTGTACTGATCCTCCTCTGCTTGAGCACTGAAAGCCTGTGATACGAGGACAAGCGCCAACGCATAAATCGATTTAGTTCTCATTTTCCCTCACTTCGATGGTTAGATCGCCCGAGCGATCTGCAATACAGACATCGTGATATTTACATCGACGTTTCGTTAGAGCAATCCCGATTGTGGGGTAACTTAGCGCCCCAACATCAGCGCTCACCCACCCGATGATTCGAATTTTGTTGGATTCATAGAATGAGATAGCGCCCCCTCTCCTTGAGCGTAAAGGAGCTGTTCTTTATGGCCTCAAACTGCGCCACTGTCGTTGGCGCTCGTTTGCCTGTCAATGCTTAGCTTTATGCGGAAAAGGGTGAGGACCGTTCCTCTTACGCCAGAGGAGTAGGCCGGGCCGGGAGAGCGAGGAGGGGGAGAATAGCGCTCCACGACTTGATGAGTGGTGGGGGCCGGGAGTTGATTTCCTTCGAGCATTTTAATCGCGGCTTTGATTTTGGCGCGAACGCAACGATCCTCTTCGCCGCCAAAGATCCCTAAGAATCCTAACCGGGCTTTAAGGGGCGTAATCGCACGTTGGTCACCGATCTCCCCAAGCGCCCGGGCCGTCTCCCTCGGAACATTCCCATCTTTTAGCGCCTCAATGAGCGAAGGTACGGCGGGAGAGCCAATACATACAAGCGCCCGAGCTATAACCAAAAGTCGTGTACGCCGGTCGAGAAGCAGCCGCGTGAGCGGCTAGCCTCTTAAGGAGCGAGCGGCATAATCTGCTGTTGACTTAAACGTAATGATCATCAGCAGCGGAGGACGCTGTGGAAAAAGGTACAGTTGTTGAGCTTAATGGGTAGTTGCTATCAATCCTATGTAGACTCGCTTCCCAGCGTAGAGTACACATTCTGCGTTCATGCCTTCCTCCATGTCAAAAAATAATCAGTTTTTCAGCCACTAATTCGATTACCTCTGACTGGAGGAATATTCTCTCCTTACGCCTCGACTTCTACATAGCAACTAAACACCACTCAACTCGGAACTGTGACTTCGCCGGCCTAGGGGAGTTGCTTGAAGTCGGAGGTCGCATAGGAGTATTCTTGGCTTCATGCAGCCATCGCGCTGTCATCGCATGAACGTTATAGGCGCCTTTAATGATCTTTGAGTTTCTCGAGGTAAACCAAATCCCGTTCCGACGAGTGGACCATCCGCCGGTCTTCACCTGTGAGGAAGCGGATAGATTGGTTCCCTTCCTTCCAGGCGCGAAGACGAAGAACCTATTTCTTCGCGACGGTAAGGGGCGCAAACATTTCCTAGTAGCTGTATCTGCTGACAAAAGCGTCGACCTCAAATCCCTCTCGATGACTCTTAAGGTGTCCGGTTTGAGTTTGGCCTCGTCCGAGCGGCTCGCGAAATATCTTAAGCTAACTCCTGGCTCAGTGACATTGCTTGGCGTGATTAATGATCGCGCGAAAGAGGTCGAGGTGGTTATCGATGAAGATTTGTGGGCGCAGGACGCGTTGTTGTGTCATCCACTTGAGAACACAAGCACGTTATCGATCGATAGGGCTTCATTAGCGAGTTTTTTCGAACTTACTGGGCATGTGCCACGGATTGTTTCGGTGCCGTCGAGAATTGTGATACCGCCCAGAAACTCGTAGCGCTGAAGAGCTCAGCGTATCTGCTGCGTAATGCTTGGCGGGGTCTAATCCGCATTAGTCAGAGTAGTGGTTTCGGCCCAATTTCGAGGAATGCAGGACGAATACTACTCAGTTAAAGGTTCCGTATACCGATTACAAATCGTTTAAGTCCACAAGACCCATAGCGGCGGCGGTGGCGGTGAACGACCGAAATGAGTACGTGGTTGTGGGCGGTGAGTTCTCAAAAAATCCACGTAAAACCGGAGGCTTTTTTGTCTACCGAGGAAACTCCATCTGTGTGCCGTATGATTCGCTCTTAAAAAAGATGGGAAGGAAGGATAAAGCGTTCCCGGCCGGGATAAATTATAAGGGCCAGATACTGATGATCGCCCATATGAAGAAGAGGTTCAGAACGTTTCTACTAACGCCAAGGGAGTAGGGCGGGAAGGGGGGCGCCGTTCCTTCCCGATAGCGACCTCTTTAGCCCTTGATTTCAATACGTCGCCCGCTACTCTGGAGACTTTTTGTTGCTTATAGTATCATCGCCTGATATCATTTATTTATGGCATCGAAGCACCTCAAAACGTTGCAGGCGGTCTTCGATACACCGGTTCGCTCGAGCATTCAGTGGAGGGACATCGAGAAGATGCTTCTTGCTCTTGGGGCTGAGATTTCGGAGGGGGGCGGTTCCAGAGTTCGAATAGCTCTCAACGAAGTCCGTGCGGTCTTCCACCGACCGCACCCACGAAAGGAGACGGATAAGGGTGCTGTTGTTTCGATGAGGCGATTTTTAATGGCTGCGGGAGTTACGCCAGAGGAGGACAGCCTATGAAGTACAAAGGTTATGAGGCAGTTGTATCCTTTGATGAAGACGCAGAGATTTTTCACGGTGAGGTCATTAACACCAAAGACGTGATCACGTTTCAGGGAAAGGCGGTCGATGAGCTTAAAAGAGCTTTTCGCGAATCGGTAAAAGATTATCTCGCATTCTGTAAAGCGAGGGGCGAAAAGCCGGAGAAACCCTTCTCTGGGACGATTTTGATCCGCATCGATCCATCGCTACACCGAAAACTCTCCACTGCTGCAAAAAAGAGAAAGCTCAGCCTTAATGCCCTTATTCAAGAGCGACTTGCGGGGTGAGTGAGGAAGGGAAGAAAAGCGCCCGCACCACTCATCCAGTGGTGCGGGGGGGAAGGAAAGTTAATTTCCTTCGAGCTTTTCAATCGCCTCGATCAGTTCGGTTCGGACGTAGCCTTCTTGCTCCCCATTAAGCTGCTCTTTAAGGGGAGTAATAGCGCTCTTGTCACTGTTCTCCCCCAGAGCCCAGGCCGCCCTCCGCCGAACCCACTTATCCTCATCCTTCAGCGCCTCGATGAGCGCAGGCACGACGCTGTCCGGCTGGCGTGAGGTTTGGTTGCGCTAATCAGGGACAGCAGGCCAAGGTTATGGTGATCCGCTGACCAAAACGTTAAGCACAAGCAGAATAAGGGCAGGGAGCATCTGAAACAGATTGTCCCCGATGCGAAAGCGCACGAGGACCCCGAACACCATCAGCAGAGCTAAGCTTGCGGC
>JBILDU010000128.1:0-6794 GCA_044352465.1 Bdellovibrionota bacterium
TCGAGGTGCCTCCCAGCTTAGGGGAGCGTGTCGCTCCCGTAAGCTCGAAGCTCGGGGACGCTTTCCGACAGACCTTTATCGTGAGGCAAGGGAACAGCTAAGTCAAAGGGGGGCGATAGCTTCAGGGAGGTCCCATGTCGTTGAGCTCTTATAACTGCTTGGAATTATGCCACTTCAGAGCGGCTTTGGCGCAACACAGGACGAATGTACCGCTACGACGCACAGGAAAATCGATCTAACCCAATGACCGAGTGAAATAAATTGACCCGCGCCTAAGGTTTTAATTGAAGTTGTTTGAATTGGTGGCGAGGGTTCTTTCAGTGAGCTGGGTGAGCGAGTGCCGGGAAGTGGCGCAGCGCGTGATTTTCAGTGGGGTAGCGAGCCCCAGGCTTGATTGAAGCGGAGCGGTGGATGAGTGGAGATGCCAATGGACGAGATTTTGGCGCAGGTAGCCTAAAGCGCGGTGCTAGGCGCTGAAATCATCGGGTGGAATGTCGTCGTAGAACTCTTGCGGCGGTGTCCGCCCCATCTCCGGTGGAGCCTGTGCCCGAGGGATGCGGAGGGAATCGGCGATTTTGAGAATTGCCCGCTCATCGGTGAGAAAGGCGATGATTCGCATGTAGATTTAAGCGAGATCGGATTGAGGTCAAAATGCCCCGTGTCCCCGTATCTGGCTAGGAGCTGATCTCGAAAAACCTTATAGGGGAAGGGCTCAGGGCGCATCTTGACGATCGGAACTCGGGCTAGTTTAAGCCCCATCTGAGTTGGTGTTTCGGGAGTACGGGAGTAGGAAGAGGGTTCAAGATATGCCCACATCATGCGTTCGTACTCGACAGCGGTACCGATGATTGAGCGGTTGTTAGACTTCGCTAGAGTGGGGTTCGCTAGATCGCTCGTTACGTTATGAATTACGTCGTGCGAGATTCCCTCGTGCTGAAGTTGTAGGACTAGACTGAACGCGAGAACGGCGTCAAGCGAACGAATATCATCCCTCGTTACCTCCTCAGAGAGAAGGGGGTAGCGAGTGGCGACGTTCCCAAACATGAGATACTTCTTTCGGTTGATGTAGAGGGGGTTGCAGTACCAGCAAAAAAACTGGTCGGTTTCAGAGTCCCCGTAGCCGATCGATTTCGGAGGTACCCCTATTTCCTTGAGCGTTCGTGCGGAGCAGTGAATTTGGGGGATGGCGTTTGTCATGAGCGGAAGGGTCGCTAAGCTATTTATATACAGTGACACAAAATCAATAATGTGTCATTCTATAAAAATGATTGCGATACTTCCCTCTCAGCTCCGAAAAGCCCCCTTCACCTTCAAAGAGGCGATCGCCGCGGGATTGACGCAGTATCGTCTCAAGCTGCTTCTAAGCAGTGGGGAGATAGAGAGGGTTGAGCGTGGGCTCTACACCGCTGCTTATCAAGAGCCTTCAGATGAGACCCTCTTTGCTCGCGCTACCAAGAGGGTTGGCACGCCGGCTGTTGTATGTTTGTTGTCGGCACTCAGTCATTATGAGCTAACGGACGCGATTCCCAAGCAGGTGTGGCTGATGGTGCCGAAAGAGAAGCGCGTAAAGAGTAGTTCGATAAAACTCTATAGAGCACGCGACCCGATGTGGAGGGTCGGAGTTGCTTCTCACGGTAGCTATTCGATCACAACGATTGAGCGAACCATCGTGGATACGCTAACACGTAAAGCCATAATCTCTCCTCGCATGGGAATTGATGCCCTCAAGCGGGCGATAGCGACTAAGAAGACAACAGCTACCAAAGTTCTCAACCTTGCATCCGCAATGGGAGTGCACCACAGAGTTGTTCCCTACGTTGAGGCTCTCTCATGACCCAAGATGATAAGAGTAGGTACATCCTGCGGGAGCTTTCACGACTCGCCAAGGTCTCTACGCTTTCGATAAACGAATTGCGAGTGGTGCTGGCTCTTGAAAGGGTTGTAGCGCGAATTGAGGCTCACAAGGGGCTCAGGGACAAGCTCGTTTTTAAGGGTGGTTTTGTTCTGCTGAAGAGCTTTGGTAGTCAGCGGTTCACACGCGATCTTGATGCTCTGGCGCAAGATATACCGAAACAAAGGCTTATTACCCGTGTGACGGAGGCGCTTGCGAGGGATCTGGACGACGGTTTGTACTTTGGAGAGGTGGCAGTTGAAGATCTGATCGATCAAGGGCAATACGGCGGGTATCGAATCAAGATTCCTTTCCAGATCGGTCCTCTGCCAAAAGAGGCGCACAAGGTGAAGAAGCTCTCCCGCGTTCATGTGGATGTCGGGTTTGGAGATGTGATTCTGGGTAAGCCCAAGGTGGCGAAGGTTAGCTCAATCGTCGAGTGGGAGCCTCCTCTGTCATGGCGAATCTATCCACTTGAGAGCATCTTCGCTGAGAAGCTTGAGACTCTGGTAAGTAGAGGATCGGGTAATTCCAGAGCAAAGGATCTTTTTGACCTGGTCATCTTGTTTGACGAGGTGAAGGCGCTAAGAACACTCAAAGGCGCTATCACGAAGACCTTCTCTAATAGAGGTTCAGAGATGCCGACGTCTTTTGCTGAATTTTTCAGAGGGCTCGACATTACCATTCTTGAGCGTTCGTGGGGCAGTGTCGAGCTGACGGGAGGCAAGATGAGTTTCGCAAGCTGTCAGCGGCGATTAGGAGTGGTGCTTAGGGGAATCGACAAACTGCTCGCTCCGAAACGTCGCTCGTAAGATTCGTTCTCACTCCATTCTCACCCCCCAGCGCCCTTTCTTCCCTTCGATGGACCCTCTACATTCTCACCCTGCGAAGTCATAAAGAGCAGCACGTGAGAACAAGCATTTACATCGGGCTATTCTCACTCTGTTCTCATTGAGGGAGTGTGCTTGTAGGTAGTTGAAACGAGACTGGAATCAGTTCGCACAAGCCTCTTAAAAGGCTGGTCGCTAAACGATTACTGCGAGCAACGCTTTCTTCGGATCGCCAACGAAGAGGTAATGACCATTTGAAAACGAGTTGGTCTTGTTGTGAGATGGCTGGCAACTCATCAAACCTCTTGAATCATATATCGCAAGGCAGTCTCCAAAGGGACTTTGTGAGAGATTTCTTGTATCTCGATCCGGTAGTGGGCTGACATAGGTGGTTCGATTGGTCTCGTGCATTTTAAGACCATGCTCAATCATCGCTAGCCATTCTCCATCATCACCGTCATGATGTGAGGTTAGGCTCATGCATGCCGAACGATCGGTTCCTTAGCACTGCATTTGGGTCAACCGATCTCTGCCGAACTGTCTTTTCATGAGAGGAGCTTCGATAGCGACACCCGCAGCTTTTAGGTGCTTGTGCTTAAGAAGATCGATTTAACCCTATGAGCTGACTGAGCAAATGTCACTGAGTCGGAGCTTTTAATTTAAGTTGTTTGAATTGGTGGCGAGGGTTCTTTCAGTGAGATGAGTGAGCGATTGCCGGGAAGTGGCGCAGCGCGTGATTTTCAGTGGGGACGCGAGCCCGAGGCTTGGTTCAAGGGTGAGTAGAAGTGCTATTGGACGAGATTTTGGCGCAGGTAGCCTAAAGCGCGGTGCTAGGCGCTGAAATCATCGGGTGGAATGTCGTCGTAGAACTCTTGCGGCGGTGTCCGCCCTATCTTCGGCGGAGCCTGTGCCCGAGGGATGCGGAGGGAATCGGCGATTTTGAGGATCTCCCGTTCAACGGTCAGAAAAGCGATGATGTGCATGGTCCCCTTGCAGCGGGGACATTCGAGCGGGTTGAACTCATGCGTAGCCCCGTCTTTCGTTTCGTAAGATACGATGTCGTCGGTGCTGGGGAGTTTCTCCAGTGAGGGTGGGCCGCGCTCGATGTAGCGAGCGACGAACCTGGTGCGTTCTTACGCGAAGAAGGACGTTGAGCATCTTCATCTCCCGCAAGTCCACCGTCAGTGCGACACCCACAATACCATCCATGCTTTGAAACCTTCCTTTCTGTTTGAAAATCCGCGACGCGCAGGATCGCCCAAATGCAGTGCGCCTTTCGGCGATCCTGCGCACGGTATTTTCGAGAGTATCGAGAACTCTTCGAGGAAAGGAAAAACGCTGAAAAAGAACAGGTCGGAATAAATTTCCGAGAAAACCCCTGAAGAAACGATATCGATCTTCGAGGTGCCTCCCAGCTTAGGGGAGCGTGTCGCTCCCGTAAGCTCGAAGC
Organism: Bdellovibrionota bacterium; assembly: GCA_044352465.1. Lineage (GTDB taxonomy): Bacteria > Bdellovibrionota_C > UBA2361 > UBA2361 > UBA2361 > JBILDU01. The sequence goes on from JBILDU010000128.1 coordinate 4,172, forward strand.
TCGGGGGCTCTCTCCAACAGGCCCTTATCGTGAGGCAACGGAACGGCTAAGTCAAAGGAGGGGGTAGCTTCAGGCAGGGGGTCGTGTCGTTGAGCCCCTATAACTCCTTGGAATTACGCCGCTTCAGAGCGGTTTTGGCGCAACACCGGACGAATGTGCCGCTACGCCGACGCTCGTCATTGCCGATGTCTCATTGTTGGTTCCTGCTTCGGGATGAGAGCCTGACCAGCACAGCTCGGGAAACGGCGCGCGGGTTGAATCAGGGATTCGTCTGGGCATGTCCTCCGACCGACGGGCGGATTGTGAGGTGAAAAAACGTTCCGGTCGGAGCACCAGCTGTTGCAACGTTCGGCGCGGGGGTTTTACCCTTGCAAAGATGCCCATGAAGCTCACTTGCCTCTATCCCCTATCGACTGGGCCAGCCCCTATACGGCAGAGGTATTTGAAAATGCTTTCGAATTCCTTTGTTGGCTCGATGAACGGAATACGCAGATGACTGAGCAACCCGTGCCTACCAAAAAAAGAGCGGCGGAGTCGTGCGGTGCGTGGCGTGACGAAGAGGTGTTTATCGATGGTGATACCTATTTCGAGCGATTATTAGGAGCCATTGAATCTGCGCGGCACACGATCGAGCTCGAGATGTATATATTCACGAACGATCCGTTGGCGCTGCGATTTATCGAGGCGCTCCGATCCGCGGGCCAACGAGGGGTGGTGGTGCGAGTACTTTTTGATGGCGTCGGTTCCTACGGTTCAATTATTGCCAACCGGGATCGATTAATCGAGAGCGGCGTGGGTGTTCGAGTCTATCACCCCGTTCGGTTTGCTCCTTTTTTTTGGCGACTATTGGGGCTGCCGCGCACTTCGCCCCTACGGCGGTTGTTTGCCACCCTCAATCGTCGAAATCATCGCAAGGTATGTATCATCGATATGCGCGAGGCGTGGCTCGGAAGTATGAACATATCAGCGGTACATAGTCGTGCGCTGAGCGGTGCAAAGGCGTGGCGGGATACCGCGATAAGGGTTAGCGGGAATGGAGTTCGTGATCTACGACGTGCCTTCGAGCGGGTCTGGTATTCATCGCTCGAGCGTCGCCGCTGGAGTCGCGCGCGACGATGGACGGCGCGCACTGTTCGCTATCCCGAGAGGGTTCGGCTTAATTGGAAGAGTCGTCAGCGGCGGCGAAACTATCGCAACGTTATCACGCGGATCAAGCGGGCCGAAGGGCGTGTATGGATCACCAGTGCGTATTTCGTTCCACACGGTTCGTTGCTGCGGGCTCTTGCCGGGGCGGCAGCGCGTGGAGTTGACGTCCGTCTGCTGGTCCCGCGGTTCTCGGATGTATTTTTTATGCCGTGGCTCGGAGCTTATTTCTACGCCCCTCTTTTGCAAGGCGGCGTGCGAATCTTCGAGTACCTACCGGCGATGCTTCATGCGAAGAGCGTCCTGATAGATGACTGGGCACTTGTGGGGACAAGCAATCTGAACCAGAGGAGTCTACGGCACGATCTCGAGGTGGATATTGTGCTTTCGAAGTCGAGTTCGCTTGCACTTCTTGCGAGGGCCTTTGATGATGATCTGAAGAACGCGGTCGAGCTTCGACCGTTGGATTTGAGTGGTCGACCTTGGTGGCAACGGTGGATCGCCCGAGTCGGTTTTATGTATCGACGGTGGCTATGAGTCGAACTCCGCGGAAGCTTCGGGTTTTAAGTTACAATATTCACAAGGGCTTTAGCGCCGGCAACCGGCGCTTCGTGCTAGCCCGAATTAAAGAGGCGATCCGCTCCGTACATGCCGATGTAGTTTTTTTGCAAGAAGTGCTGGGTGAACACGCGGATCATGCCGAGAAGGTAGCCGGTTGGCCGAGTGAATCGCAGTTTGAGTATCTGGCGGACTCTGTGTGGCATCACTACGCCTACGGAAAAAACGCGGTGTACACCTCAGGTCACCATGGCAACGCGATATTGAGTAAATACCCGATTGTAGGCTGGGAGAATCTCGATATCTCCATGCATCGGTTTGAGCGACGAGGCATCCTGCATGCCCAGGTAGATGTCCCGGGGCACCGCTTGCCGGTGCACTGCTTATGCCTTCATTTCGGATTGTCAGAGAAGGGGCGTATCGGGCAGATAGAACGGCTGGTGCACCGAGTCGATCAGGCTGTCCCTCAAACGGAGCCACTTCTGATCGCTGGTGATTTCAACGACTGGTCGCGCCGCGCGACCGTGGCGCTCGAGCGGGAAGTGGATGCGCACGAGGTATATCGGCGGATCCACGGAAGCCATCCCAAGACCTTTCCGAGTCGATTCCCGCTCCTGCCGCTTGATCGGATATACTCTCGTGGTTTTCACGTCGAAACGGCCCAAGTTATGGTGGGAAAACCCTGGAATACCCTCTCCGATCACGCCGCGCTCTATGCCGAGCTCTCCTGGGTTGAAGATATCTGAAGAGGGCGCGGTACCATCGGCGAGCGCAAGTATCTCAATCTCGATGCCGTGTTGGTTCGGCAAGGGGTTTTACTTGAGCGGCAGAATGAACTCGCGCGCCGTCGTGCGATGGCCCTCAAGGGTGACGAGACTCAGTGATGGTCCATGCAGGGTGTCGACTTGAATCGACTCCTGGC
>JBILDU010000043.1:0-22694 GCA_044352465.1 Bdellovibrionota bacterium
GCGATATCCTGTGCTTGGGGCTGACGCGTAAAAGATGCCGTCGTAATTACAAGCAAAAAAACGATGGATATGACCGAAAAAAACTCCACGTATTGAGACTCCCTGAGCCTCTTTGAGCACTCGGTGGAGCGCCTCTCCGTTCGTCAGAACCATCTGGCGGTCCGCCCATGGAGAAACTGCTGAGAAGGGCGGATAGTGGATGAAGACGGTTAGAAAACGCGGACCTGCCTTGAGTTCCTCCCGTAGAAATTGAAGCTCTGTCTCTTCAACTCGCCCACACCACTCGGGGGTAGCTTTCTCTGAATCAAGAACGACGAAGTGTTCATCGCCGCGGCTAAAAGCGTAGGTTTGTCGTCCTGCTACTCCACACCGCTTGCGTGGCCCGAAAGGGAGCAGTTTGTCCATAAGCGCCGTATCGTCGTAGTTGCCCCTGACGAAGTACCACGGGGCTTTGATCTTCGCGGTTAGCTCCGCGACTCTTGGGTAGGCATCAAGTGAATCCTTATGAACGATATCACCCGAGTGTAGGATGAAATCGAACTCTCCCTCGTTTTGGACCAGAAACTCGATAGCCTGAGCGAACCCCCGGTACACGTTGATCCCGTGGATCTCACCTTCTGGTTGCAGGAGAAGGTGAGAGTCGCTCACATGTGCGAACGTAAGCCGTTGAGTCATTTGAAAAACACCTTATGACGGAACCACTGACTCATTGAGATTACTCTCTCTGAGGTGCTCCGTAAATGTAAAAAGATCGGGGGCTTAAGGGGGGCTGACTGCTAGAATCTTGTTAAATTTAGTCGGGCTAGTTGAGTAGCGCCGCAGTGTTCCCTAAAATTTGGGTGCAGTCTCAAAAATGGCTGCCTGAGAGATTCCAAAAAGGTCCCAAGGTGGATCCTCGTTCAGTACATTCCGCGTAAGCCTCTGGCCTTAGGGGGAAGCGCAGCGTAACTGCACGAAAGGGAGCGTACGCCGCTCCCCGACAATTATATCGGTGGTTTGAAAGTGAAGTTGTTATGAGTGAATACGAGCGTTGTCTTGATCCTAAGCTTGGGTCTGGGTCGAGCGGTCCAGCTGATATCGGTCTGGCGCAGAAGGCGCTCGACTTCGCAGACGCCACTCTCCGGGCACCGCTGACAGGGCGGGATGGTCTCCTCCATCGCCAAGTAAAGGGAGAGCAGCCCCCGATTATTCTCGTTGCGGGCCTGTCTGGAGCCGGGAAAACTACTCTTATTCGTTTCCTCGGGGACGCCGGGATCGAATCCGCTGAGCGTCTCCTCCCACGGCCGCGGCGGGCAGATGACACCGCCGGAGACAAGACTTGGGTCATTGAGCGTGAGGAGTCCCGAACCGGTAAACCCGTCGACCGATACTCCGAACGGTCGGTCGTTCTAAGTGATAATAAATACACCGGGTACATCGGTTTTCGGGGCGTTCCGTTGGTGGCTCGACTCCTTAAATCGGAGGATTGCAAGGGAGTCGCGGTGATTCTCGGTCGGGGCGTCGAGGTCGCGCCAGCGATCGAATCTTTCCAAAGGATCTTGCCGAACCAGCCGATCGTCGTTGTTCGTGTCGACGCTCCAACCGCGGTCATCGCCAGCCGACTGCAAACCCGACCAGGGGCGACGCCTCAAGAGCGTGATTCGCGGCTCGCGAAACTTGAGCCGATGAACAGAGAGGATGTTCCCCAACTTGAAGCGCTTTCTCAGTCGTGGGGTCTGACATCGATTCTTAATGTTACTGAGAGCGAACTCGCGGCGATGGGGCTGTCGGCGGGGCAGGTACGGGCTGCCACGCGTGAGAATCTCACGGGGTGGGTTCAGACAGCGATAGATCAGGTCAAGGCGCGCTCGTCGGTGGTCGCGCGTGATATCCTTACCCCCCGTTCGATTGAATACGGCAACCGCTTCATTCCCGACTCGGTGCTCGATGTGCTTGAGAACACTTTGGTGCCAGCTTTCAATGCGTACGGTTCGGGGCGGGGCGAATCGCGCTGGCTCTTAAAGGGGGGACTCGCGGTGGCGATCTACCTCCCGGAGTCGCGACCGGTGTCTCCTGATATCGATTTTGCGGTAACCAACTCTCCCGCGGCGGAGCAGTTTCTAGGGAAAGTGATCCAGTCGATCCTCGCTGACGATGCAAAGTTCACCCCGGCGAGTCCGAAGCCGGTTTATCACGATCGCAAATACTACGGCGAGGTTCTCAGCGCGCCTTTTAATCAAAAAGTAGAGCTCGACGCCTTAAGTGCAACTCGCATTCAGCCGGATGAGCGGAGCTTTTGTTACAAGTTCGATCTCGATTCGTATCTCAACTATTTTCGCCGTTCGGTCACCCTCCCAAACGGGGGAACGGTCGACCTGTGTCCGCCGGAGCAGATTATCACCGAGAAGCTGATCGCAGGTCGTGGGGTTGAGCTCAACAAGTTTGACCTGTTCGATTCGGCAGGACTCCTCGCCTCGGTGCCGACGCAACCGGCTTTATTTCGCCGATTATTTGAGATGCAGGCGTTTGACCCGGGATGCGATGCCGCCGTGGAGAAGAGTCTCGGGCGGTGGTCCCTGGTAAAAACTGCAAGCGTACTTGAGATACTCGGATACGATCCGAAAGATCCCCTTGTAGAGATGATCGCCCAGCGGTTGCCTGACACAGTGGTCTCGGGCAAACCTCCGCAGATGCCGAGTCCTATTCGAGTGATGACTCTGAACGAGTTGAAACGGTTCTGTATGGCTCATCGGGCGATCAGCTCTTTAAATCGGATCGTTGAGTCGATCGAAACCCCGGTTAGGGCTGGGGAAGAGCTTACCTCAATCGCCGAGCGGTTCGGTCGCGAGCCGGTGCTTCGTGCGGTTCAGGTTCTTAAGCTTCAGCTTACCCACTATCTGGAATTCGAGCTCGGAAACCGGGATATCTTTGTCCGGCGTGACCCAGCCCAGAGCAAGGTTGTTGCACCTGTATTCTTCGAAGGGCTCGAGGCGCAAAGAGAGCGCTTCTCCGCTCCCCCCACAGGCGGGTGATCTCGGCGCAGCTAAGGTGAACCAAGTGGTTGCGGCCGATCTTTTGGAGGCCGATTGAGCTCGTTGCATCCCGCCCGAGAGAGCACCGACAGGTGAAAGAACTTGATGGGCGAGTGAAGACCGACCTTCAAACGAGCCTTTGAAAAATCGGTCGGCGCCTTATATTGGAGTCACACGCTAAGATGTCGCGGCCATTCGCGGGGCTTCCGACAGGGGCGATAAGCCCATGAGCGCCCTAAGCTGCGTCAGTCGCTCCTGATAGCGGGCCGCTTCCCCATCGAAGGATCGTCCCGGACGCAACCTCGTCATCAGTTTCACGATCTGCGGCAGCGCTTCCAGGCCGTGGCCGGTCAAGTATTCGAGGTTGAGCCGTCGGCGCATAACGTCTTCAACGGTTTCCGCTTGCTCAAGGTTAAGCGCCAGAGCTACCTCGCCAACTCTCGTGTCTGCCCCAAGGGATGCGAGTTGCTCGACATCGAATCGGCCCACATCTCCACCGTAGCGGTGAATCAAGCGTTGAATCTGCTCTTCCGAGAGCCCGCTGCGGCGAGCATCAAGGCTAAACTTCTCAATTGTCGCTGCAGGTACGTTCGCTCGGGGCATCGTTTCCCGCCGCACAGACCGGAAAGTTTTTCCCGGAGCGATGTGTCCGAGCACTTTTTGAACCCCTTCTTCGGCCGTCCACGTCGCGGTCGTCAGCTTTCCTCCCACGAGGGAGAGAACGCGGCCACCACCGTGCCAGATGTGTTTTCGGGATAGCCGGGTGGTTCCGGCTTTGGAGTTCGGTCGCAGCGGTAACGTCCTAACGCCCGCGAAGCAATAGTGGAGCGAGGTTCTATCAAGGCCGCTTTCGGGGAGGTCCTTTTTGAGCCGAGCTAAAATCTCATCGATCTCATCGACTGAGGGAAAGGGATCCAGATCGAGGGAGTCGGTTTCGCGCTCGGTGGTGCCAACCATCGTGCCCGCCGCGTGAGGCCAGACAAAGTAATACCGCGCTTTCCCCTCCATGGGGAGAAACAGGGAAGGGCCCTTCCACGGGCGATTAAAAATAAGATGAGTGCCACGGCTCAGCCGCACTTCAGGGCGTGTTCCGGCCGGAACAAGAAACGGAGCCCAAGGGCCGGCGCAGTTAAGCACCGCTGCGGCGGTCGCACGATGCGTCGTGCCGCTTAACTCATCTGTCCAAGCGACCTCAACACCGGTTGGGCGCTCATCGAGGGAGGTAACTCCGGCGTAATTCAAGCAAATCGCTCCGTGTTGGCGCGCTGCCAGCACGTTCTCTAAAGTTAAAAGGCCGTCGTTGAGGAGTCCGTCGGTGTAGCTGTAACACCCGATGAGATCGTGACGACGCTCGTAGAAGCCTGTTTCCTGGAGTTGGTCCGAGGTTAAAAAGCAATGTTTCCGGCCTTTCTCGCGCACCATCAGGTCGTACAGATACAGACCGAGCCCTAGCTTAAGCTTGAAAAATAGCTGGCCCTTGGGGATCGGAATCAGGAAGCGGGTCGGGCTCACGATGTGCGGGGCAGATGCAAACAGGTCTTCGCGGGCCTTGATCCCTTCAAATACCTGCTCAAAATCAAACATCTCAAGGTAGCGCAGCCCTCCGTGAGCCATCTTGGAGCTGCGGGTTGAAGTGGCGGCCCCATAATCCGCCTTTTCGAGAAGGAGGGTTCGGAGCCCTTGGGTCGCAGCACTTCGAGCGCATGCAGCGCCGTGTATGCCGCCGCCAATAATGAGTACATCGAAGTGGGCGCCGTCGGTTCGCGATAAGAGCTCACCGCGTGGTGTTGTCAGATCAATTTCCGCCGTTACCATACATCGCTAAATTTTAATGCAGATGGGGGAAGGGGCGGTCGACGAACGGATCGTCCGTACCTCCAAAATTGGGGCTGTCTTGATTCTGCTTGAAGAAGACATCAATTATCCGACTGGGCTTCTGATACTCTTGTACGATGTCGATGAGCGCGTTCGTGAGATCCATTCTAATCCCCGGTACCCAGCCATCGCCAACGCGGCGCGGATCGGTCAGTCGCTTTGCTCCCCACGCCGCGTAAATGCCTTCGGCGGTCTGACCGAGCTGCGCTACAATATCCAATAACTTACCGCCCGCTGCAAGCTCTCGCCCCAGACGATTGTTGCGGCTATCGGTGCTCGCTGTGGTGAGGTTCAGATCCGCCCAGCCAGCAAATGTGTGGAGTGTTCGATATCTCCCACCAAAGTGCTTCGAAAGGCGCATCATCTCTTCCATTCCTTTCGCCTTTACGAACTCAATCTCTTCAATGCCGTACCGGGGGGAGCCATCTTGGTTCTTGAGCCCCTGGACAACTCCGATCGCGATGGCGATGACATTTTTCATCGCCGCCGCTATCTCCACACCCACCGGGTCAAGAGACGTCTGCACCCGCAGGTTATCCCCGGTCAGAAGATACGAGGCTCGCCGAGCGGCCTCTTCAGAGTGCGACGCCGCGGTGAGACCAAATCGGCAACCGGATAAAATATTCTTGGCAAAGCCCGGTCCTGCGACGGCAACGACGTTTTTGACGTCCGACCATCCCTCGAGAGTTTTATAGTACTCCATCGGCGTGAGCACGCGCGCCCCTTCCGGTGGGCCGGTAAGGAGTTGGTGAGGATCTTTTTGTGGGTCCCAGCCTTCGATGATGAAACCCTTCGTGAGGCTAATAATCAACGAGTCTGGGTGGGGGCGGAGATGAGGCAGCACCTGAGGCAAAGCCTGAGAGGGGAGCGCGACGACGATGATGCCACGGTCCAGCATTCCAACCTTGAGGCTCTGCGTCGCGCGCAGCGACTCCGACAACAGGAAGTTTTTTAGATAGCGGGGGTTCGTGTGCTGCGTATTGATTGAGTGAACAGATTCACCGTTCCGATCCCACATCAAAACATCGACGTCATCGCCGGCGAGACGGTGGGAGATGGCCGTACCGTAGCTGCCCCCGCCGAGCATGAGCACTTTGTTGCCCCACTCCGGGCTGATCGGAAGATTGTTTACCGGTGTTTTTGGGGCACAAAAAGGCGGGAAAGGTCGGGAAGTCGCTGTCTCTACTGCTGGTATTGGCGGGAGGTTCCCGGAAAGATCAAACGATTGATCCCCACTCGGCTTAGCGCCTTTTTCCGGGTCGTGCTCGCGGGGGGCTTCTCCGTTTGGATCGATCGGATTTGGGGTCATAGGCACCAATTTCCTCGTACTGCTCAGCGACCTGAGGCGTTGTTTGCTCTTCCAAGATGGGCTGATTGCGCTTCCAAAGCAACAGATCCAAGGTTCAGATATCGTTAGTTTTTAGTAGCTCGGCAGGGGTGGAAAAGGCGTTTGAATTTAGGCGTTTAGGCCAGCTTGGACGCCGGAGGGCTGTGCCTCAAAAGCGGCTTCTCACATCCACGAATTCATCTGTCTGTGGAGCGTCTCATCTCAAGTGGGAATCAGATTTCGATAACGTTAATGGTGGGGCCGCGCCGCGGGGGCGGCACGGATTCTGCTAGTAATTCGTATGTCCCACCGAAGGGCAGGCCGAGCCTCTTGGCGGGGCCGACGCAACGGTGTGGAGGGGTGTGAATGGCTGTGGGGTGTTTTTCAAGGTCTTTCGCGGCACCTCTTCATCGAAACCCGTTCTTTCGAAATCAAAAAATTTTGCCGCCAGCCGCTGGCTGCGGCGCATGATCTCCTCCCCCACAGGGAGCCGGCTATTTTTGTGACGTCTAAGTAAGGGTGTTTCTATGGTGGAAAAGATGGAGAGAGCGTTAGGGATGGCTTTGGCGACGTTGTTGCTCGGGGGAGGCGCGTCTGCTTCACCACCAGGCGCACTAGAGATCAAGGGTCCGTTGGCAGCTCTCTCGGTTGAGAGCATAACCGTTGGGGATATTACCTGTCAGGTGACGGCGCAGACCAAGTTCGAAAAAAACGACCAACATGTCACTGCAGCTGAGTTTGCGCTGGGTGACTTGGTCGAGCTCAAGTATCTCGAGGGTCTCTGTCTCGAGCTTGAGGACGAGCGTCCTAAAGGCACTGGGGGGAGCGTCGGCAACGGTTCGGGATCTCCTAAAGAGCGTCTCACCGCGAAACTAGTGCCGATCGCGGGCGGTGCAACCGGCGGCAGTGGTAAGGTCAAGGCCGAGAAGCAAAACTCGAAGTCAAAGGTTGAAGTTGAAGCGAAGATACCCCGAGCAGGCGATAGCGGTGGTGATGTCGTCGTTTCGGTGGAAAGTGGCGGTAAGGTCTGCGAGCTGAAGGTAAGAGGGGATCGTCGGTCCCGACGCGGAGCCGCGCAGTCTGGGAGGATTCAAGCCAAACTGGAGCTTGAACAACGCTCACGAAACGGAACCGTCACCACGAAGATTAAGCAAGGTAAGTGTGCGAGTGGTCCGATCGAAATCACGGCAGGCCAGGCGGTCGTGGTGAAGCTCAATGGGGCCGTGGTGCTTTCCGGTACTCCTGCGCTACGAGCGACGCCGAGCCCGACTCCGACGCCGTAAGGACCGCTCAACGGCTTGCGTTTAAAAATAATGAGAGAGACGAGCTGCCCGGGCTGTGGGGAGACATCTCCTCAGCCCGGGTGGCTCTCTGCCCCGCTACGTCTCGGGCGTATGGTGACGTCGAGTCGAGCGCCATGCCTCGCGGAGTTCGCGCCCCGCTACGGCAAGGCCTATCGTGACGAGGACGATAATCGACAGAATCCGCAGCTCCGCCGAGATCAGCAGGCCCTTCGACATGCCGATGTGGGCCTGAGCGCACAGGAGCCCGTACGCGATCTCCCGTATCCCGATGTTGCCTGGGGTGACGTTGATATGGAAGGTCAGTCGATAAAGCGCGTAAAAGACGGCCAAAGTTGCAAAGTCCACCTCGGCACCGATCGCCCCCAGGAGTATGCGAAAGACGTGGGTCATGAGTAAGAACGAAGCAATGGCGATGGCGGTTGTCGCCGCCATGTAGCGTGGCTGACGAAGGCCTCGAGTGAGCTCCTCAGCTACTTCGGCAAGCTTACGAACGATCTTCGCGGGGGTGGGAAGTGCTCTCAGGAGACGCTGCGCCAAAAAAGGTGCGGCTATAAGCACGGCTGACGCTAGTCCGAGAAAGGTATCTGCGGATAACCCGAAGAGCTCGAGCGTGGTATCGCCGAGGGTAAAAAGAAGAAACGCAAGGAGAAAATTAAGGAGCGTGTCGCTCCATACAAAGAAGATGTTTGCCGCGATGTAGTCGGTGTAGGTCACCCCAAAGTCGCGCTTGAGAGCGATTCCTCGGTGGACACTGCCCATCTGCGGCACGAGGTTGTTCATAAAGCGGACAACGACGAGCATGCGTATCCAGTCGAGCAGCGGAATGCGACAGCCACAGTGTTGCTCGATGAGGAGTACAAACCGCTGGGCATGGAGAACGAAATAGAGGATCAGAATCGCCACGATCGAGAGAATGTCGAACGGAGCGATCTCCTTGGCTTCGAGGAGGATATCTTTGTCCCGGGCAAGCGACCAAACAACAAAGATGACACTGATAGCGGCGATCGTTCCTTGGACAAGCTTATACCAATGAGGGATCGTCTTTGAGGACGGGGACGTCTCGGGCGGCGGGAGAGGGGTCTGGTGATTCACCTGGGCAGCTCGTTCTTACCTTCAACGCCAGTCGCTTGCGAACTGCTCCAGAGTCCGGGCGAGTCGGGTTTGATCGATCGCGCTGCGCGGACGAAACACCGCCATTCGCCCGACCATCTCCGTGAGTTCGAGGAAGTCTTCAACAATCCGGTAGTGCGGCCGCCCGATGTAATCATCAAAGAGAATTGTCCAGTCGGTGCGATGGATAAGACGAGCCGCCGCTTCGAGAGTGCAGGCTACCCTAAAACGTCCATCGACGAGAATCAGGTCGGGGGCGAAATCGGGTGCCCCTTTCGCCCAAGGAGCCGTGAAGTAACGCCTCCAGCGCTCTCGCCGAGCCGCGGTGGGCTTACGGAATACCGGTTTTCCCCAGGCCTCCGTCAGTCCGATGTCGATGTGCATGAGGCGTTGCCGTGAGGGGTCGATGGAGTGCCCACGTGAGCCGATCTTCGCGGCAACTGCGTTGAGAAAGTATCGATCAGACTCTATGGTTACAAAGCTCTTTCCCAGCGCGGCGGCGAGGAACGTCGAGCCCCCGGAGCCGAATTCAAGGTAGCTCCGCGCCTGCTCGAGGCGTTCGATAAAGAAGGGAGTACTCACCGCATCAAAGTGGGGGGCGCTCGGAACAGGAAAGCCAACGACGCGTTGCATGTAGAGGGAATGGACGATGCGGCCCCACCGTCGTAACTCTTTGGGGAGAGAAGCTCGGGGGGTGGGGTTGGGGTCTACTTTTTCAGCGTCCATAACTTCATGTCAGCCTTCGGTTTTTTGAGCGCAGCTCGGGCATCCTACCTGAGGGGGCACGGTGGAGTAAATCACCTGTCGTTGTGATTTCCGGGAGGTACCCTGTCTGCCGTATCCCCCGTTGCTACCTGCGTCGTTGCGGATACCTTGCCCCGCCGAGGATATGTTTTGGCGCACTTTCTACCCGCAAACTCAGGCGGTTATGCAAAATGGAGAGAGGCGTGCTAAGGTTCGTTGGTCAGCTCATTTGCACGCCACGCCCTATGGAGCCCCTCGTTTCAATTATTGTGCCGCTTAAAAACGAGGAGAAACGCCTTCCAATTCTCCTCGAGGCACTTCAGATGCTCGACTATCCGAGAGAGCGCTACGAGATCCTTGTGGCTGATAATGGTTCGACCGATGGCTCGGTAGCGGTGGCGCAGAGCTTCCCGGGGGTAGCCGTGTGCGTGGAGCCGCGCGGCGGTTCATATGCGGCGCGAAACGCCGGGATACGTTTGGGGCGGGGGGAAATATTCGCCTTCACTGATGGTGATTGTACACCCGAGGTTGGGTGGCTTCGAGCGGGAGTGGCACGGCTGGAGAGCGGTGCCGATCTTGTGGCGGGGGCGATCAATTTTGAGCTCTCGAAGCCCTCGCTAGCTCACCGCTTCGATCGGAAGTTCTTCCTTCAACAAGAGCGGTGGGTGGCGGAGAAAAATGCCGGCGCCACGGCGAATCTCTTTGTTCGGCGTTCAGTAATCGAACGGGTTGGCGGATTTTCGGAGGAGCTCACCTCAGGGGGAGATTTCGCTTTTTGCAAAAAGGCGACCGCGGGGGGTTTCGAGTTGGTGTATGAGCCGATGGCGATTGTGCGTCATCCGACCCGGGGATTAGGGGCGCTTCTGCGGAAGGCCCGACGTATCGGTGGGGGGAAGGTGGAACGTTTACGCCATACAACGACGAAGTCTCGCGATGTCGTTCCCCAGCGCCGTCAGATCGTGAAGCTTTTGGAGGGCGAGTCGTTCAGGGTGAAAGTGGGGTTTCTCGGGATATACGGGGCAATTTGCGGTGCCGGTATTGTGGGAGCGATCGGGTATCTGTGGCGGAGCCGCCGACGCGTCGCGGTGATGCCAAATCCCACCTCTGATCGTCGTTGAGTCTTCGACCGCACGGCGAGAATCGGTGAGGGGAGGACTAGGGTAACTCGACGTACCGGATACCCACGATCTCGATCTCTTGAGGGCCCTTCGGAGAGCGAAAAGTAACGATATCTCCCTCGCGGGCTTTAAAGAGCGCCGAGGCGAGAGGCGATATCCAACTGATGCGGCCCTGAGATAAATCGGTCTCGTCGATACCCACGATTGAATAGGTCTTTTCCCGGTCCTCTTCGTCTCTGATCGTCACCGTTGCGCCGAACAAGACCTGATCAGAATTCACCTTTAGGGGGTCAACGATCTCGACAATATCCAGGCGCTTCGAAAGGAAACGGATCCGTCGGTCGATCTCACGGAGCCGTTTTTTGCCGTAAAGATAGTCTCCGTTTTCCGAACGGTCGCCGTTGCCAGCTGCCCACGCAACCGTTTGGGTTACCTCGGGGCGAATCTTATACCTGAGCTCTCTGAGTTCGTCTTGAAGTTTCTTGGCCCCCGCAGGCGTCATGTAATTCTTGCCGGTCGGCGTGACCGGAGCGGGCAAGTCATCCTCATCGAGATCGTCTTCGGTGTCGTGTTCTTTGGTGAATGCTTTACTCATCTCTCACCCTTCCTCGAGCAGGCAAAGTGCGTCCGCAAGCTCGGACAGCGCGTGGTTCTCGCCGCTCTCGCGTGCGCGCTCAATACCCTCAGCGTAAATTCGCCGGGCACCGGCTTGATCCCCGTTTTCTTGGAGGAGTCCGCCGTAGTGTAGATACGTGGCAACGTACGCGGGGAAGCGGGTGTAGACCTCTTTAAAGTATCGCTCCGCTTCGCCGAGACTTCCTTCGTTTTTGTACTCGATGGCGAGAGCATACACGACGAAGGGATCGTCGGGTCGAAGTGCAAGGAAGTTTTGTAACTGTTGAATTCGGCTACTCATAGAACACCGAGAATCGCGACTATATCACAAGTTCAGAGCTGACTTCCAGGTTGGGTTCATTTCGTCGGGGAACCAATCGAGTCGAAAATCAGGAGAGAGGCTATTTCCCAGCGAGGACCGGGATTGCCTTATCATGAGGCGCTGCCGGCTCAACTATCGCCTTGGCGAGGACGGTCACGAGGTCCTCCCCTTTAAAAGGCTTCGGCATGAACCATGCCTTGCGCTGCGCGCAGAGCTGGGTAATTTCGGGTGGAGGATTAAGGCCGGAGAGAAAAACCACCTTTGTCGTTGGCGCAAGTGCATGAATCCGTGAAAAAACCGAAAGGCCGTTCTCTTTGCCGATATGCATATCGAGAAGAATGACATCCACTGGGCACGGGGGATGAGATATCGCGCGGACGACCTCATCGCCGTTAGTTGCGACAGAAACGCTGAACCCATACGGTTCGAGAAGGAGTTGAATCATCCCCCGAATGAGGTCGTCATCATCGACGATGAGGACATGGGGCAGTGGCGCGGCGCCGGTCGGGTCCGCAAATGTTTTGGTCGTGTTCATAGCTGCTCTATCCGGGACTTCGCCGTCAAGTTGCTCACGAGGAAGAGAGAGTCAATTCGCACGGGTAGATATCTCAAGCCTCACTCCAATCGATATATCGGCCGTTGGTGAGACGCAGTTGAGAGGTGTTTTTGGGGCTTGGCTGTTACCCCCGTCCCTCCCCCCGCACCCCGGTTGCGGCGATCGGGATATCCCGGACTGAACCATCGGCAAATGTGACCCGTGCAACCGAGCCGGGGGGGAACCCCTCCCCGGTTCGGGTAAAGCGGAAGTGTGCTCTTCCACCGTTCCCGATGCCGGCGGCTCTCCCTTGTTCGTAGACCGTTTCACCATCGGAAGAGCAGATCTGAACTCCCACCGCTGAGTCGGTCCAGCTCTCAGGCAAGAGTATCGCCAGAAGACCATCGGAGTCGGAGAACGGCTTCCACAGGAATCCGAGCGGCGCATCGAGGGATACCGTGGGGCCTTTCGGCGAAGCTCCGGGCGATAGGCTGGACGGGGCGTGTGATGTCTCAGCAGTCCTACCGGCACGGTTTCCGACATCATCCTGTCGCGAATCCGGCTTTGCGTCTCGAGGTTGGGTGCCCTTTAGTGCCCGCGCGGAGATCGTGGTAGCGAATCGCTTCGAGATGAGACCTTCGTGCACCATATCTCGCAGAGCATCCGTGGTGGATCTGATGAGACGCTCTCCTCGCAGGTCCCCCGGGTGGAGCTGCCTCTTCTCGCCAAGCCGGTGCCGAAGCTCCTCCCCAAGCTCGGGGGATCGGCGGGACAGCTCGAAATGAACGAGGGTCGCGAATCGCTCGCCTCGTCGAATCCGTGAGTCGCTGACGTCGTCCCTATTTCCGCGTCGAGAGAGCTCTCGGATCACGCTCGCTGAGTTTGTAAGCGAAGCTCGGTGGCGGGCTCGGCCGATGCCCGATGGTGGGGTAATACCGCCAGGTGGTTCCTGCCTACCGATTGATGAAGGTTGTTGATGAGTGATTCGGGATGTCATAGGTAGCTCCACTTAAAATAGCGATAATGGGTATAAAACCGTCCCTTGATAGGTATCGGTGGACACGTTACAAAGTTGCCAAGAGGTTTTTCATATGCCCCCTTTTTCCTTTCCCAAAGAAAAAATTAAGATCCTGCTCCTTGAGGGTGTGCACCCTGCCGCAGTGGAGCGGCTTCAGGAGGCGGGATATACCGCCGAGACTGTCTCCCGTGCACTTCCCGAGCGAGAGCTTATCGAGGCGCTTCGTTCGGTTCATATCCTTGGGATTCGCTCTGCCACTCAGGTGACGCCGGCAGTGCTTGAAAATGCCAAACATCTCATCTCGATCGGGTGTTTCTGTATAGGAACAAACCAGGTCGCATTAGAGGAGGCTGCTCGGCGGGGCATCGTCGTCTTTAACGCACCTTTTAGTAACACCCGTAGCGTTGCCGAGTTGACGATGGCGGAGATCGTCATGCTCGCTCGACGAGCCGCGCAGAAGAGTATGGAGGTTCACGCAGGGCGGTGGGATAAGTCGGCGAAGGGGTGCTTTGAGGTACGCCACAAGACGATCGGCATCGTCGGGTATGGGCATATTGGGCCGCAAGTCGGGCTTCTCGCCGAGGCTTTCGGCATGAAGGTTTATTACTACGATATCGTCCCGAAGTTGCCCCTTGGTAACGCTGAGCCGGTGAACTCGCTACGCGAGCTTCTTGGAAAGGTTGATGTCGTGACGCTTCACGTTCCGGAGACGCCGCAAACGCGAAACATGATCGGCGCGACGGAGTTGGCGGGGATGCGGCGGGGGAGTTTTCTTCTGAACCTCAGTCGTGGTTCCGTTGTAGACGTCGATGCGTTACGCGCGGCGCTCGTTGCCGGGCATCTGGGGGGCGCGGCGATCGATGTTTTTCCTGTGGAGCCGAAGTCGAACGATGAAGTGTTTGAGAGTCCCCTGCGAGGGCTTGAGAACGTCATTCTGACCCCTCACATTGGGGGAAGCACCTTTGAGGCCCAGCGAAATATCGGTCTCGAGGTGGCGAACGCTCTTATTAAATACTCAGACACCGGAAGTAGCACAGGCGCGGTAAATTTCCCTCAGGTTGAGCTACCAGTCCTTACCGATAGCCATCGGATTTTAAATATTCATCGCAACGTGCCGGGCGTACTGCGTGATATCAATCGCCTCATCGCCGAGATGGGGGGGAATATTAAATCGCAGTATTTGAGTACCACGACTGAGATCGGATATCTTATCACCGACGTCGATCGGGGGGTCTCAGTGGCGGTGAAAGAGAAGATCGAATCGCTTGAGACAAATATTCGCACTCGGCTGCTTTTTTAGGGAGAGCGGGTCTCCGCGCGCCATTGGGAGTGAACACAAACGCCGGAAGTGTTGAGATGGACGTTCCCCACTCCAATAGACCTTCGTAAGTCATAGAGAGAGGACGGCGCGGTTTCGCCCACTCATGGGCGGTCACGCTCGGTCGCACGAGTGAGCCTTCCGGCTCAAGCCCCCCGGCTCACTCGATTCTCTCGGGGAATATTAAAAAAGACGAACTACCGACGTCCCTTATAGAGGTCCGCTACCACATCCCAGTTCACCACGTTCCACCACGCGTCGAGGTAGTCGGCGCGACGGTTCTGGTAGTGTAGGTAGTAGGCATGCTCCCAGACGTCACACCCAAGGATCGCGCATTTCCCCTCCATGAGGGGGTTGTCTTGGTTTGGAGTCGATACCACTTCAAGCGCGCCGTCCGATTTGGCGATAAGCCACGCCCAGCCTGAACCGAAGCGCCCGAGCCCCGCCGCCTTAAATTTCGCCTTGAATTCGTTGAAATTGCCGAACGCTGTATCGATAGCTTTGCCAAGCTCTCCGGTCGGAGTAGTGCTGCCGCCCGGCGTCATAAGCTTCCAGAAAAGATCGTGGTTCCAGTGCCCCCCGCCGTTATTACGCACCGCTGTCCGGATGCCATCGGGGAGCGCATTAAGGTCCTGAAGAAGCGCCTCGAGCGGGCGATCGGCAAGGGCCCCATGGTCTTTGAGCGCATTGTTGAGATTTGTCACGTATGTGGCATGGTGCTTCCCGTGATGGATCTCCATCGTTCGTGCGTCGATGTGAGGTTCGAGTGCGGTCGGTGCATACGGAAGGGGAGCAAGTTCGAAAGCCATAGGGATCCTCCTCGGGAAAATAAATTCAGCCCATCCGTTTCCGTGATGTGGATTCGATGGTGTTGTCTGATTGATCAATATCTCGCTTAATCGCAGAGTGCAATATAAACGGCTCAGGTCAGGCAACTCTGTTCGTCGTTGAACTGAAACCGATGGTTCCAGAAGCAACTACGGCTCTACTTCGTTTGTCACCGCGGAGATCGAGGGTTCAAAGCGGTGTAATGTTGCTCGTTGTTTCCCCGCCCGAAATACGGTTGGCATAATGGCTCCTTCGCGAGCAACGAGCGAGCCGAGGAAGAATTCAAATGAGTCCACTCGGAGTAGAAACGGTAGGGTAGACCCCCGGTCCTTCTCACTGAGAAGATATACCGTGTACCCGAGTGCCTGAGCTTCTGCCATGAGGGCGCGCAGTGGCTCTCCGGTCAGGTTGCGACGCGAATAGGTAATCGTGGGAATACCAAATGATATTTGGAGCGGTGTCGTGAGTTCGACCCGGGCAAAGTTCACTTCATCAACGAAGATGAGCGACCTTGGGCCCACGGTCGCGGCGAGCCGCTTTAACTCAGCATAGAGCTCGCCGGCCTCAGTGGCGCGAGCCTGCGCCCAGGAGAAGGGCAGCATACAGGCGAGGGCGAGAGTGACGAGGGCACCACGGAGGGCCGCGGACGCTTTCCCTTGACGAAGTTGCACCGTCTCGAGCCCGAGGGCTCCGAGGAGGATCGCGACAGGCACCAACGTTGGTACCAGGTAGCGCCCAAAGTAGTAGAGATACGGCGCGGTAGTTTGCTTTCCGACGAGCGCGAGGGCGAGCCCCATCGCGGTGAGGCAAAGAAGCGCCGCGCGTGGGGATGTTGGCGCCCGGCGGAGGCAACGAATCCACCCGAGAGCGGCTAGGAGGACGACGACGGGCGAGACAAAGAAGGTGAGAACAATCGACGTAAGGTGTTTGAGTGACCATACCCCGTGACCGGAGAGGTTCCACCGTTGCCCGATCCATCGGTTCGCAGCGTAGTGGTCGGTATACCCCAAGCGCCATCCTTTGAGCGCGAGGTAGCTCCCAAAAGCCCCCAACGCGAGTATTCCGCAGGTCGCGAGCAACCGCTTCGTCGGGCGGAAGTTTAGTATGCAACGCGGGAACTTGCCGTTGATCCGTGGGGTGAAGATAAGGGGTAGGATTGAAGCGAATAGCACCGCGCTACTCAGCAGCGTTGGATGGTCGACAACAAGGTCGAGCGCGGTGTTGGGGAGTCCGATTTTCGACCATATCGCCATTGAGTACGGCCGGCTCCAGGTTAGTCCGTGGTAAAGGCTCCACAGAAAAAGGGTAAGTGTGACGACCCACCCAACAAGAGGGATCCGGTATCCTCCCCGATACGCGGCGAGGAACAGCGCGGGATAGAGGGGGATGAGGAAGATAAAGCCGGTGATATGGGTGAAGAAGAACAGTCCGGCGAATACAGCCCCGAAGATTACCTCTGGAAGACGTGAGAGCCGGCCGAATGAGAAAAAATAGAGTGAGCTCAAAAAGAAGAGCGATGTCGTGACCTCCGACACCGGAAACCGCGCAAAATAGGCATAGGCGGGACTTACGGCAAGCAGAAGGGTTCCGACGAAGGGGGTCCACTTTCCCCTCGAGATATCAACGAGCAGGAGGTAGAAAACCGCGAGGCAGAGAAGCCCAAATATGAACAAGATACTCGTAGTATTCTCGCCGCCAAGAGTAAGATTGCTGAACGCCATCCAGATCGAATGGAGGTGGTAAAACTGCGGCGTGATTTCCGAGGGTGCTATCCCGCGGAGATAGAAGCCCGGCTGAAAGGATCCGCGGCAGCCCCCATCGGGCTTACACGCCATCGCTCGATACGACTCCTTGAAGTAAAGCTTTCCAAGGGCCGTATCTCTTTTCGACAGCGGCTCAGCGAGAGGGTCGACGATGGTGAGCTCCCCACGAAGCGCCAGGGAATTAGCGATGTTGACGTAGACACCTGGGTCTTGCCCGCCACGCACATAGTTCATCGTGGGATAGCGGAACGCGGCCCCGATGGCGAGGCAAACGAGTAACGGAATAAGTTGGACCTGGTGGGGCTGATGAGAGGAGGCGGTAACGGCAGTGCGTCTTTCGACGAGCACAAGGAGCCCTAAGAGAGCCGCAATTCCTCCGCTCAGTCCAGCGACGATCCACTCGACGCGAAAGTGATTGCTCTCGACCAAGACTATTCCGACAAAGGAGGGCAGGATGAGTGCGAGGAGAGCGATCTCAATAACGCCACGGGGGGAGAGCAGGGGGACGCCCCGTCGGGCGAGGCGTGCCAAGAGCGCGCCGCTGAGCAGGGATAGAAATGCGAATGCGACGAAAACCATTCTACTTTAACTGTCCGTGAGGAGCCGGAGTCCGAGCCGGGTCCGGTAGTAGGATCGGGGGAGCCATTTCCCCGTCTCCCAGTGTTTCCCGGGGGATACGGGGAGTCAAGCGGGTAGGCGCGGCGGGGGGCTTTTTGCCCTGGGGCGGTTTCCGAGCTATTATCCGCCTCGGCTTCAGGGCCGGGGCGGTAGCCCTCTTTTACTCGACTCAACACGGGAGTTCGATGTCGCGCATTCTCTTTGTCCTCGATGAGCTGTTCCCGGTTCGTGGGGCACCCCAGGTGAGGATAAAGAATCTCATGGCCGCTTTGCCCGACTGGACAGTCCGTGGAGTCGGCGGCCAGCATGCGCCCGGAGATGCGCCGTCGGAGTTTTACCTCCTCGATCGTCCAGCGGAGCGTCGCCCACTGGCGTTCGTGCTGTTTCTTCGACGGTTAGGGGCGGCAGCAGTTCGAGTTGCCCGTCAAGAACGCCCTGACGTCGTTGTAGTCTCAGTGCCGAAGTACGAGATGCTCGCGATAGCTCCGCGTCTCAAGAGGAATACGGGGCGGCTTATCCTTGACTTCCGCGACTCGCTTGCTTTTCTTGATTATGGTGCCTACCTCGCCCATTTCCTGCCGACGTTCGTAGCTCATCCAGTGGGGCGTATTTTCTCTCGGCTCAATCGATTGCTCCAGCGCAGAGCGATCGCCGCGGCCGATGTCGTTACGGTAGCCAACGAGGGAATTAAAGCGACGGTGGATCATCCGCAGGTGGTCGTCGTACCCAATGGGGTCGACACGGAGTCGTTTCGCCCAGAGGGCAAGCGGTGGTTCGATGGGACTCGCCCGTTGAGGCTCGTCTATCTCGGAAATTTCGCGGAGAAAGATCGCTTTGAATGGCTAGAGGCCTTTGAGGGGCGCACGGACATTGAGCTGCATCTCATCGGAGATGGGCGAAATCGTGAGAGGGTCGTCGCCAATCTGGTTGGTCTGAATGTGGTTGTCCACGGAGTCGTCCCCCATGAGAAGCTTCCTGCGCTTCTCGCTCAGATGGATCTGGGGTTTATTTTTCGCGACAAGGGGGTCGATCAGTCAATTCCCGTTTGCCTCTTTGAGTTCACCGCGATGAATATCCCCTCGATCTGTAACGACACTGGTCTCATGGCGCATTTTGTGCGGGAACGTGATATAGGCTTTGTCGTTGAGGGGGTTGATGAGCTCAAAGGGCTCATCAACCGTATCGTTCGGGACCCCCGCGATTTTAGCCGGTATCGGTGCCTTCACGAAGTTGCTGAAAGATCGTTCTCGCTCAGCGCTAGCCGCGAGATTTTTCGGCAGTTGATTGCAGGGAATGCGGCGACTACAGCTCAAGCGGAGAACGGGGCGTGAAACTTATCATTCAGATACCGTGCTTTAACGAGGAAAAGACGCTGCCGTCTGTTTTTGAGGGGATGCCCCGCTCAATCCGGGGCATCGATACGATCGAGTATCAGATTATCGACGACGGTTCGACCGATCGTACGGTGGAGGTCGCACAGGCTCTCGGAGTTCACCATGTGGTGACTGCCGGACGCCGTAATCGTCGCTGGCTCGGTCGAGCATTTCGGCTTGGGGTTGATAATGCCTTGGCACACGGTGCTGATATCGTCGTGAACACCGACGGTGATAATCAGTATCCTTCACATCTGATTGATTCGCTCGTACGGCCGATCCTCGAGGGGAAGGCTGATATCGTCATCGGTGACCGCGCTCCCGGTAAGGTCAAAGAGTTTTCATGGCTGAAGCGGAAACTCCAGGTTTTCGGCAGCGGAGTTATTCAGTTCCTCACCGGTTCGGAAGTGCGCGATGCGGTGAGCGGATTTCGCGCCTATAGCCGCGAGGCGCTGCTGAAGATCCACGTGCTCACGAACTACACCTATACGGTTGATACGCTGATTCAGGCCCACAAGAAGGGACTCGATATAGAGTGGGTGCCGATTACGACGAATCCCAAGACGCGCGAGTCCCGGCTCATTAAGAGTCTTTTTTCGAAGGTGCGAAAATCGGGCGCGACGATCGTCCGACTGGTGACTCTCTACGATCCGTTTCGGACCTTTTTGTGGTTCTCGCTGGTTTTCGCGATCCCTGGATTGTTTCTCTTGGCGCGATTTTTCTTCTTTTACGTCGTCTTGAGCGGCGTAGGCACGGGGCTTGTACAATCAGTTGTCGTGGGTGGAGTTTTGCTCGTCATCGCGGTGCAGATGTTTGTGCTAGGAATACTGGCCGATCTGCTTTCGGCGAACCGCACCCTTATAGAGGATCTTCTCGGGAGGATTCGTAAGCTTGAGCTACGTGGTTTAAGAGGTGAGGACTCCCCCATAAAAGCAGATTCTCAGGAGGGGCCCCGCTCGGACTGTCCCCCAGGTAAGATCGATGGCGGGAGCTGAGTCCCTCGAGGGGCCGCTCCTCACCCCGCGAAAGCTACTCCTGGTTGTTGGCATTATTATTGGCCCGTATCTTGGCCTTAGCGCCTTGGGTGTCCCCCTGGCTGGTCCCTTTGGAGTTGCTCTAACGACGGTCGCCCTCTGGATGACCGAGCTTTTGCCTGTTCCCGTCACCGCGCTCTTGGTGCCACTTCTCTCGATTCTGCTGGGCGTCTCAACGGTCAAACAGGCCTTTGCCCCCTTCGGTAATGAGATACTTGCCCTTTTCCTGGGCTGCTTTCTTTTGAGTGAGGCGATGCGGCGGCATGGCTTCGATAAGCGCCTGGCGGCCGCTATCATTGGAGGATATGCCGGCCGACTCTCCGGACGGTCGCTCAGTGTCCTTATGACTGGGACGGCGTTTCTCCTCAGTATGTGGATGTCCAACACGGCGGCGACTATTATTGTGGTCGCGATAATTGGCGGCTTTATGAGTGAGGTCGCCGCCCGCATCGCTGACGACGGCATCGTCCGAACGCTGCGGCTGCGCCTGCTTCTCGGGGCGGCTTTTGGTGCCAGTGTGGGCGGAATCGCCACGCCGATAGGTTCTCCCCCTAACCTTATCGCCGTGGAGCAATTAAAAGCCATCGGAATCGAGGTTGCTTTTCTCGACTGGCTGATGACACTTGGGCCCCTGGCAGTTCTGATCTTGTTCTTGTTGTTGTTGATTTTCGAGATACGCTTTCCCCTCCCAACGCTCGATCTATCGTGGGCACGGGAGGAGTTTCGTCGGGCGCTCCGGATTCGTGGTCCGATGTCGGGAGCTGAGTGGATTGTTGGGGCAGCATTTGTGGCCGCGGTGATTCTTTGGATCGTGCCCGATGGGCTTGCTGCGCTTTTTCCCGAAAGCGCCTTCATTGCGGAGGCGAAGAGGCGCCTGTCTTTAGGAACTGTGGGCTTATTGGCGGGCCTCCTCCTATTTCTGATTCCTTACCGTCGTGAGGGGCGGTGGCGCCCCACGTTACGATGGAACGAGACGCGCGGTATCGAGTGGGGGACGATCCTCCTTTTCGGTGGGGGGCTCGCCTTGGGTGAGATGCTTGAGCGCACCGGTGCTGCCAGGGCGGTAGGTGAGTTCATCGTCGGGCTCGGGCTGACTGACCCAGTGGTGGTACTGTTCGTCTTTGTTTTGCTCGCGGTGGTGCTCTCGGAATTCGCGTCTAATACCGCAGCGGCGGCTATCGTCCTTCCGCTCATCGTCGGATTTGCCGAGAGCTTCCCCGCGATGCAGGGGAGCGAGCGTGATTTTATCCTGGCGGCGACCGTAGGGGCGAGCTTCGGTTTTATGTTGCCGGTATCAACTCCCCCCAATGCGATTGTTTTTGCGACCGGCCATGTGCCGGCGCGTGTGCTGATGCGCACGGGAGTATGGTTTGATCTCTTGGGGATTCTCCTCGCGGTCGGTTATTTTATCCTGTAGAATCGAGGTATGCAAAGGTTTGACGCAGTCCTTTTTGATTTAGGTGGGGTGCTGATCGATCTCGACTGGGCGGGAACAACCGCAGCCTTTCGAGCGCTCGTGCCGTCTGAGTCTCGTGACCGAGCTGACCGGGTCTTCGCGGAGATTTTTCAGTATCCTGCCCTCCATCGCTACGAGCGAGGAGAGATAGCCTGGGAGGATTTCCGTCAGCAGCTTGCGTCTGATACCGGTCTTATCGCCAACGAAACGGATTTCTTGGCGGCATGGAATCAGATGATCGGAGATTTTCCGCGTCAGCGGATCGAGCGATTGGCTGAGCTTAAGCAGCGGTATCGCCTCGGGCTCCTCAGCAACACCAACGAACGCCACGTCGATTGTGTGAACGGATACCTGCGTGAAAAACATGCGATTCAGAGTCTTGATTCACTCTTTCACGTGCCGCTCTATTCCCACCTGGTGGGGATGCGAAAGCCTGAGCCCCGCATTTATCGCCATGCGGCTCAAGCGCTCGGAGTCGATCCGGAGAGAATTTTGTTTATCGATGATGTCGAAGGGAACGCCGGGGCTGCGACCGCTGCTGGTCTCCACGGTTACCACCTGGACTTGGAGCGAGAGACTCTGTTTGAAGTTTTACGGGGATTATAGGACGGGCGTGAGCCGTGATGTTTCCCTACGCCCTTCAGCGCGGTGCGTTCCTCTGAGCTTACTCGCGGGAGCGGTGCTGGCTCTCGGCTGTGTTGTTCCGTGGGCTGCATTCGCCGAATGCGTCGGGGATAATTGTGCGGCGAGCCTCGAGGCGATACAGGGGTGTTGTCATTGTGTGGATGAACCGTGCTCCACCGGGGTGTTAATGAGCGCCTTTTGCGGAGCCCCTGATGGTGTTCGTTGCGCGAGCGGTGGGTGTGATGGGTGCGTCATCTCCAAGCCGATCCCGTTTCGATGCGATGACCTCTGTTCTCGGCTCGGCGTGATCGCGATGCAACTTTGCGACCAAGGTGTTCTGGGGGGATGCCCCCCAGCGAAGAAACGAGTTTGTCGTCCCGCAGTTGGTGAAGTTGGATGTAGCAGTCGGCGTGCCTTTGTTCAGGGTTGCCCGGTGGCGGTTGAATGTCGGTGTCCACGGGTGACCGTAACGTGCGAATAGATGAGGCTCGGGGTTGTCGCCTGGCGCGAAGGGTATCTTGAGGGGGGCTGATTAAGGTCTCCTATCCATGAGATACTGTTGAGGTAGGGGGGCGAGCGACTGGCTATTCCTTCTCGGTTTAGCCCGGCACCTCGTTCGCAGCCCCCAGAGTTTGAAGGCGAATAAGCCGGCCCGGTTTTTCAGGTGAATTGAGTCATGCACAGCTCTCCTCTATCGTTTT
>JBILDU010000118.1:0-7738 GCA_044352465.1 Bdellovibrionota bacterium
AGTCTTTGCATTTTGCACCCCCCTTGGGGCGCTCGGAGCTTTCGGGGCATTTGCGGTCACCCTCAAGCTCGGCAAGATGGTATCGCTCGCGTCGATAACCAGCGCTCTGGTGGCTCCTCTTTTCGCTATTTTTCTGGCGGCCCCGGACGAGATACTTCCCGCGCTCGGGGCGATCTCACTCTTGGTGGTATGGCGTCACCGACCGAACATTCAACGAATTGTTGAGGGCCGCGAGCCCAAGATGGGGGCGAAGAGCTCGGGAGAAAAGAGATAGGCGGAGCGAAACGCGCCGCCCCTGCCGGGGCCGGCGGACTCACCACGACCGCTGCTCATGAGCAGCGGTCGCTCAACCGACGGGATTAACTCTGAGTCTCAACGAGCTCCAAAGCTTCGGGGCTGAAATAGGACATCGTCCCGTTATCCCACAAAACACTCACCAGGAGTCCCTTCTCGCGCGCCTCAGGCGTCGTTGCCGTAATCTCAGTGCGCAGCCCCTTTACCGTCCCCGGGCATGCCGTGCTGCCGATACGCTGCACCCGATCGTTTTCTTTAAATTTTCGCGTTGTCATCTTAAGCACCCTCAACAAAAAACCGGGTAAGGACCGAAGCCCCGTCCGTGGTCACGCTCCTGCGGCGTTTGCGGCACCGCCGCAAAGGCCCCTTGGAAACCCAAATCGGGCGATACTGTACACCCTTCACCAGGCAATTGTCATTTTGAAAAATCACCGTGCTGCCGGTGCAGTTCCACACGCGCCCCCTTCACTCCGAACGGAAGTTCGCTTTTTTTACATCGTTGGGACAAATCGGCATGACAAGATTTATATCAGCCATTCTGGACTGTTAGGACTCTTCGCCCCTACCTGAGGTGAATTGAGGGAAGCATGCCCGACTTAAGAGTGGGGTCCTTCGTGTCGAACATAACCATACCGGGTTGGAAACCGGATTTTAGGCTTCGGATGACCCTTTTTTTGCATCTCAACCTAAGAGGGGAGAAGGCAACGTGCCACCCCGTTGGTTCGCTAAAAAAATCTCCGCCTCCGAGCAACGCTGTCGCGGCGGGTTTTTGAACGAAGGTTAGCTATGGGCAAGGATTTCGGTAAACGTACAACCAACCTGATCTGCTCTTTCTGCGGAAAGACCCAAGAGGAGGTCCGCAAGCTCGTGGCAGGCCCGGGCGTGTATATCTGCGACGAGTGTATCGACCTCTGCAACGATATCCTCACCGAAGAGCTTGAAGAGGCCACGTCGTTCACTCCGCGGGTTCAGGTTCCGACCCCTCGCGATATCATGACCGCACTCGATGAATACATCATCGGCCAACACCACGCGAAGAAGGTCCTCTCGGTTGCGGTACACAATCATTACAAACGGGTGCAGAACTCACAGGTCTCCCGCCCGAATGTCGAGATTCAAAAGTCTAATATTCTCCTCCTCGGACCGACCGGGTCGGGGAAGACCTTGCTCGCCCAAACTCTGGCGCGAATCCTCGATGTCCCCTTCACTATCGCCGATGCAACCAGCCTCACCGAGGCGGGATACGTCGGTGAAGACGTGGAGAACATTATCGTCAACCTCCTTCAGGCAGCTGATTACGACGTTGAGAAAGCACAGCGCGGCATCGTGTACATCGATGAGATCGATAAGATTGCCCGCAAGAGTGATACGCCCTCGGTTACCCGTGACGTATCCGGTGAAGGTGTTCAGCAAGCGTTGTTGAAGATCATCGAGGGGACCAAAGCCAACGTTCCTCCCAAAGGCGGCCGGAAACATCCCCAACAGGAATTTATCCAGGTTGATACCAGCCACATCTTGTTTATCGTCGGGGGTGCGTTCGATGGTATCGAGCGAATCGTCCGACAACGAACCGGCAAGAAGAGTCTCGGCTTCGGCACTACCGAGTTAGACGTCGGAACCGTCACGTCACCGATGCAAGCGATCGAGAATGAGGACCTGCTGAAGTTCGGGATGATCCCTGAGTTCATCGGGCGATTACCGGTCGTTGCCGCGTTGGAGGAATTGAATGAAACCGCGCTCATCGAAATCTTAACCAAGCCTAAAAATGCCTTGGTGAAGCAGTACACTCACCTCGTTGAGATGGAGGGAGTTGACCTTAAATTCACCGAGGAATCGCTCGTCGCGATCGCTCAAAAAGCGCTCGAGAGAAAGACCGGTGCTCGCGGATTACGCTCGATTATCGAAAAGGCGATGCTCAATATCATGTTCGAAATACCGAGCAACAACTCGATTAAAGAGATCATTATCACCCCAGAGGTGATCCGTGATTCGCAGGAGCCCGTTGTGGTGCACCACAACAAGGCGTTGGCTTCGTAAATCCGCGCCACTTCGACTGACGGGAACGGAGCAGAAGAGCTTTTTGAGCGCCTGAGCCGGCGGGTGTCAGTTTTCCAAGATGACTTCGACGCGCCGATTGCGCTGACGCCCCTCAGCCGAGCTATTGGTGGCGATCGGGCGGCTCTCGCCGTAGCCTTGGGCGCGAATCCTCTGACGGGGGACTCCGTTACCTGCCAACGTATCGGCGACCGCGCGAGCTCGCGCCTCGGCGAGCCGATCGTTGTATGCAGCCGTTCCGAGCGAATCGGTGTGTCCCTCAACCGCAATCGGGCGGCTCTTTTGCTCCGCGAGCACTCCCGCTATCTCCCGAGCTGTCCGTCGGGCTGGCGGGGTAAGACGTGCGCTATCGAAATCGAAGAGAACGTCGGGCAGATTCACGACAACCCCTCGCTCGGTAAGCCGCGCATCGGCTCCCCGAGCACGCAGCTCGGCGATAAGCCGATTGTTCTCCGCGATGAGGCTATCCTGTTCAGAGAGGCGTCGATCGGTCGCCGCGATCCTGTCATCGGTGGCATCAATCGAACTACCGATAAGTCCACCGGAGAGGCCCCCAAGAGCTGAGCCGATCGCTATCCCAGCGCCGGTGCTCCCCGTTTGATTCCCGATGATTGCCCCCAAGCCGGCACCGAGCGCCGCGCCACTCAGCGCACCGGCCTCGCGGGAGCGAAACTGCGCCCCCTCACACCCCATCAGAAGAAGCCCAGCTACGACCGAAAGCGTTAATCTTCGCATCGCTCCTCTCTGCTCTCCGAGGTTTTGACGGTTACTTCCCTAATACCGAGAGGTTTTTCAACGCCGCATCGAGGTTCGGATCGATTCGGAGCGCCTCCCGAAACTCAAACTCAGCATCGGTTCGTCGGTTGAGAGTCAGATAGACCTCTCCAAGCCGGTTGTGATAAGTCGCATTGTCAGGGCACAGCCGCAAGGCACGCCGGAGATGAAAAAGCTTATCCGCCGAATCGGTAGCCAAGCCCGCTTTGCTGACCTCATCCGCTGCGTTCGCACACTCTGTGCCCGCAGCTTGATCGATATGGGCCCCCTGGAGCGCCCCAGTTACATCGGCAGCAGCGGGTTGAGCGCTCGAAAGGTTTTCAGCCGACTCAGCCGCTATCACCGTCTCCTTCACCGTTTCATCCAACGGCATGGCTTCGGTATCTCGCTCAATAACCTGCGGCGCTTTCTTCGCCACTACCTTCGCCGGAGCGGGCTTCGACTCTACGGCCTTGGTGGATTCCTTGACGGGAGCAAACTTCGTTACCTCGACAGCCCGCGCGGCTGGAGCGCTACGGGCCGCCGGAGCAACTGTGGTCTCTCGCAAGGCGTTCGGACGGGGGCTCATGACGGCGTAAGGGACTACGGTGCCCTCGCTGGCACGCGAACCGCTAGGTGCTGCGAACCGCCCGCGAGTCGTGTCCGCTCGTCCAGCCGACGGAACATCCCGGTCAAGCCGCCGAAGCTCCTCGATCTCCGCTCGCTGCGACGCGATAACCCGCTCTTGTCGTTCAATCGCTTCGTCTTGAGTCTTCAGTGTCTGCTCCTGAGCCTCGATAGCGTTTCCGACGAGCGCCCCAGCGCTCGAACCAGCAACTGCGCCGATAACAAGCCCAGCGCCAGCATCTCCGGTCTGGCTACCCACAATAGCGCCGAGTCCAGCTCCGATTACTCCTCCGGTCGCCGCCGCCATGCCGGTAGTTTCACCTGGCTGGGTACACCCAACAAAAAGTAGCCCACAACCAACGACCACCACGCACGCTTTTTTCATAGACTATCCCTTTCGATTTCCTCCGTGCCTTTTCGCTCAGGCACGCACGCAACAATTAATACCGCAGATCGTCACCGGGAGCCGGCGCGACATCGCTTGAAAATTCGGCCCCTTCTCCGACCACCGGCTCCGACTCAACAACTGCGCCAACAGCTGGCTGCTCGTACCGACGAAATGAATCGTTGTGATACTGTTGTCGTTTAATATCCTCGAGTTCACGCTTCTGGCGCGCCATCTCATCCCGTTGCCGCTGCAAAATCTCCTCTTGTATCTGATGGCGGTCCTCATCTGAGTCGAGCGAATCGCCCACAATCCCACCAACGACAGCACCGGTCCCGGCACCGATGGCAGCCCCCGCACCCGCGTTACCGAGTCGACCACCAACGACTGAGCCGGTGCCGGCCCCCACCCCTGCACCGATGAGAGCACCCTGCTCACGTTTCCCATAGCCTCCGCTACATCCAGTCACCAGCGATGCCGTAACGACAAGAAGAAGAGGACCCACGATTCGAACGGGCGAGCGATACATTTTCATCGATAAACTCCGCGAGGAAGGCGACACACGCCGCAGCCCCGTGATGGTAACCCATCGTTCGACCGAGCAAAACACCCTTCGTGAGCCTTCAAAGGGATCAAATTAGGCGGAAGCAGGTCGACGGAAAAGGAGGATAAAAACACCGATACAGATCGCGGAGTCAGCGATATTAAAAGCCGGCCAGTGGTAATCACCCACATAGAAATCGAGGAAATCCACCACCATCCCGAGCCTGATACGGTCGATGATATTACCGACTGCTCCCCCCAAAACAAGTATCAGGGCGCATCGCGCGACGAGGTCGTGGGCGTAATCGCGAAAAAAGAAATACGCCACCGCGGCAAGGGCCACACACGCGGACAACCCCAGTAAAAGATGGCGCGTCCCGTCGGTGAAGTTGGCGAAGAGACCGAAAGCAACGCCGCGATTAAAGGCAAGCGTCAGATTAAAAAACCCATCGAACACCGGAAGTACGTCGCCAGGGGCGAAGGCGCTCAGCGCGACGAACTTGGTTATCTGGTCAAAGATCACCACACCCAAAAAAAGGAGCGCGAAAAGCAGCACGGAGTGAGGCTTCCGACTCTCCTCACCCACCCCTTGCGGCGCATTATTTTCATTTTCCGACATACGGAGACACCTCGTGCGCCTACGGGCTACTGGAACGATACGACGCTTACTTTGCCGCTCTTATCCCCCACGAGCAAGGTCCCGTCTGGGATAAAAGCGAGTTTCCCTCCTCCGGCAAATAGCCTCTCTCCCACTGGAACGATCGATAACTCAGCTTTATCCACCTTCAAACGATAGAGCCGCACCCGCCCATCGCGACTAGAGGTCGCGAGACTCTCCCCATCGGGCGCAACCTGAAGGTCGTTCAAAGCCCCACCGGCTGCTGGCTGGGTCCCGAGGTGCTTCATACCCCGCGCCGCCCACACATCGAACGAACCGTCTTGTCGCCCTACAAATATGCGCTTTCCCGCGCGGTCGACTGCGAGCAGCTCGATCCCCTCCCCTCCGCCCGGCCGTTGTACGACGATTCGATCAGGTTTGCGGGTATAAAATCCGCCACCCACCGGGTCCTTCTCGTACAGCCCACTCTCACCGGCAGCCTCGTAATCCCGCCACGCACTGAGCGAGCCGTCCCAATCACCGCTAAAAAAGATACGACCCAAGGGGTGATACCGGACCGCTCCGACCGACGTGGCGTGACCGATATAACGCTCAAATCGCCGCGACCACTGTGAGGGGGGCAACTCTTCGACCGCACGATCAAAGCGCCACCGATAGACCCGTCCGTCCGCCCCCCCCATAAGGAGCGAACCTCCATCGGGGGCCCAGTCGAGAGTGGTAATCCGGCTCCTGACACGATCAAAGGTACCGAGGTGCCCTCCCGAGGGGACCGCCACGATGACCACGCTCGCCCCATCAACGACGGCAAGCCGCGCTCCGTCGGGCGAAAGCGCGACAGCTCCTGGGGCGCTCGAGGACCTAAAAATGAGCCGACCCGAGAGATCGCTCGAGCTTACTATCCTTACCCCTCCCTTTTGACCAACCACCAAAGCGCCCCAGGAGCCGTTATCATGCTGAATAGACTCGGGAAAAATGGCTAAGACACCCTCTGAAGCGGCTTGAGGATCTAATCCAACCTGGCCTCCTGAAGCTATTCTCGATTTTATCGGGGTCTCTGGACTTTGGACCTCTATGGTGGCAGGATTGAGAGGTTCGGCAGTGGTCACCGAAGTGGTAGCGCTTTCGGAGCGCTGACTGTGAGAGCTAGTTTCTGGCTCGTTCAGTAAGGCCGTGTTGATGAAGTCGGCGTCGTGAATGTCGACGTTGGCTGTGTGACGTCCACCCACGGGTCCGCCGCTCGTTGAGTTATTTCCGAACGGATCGTTTCCAACCGGTGCACAGGCAGAAAGCGCCGATAAAGCACTGAGAGCAAAAACGAAAGTGAACGCGGTGCTATGTTGCACCGGAAAACTGTTAGACAAAACACAGCGTGGTTCTCGTACCAGTTCTCGGCAGGGCATTCCCAAAAGCTTTTTTGAGATCCGGGCTTTTGAGATCCCGGCAAGGAGCTGAGTAAAGAGCTTCGGAAAGAACGGTGAGTGAACCTGCAGAGCGTCGTATCGAAGGCTGTTTTTGATACCGGGTGTTCTCACGCGTTGTTCCTTTTGAATCAGGTGTTGGACCGAATTCGGTCGAGTCGTATTCGGTCGAGTCGTCCCAACAGGATCCCCCCGACTACCAAGATCTTTGATTGAGATCTTATATATCGGGGAAGGAATCGCGGGGAGCTCCAACGACATTAAATTTCAAAATAGCAAATTGCAAAACAGCGGGCGCGACAGATATTTAGAGAAAAGTTCAACTCTCATAAAGAGCGACCGGTGTCACTTTGGTACTTTAACCGCAGTCACTCTGTCGTAGGACCCAGAGCGGCCGCAACGAATTGGTAGCTGAACGCCAGGAGAGGACAAAAGATCCGGACAACGTGCCCTTCGCTCGCCGAGCTTCCCCTAAAGATGCCGCCGACGAAAGCACCGATATCCCGGGCGAACAGCAGCAGTGTGATGGTTTAATTTTTACATGACGAGCCGGGGAGAAATATATGGCCCCACTCGCTCAAACGCATAATAGAGGAAAGATGCAAGAAGAGACGACAACTCAAGCCCAAAACGACACCACCAGCGGAGTCGTCACCCAACATTTTTATTACGAAGTGAGTGGCGACCTGCTCGCCAAACCGAATGCGTTGTGTGACGCCCTTGAGGCTGCAGGCGCGCACGCCGCGGTGATCTTCTGTAACTCCCCTTCGGATGCAGATCTCGTCGATGTGCTGCTCAAAAAGCGGGGCATGAAGAGCCAAAAGCTGATCGGTAACGTACCTCCAATGGTAACCTCACGCGCCCTACGGGAGCTGAAGAGCGGGGAGCTCAACGCCCTGGTGGTGACCGACATCGCTTCACGTGAGATCGACGTTGAGCAATTGGAGCTCGTTGTCAACTACTCGATGCCATCGGATCCGGAGGTATACCTCCACCGGAGTAGTCGCTCGGGCCCGAGCAACAAGCTCGCGAAAGTCATCAGCT
>JBILDU010000034.1:0-28766 GCA_044352465.1 Bdellovibrionota bacterium
GGGCTCGGGGGGGGCGGAGTGTCTGCCAATTTACCGGGCCCGGGTAATCCCGCGAACAACTCTGTGGCTAGTCCGCCGCCGGCTTTGGGGCAGGGCTATGGCCAGGTAGCTGCACCGACAAAGGGTGGAGTTTTAAACGGTTCGGATGGTACGGATGTGATAGCTTAGGGAGGGAGACTCTCCAGCTACCGGACAATATAGCGCTTGAAAAAAGCTCTTCTCAACTGAGGAGGGGCCGTTCCCGTTTCCTTTACAGTGAATGTGGGGTCAGAGATAGTAATTTATCGCAGTGGGTTCTTTATCGATTCTCGACTTTACTTTCCTGCTTGGATCCATTGTTGAGCTCGCTCTCACTCCTTTGAGTGACCCCGACTGCTAATCCATCTCATGGTGGGCCGGCTCTTCTCAGCGTACGGTCCGTTTCGAACATGTAGCGATCGCTCCTGCGACTGCCAGGGGGGGGCGATCGTCTGCGAAAAGAAACGTGTACTACTCCGATGCGCCTTATCGTCGTTTCGACTCGACTGCCGTGCTCTGTAATTCGCGGGGACGGCGAGCTGATCCTGGGCCGAAGCTCGGGTGGGGTAGCTTCGGGACTCGCCGATTTCATCGGTGCCATTGAGTCCGCCGAGGGCGGGTCTCGGCAGGGGGAACCCCAACGAGACGGGCCTCGCCCAAGCGAGCACCTCTGGGTAGGCTGGCCTGGTGGCGTCGTGCTCCCCGAGGAGCGTCGTCGCCTCGATCCTCTTTTCACCGAACGCCACCTCGTCCCGGTGTATCTGTCCGCGGTGGAGGAGGAGCGTTTTTACGACGGATTCTCAAACCGCACCTTGTGGCCGCTGTGTCATTCCTTTCCCGAAGTGGCGCGGATAGAGCGGAGCTTGTTTGAGGGCTATAGCGACGTCAATCGGCGTTATGCTGAGGTTATTCAGCACATCTATCAACCGGATGATATCATCTGGGTACACGACTACCAGTTGATGCTTCTCCCGGGACTTCTCCGAAGCTTACTCCCCACTGCCACGATCGGATATTTTCACCATATACCTTTTCCAAGCGAACATCTCTTTGAGTTGTTGCCGACGGCGTGGCGTAGCGCCTTACTTGAGGGAGTTCTTGGAGCAAACGTTGTCGGATTTCATACAACCGATTACCTCGGTGCTTTTTTGAGGGCCGCACGACGATCACTTGGAGCAGCGCCGTACCTGGGCGAGTTCGCCCAGCCGACCCATCGGTGTCGAGCGGGGGTATTTCCGATGGGAATCGACGTTGAGCGGTTTGAAAGGCTCGCGGTAAGTCCGCTCACGAAGTTGGAGAGCGATCGCCTCACCGGATCTCTCGGCGATCGGAAGGTGGTTATCTCGATCGATCGACTCGACTATACCAAGGGAATTCTCGAACGACTTCGGGCATTCAAGCGGTTTCTTGAGCTTCATCCCGAATGGCACGAACGGGTGAGCCTCGCGCTGATCGTCGTTCCCTCGCGTGTGGGGGTGTTCGATTACCGAGCCACGAAGCGGGGAATCGAGCATTTAGTGGGGAGTATCACCGGTCAGTTCGCGACACCAACCTGGAATCCGGTGCTCTATCGCTACCGGAATCTCGCCCCGGCAGAGTTGAGTGCGCTCTATCAACGGGGTGATGTAGCGCTCGTCACCCCGTTACGGGATGGTATGAATCTGGTGGCCAAAGAGTATGTCGCCTCGCGTCGCGATAATCCAGGAGTGCTCGTATTAAGCACCGTAGCTGGGGCCGCCCAGGAGTTGAGCGGCGCTCTCTTCGTGGAGCCCCGAGATGAAGATGGGGTGGTGCGTGTGTTGAAGACGGCGCTGGAGATGCCCCGAGAGGAACGGTGTGAGCGTCATCGCGCGCTTTTAAAACAGGTGCGGGGCCGCACGGTGCATCGGTGGGGGGCCGACTTTCTTGAGGCGCTCGGTACCCCGTGCCGCGCGGCTCCACAAACAGGGTTGCTCACGGTTGCACGGGAGGTTGTCCCGCGGTTTCGTCAGGCGCGCCGTCGAATCGTATTCCTCGATTACGACGGAACCTTGCGATCTTTCGAGGCTAGGCCAGAAGCCGCGCGCCCCGATCGGGAGCTGCTTTTCCTCCTTGAGCGGCTTTCGACCCAGCCTGGAACGACGCTGGTGCTCGTGAGTGGGCGGGGTCGGGAAACGCTGGACCTCTGGTTCGGGCACCTACCGATCGGATTGGTGGGGGAACACGGTGGGGAGGTGCGCTCAACCGACGGGGTATGGTCGACTCGGGCGGATATAACAGTGGCGTGGAAGGACGCGGTACGCCCATATCTTGAGCGGTGTGTTGAGGCTGTTCCCGGCTCTTTTATCGAGGAGAAAAGAAGCGGGTTGGTGTGGCACTATCGAAGAGCTGAGGGAGCAGAGGCGATGCTCCGTTATGCCGAGAGCCGCGCTCATGAGCTCGCTGATTTTTTTCAAGTGTTTCTGGCGCAATCGGAGCTGCGGTTAATTCCGGGGAATCGTGCGCTCGAGATCCAGGTGAACGGTGTCGATAAGGGCAGCGCCGCACGAACGATGATTGAGTGCGGTGCGTATGACTATATCGCCGCATTTGGCGATGACTCAACCGACGAGGATCTCTTTCGGGTGCTGCCGCATGATAGCGATACGGTGAAAGTCGGAGGGGGCGCCTCACGCGCGCGGTATCGTGTCGCCGATCCTGCCGAGGTACGTCTCCTGCTTGCTGATTGGGTCGCGCCTCACGTGGATGAGGCCGCCGAGAGCTATTTTGTTCCGAATAATCGATCGCCCGCGTCTCCGAGTCCTGGAACGATGTAGGCATGATCGTTGAGTCGTTCGTCGACTGCGACGGTGAGGATCCGCACCTCGGGGTGGTCGGCGTGGAAGTTCTTAATACCTTCGGGGGCAGCGAGAAGGCTGACAAAGCGGATCGATTTCGGCTGGAGACTTTTAATTCTACTTACTGCAGCAGCCGCTGAGTTACCGGTAGCGAGCATCGGATCAACGACGATGACGTCGCGGTCGGAGAGGTTCTCCGGCACTTTGAAATAATATTCGACCGGAACAAGGGTCTTCGGGTCGCGGTAGAGGCCGATATGTCCTATCCGAGCTGAGGGGATGACGTCGATCATCCCGTCCAAGATGCCATTTCCAGCTCGGAGCACTGAGATAATGACGATCTTTTTACCTTCGATCATCGGGGCCTGCATGGTTGCAACCGGGGTCTCGATCTCAACGTGATGGAGAGGGAGGTCTGCGGTCGCCTCATAAGCCAGGAATGCGCTGATCTCCCGAAGCAGTCGGCGGAAATCGCTCGAGGGGGTCTCTTTTTGGCGCATCAGGGTCAGTTTGTGTTGGACTAACGGGTGGCTGACCACG
This sequence comes from Bdellovibrionota bacterium, assembly GCA_044352465.1. GTDB lineage: Bacteria > Bdellovibrionota_C > UBA2361 > UBA2361 > UBA2361 > JBILDU01. Next base: position 3,375 of record JBILDU010000034.1, read on the forward strand.
TGGACATTGGAGAAATGTTGCATAAAAATCCTCAATTTAAAAAACGGTACCGTCGCTGATGATAGAGAGGGGTGGGCCACCTCCGGGCCGACGCTCTTTGGCGACGACCCGCCCGGCGGTCCAGGTGCCGCCTTGAAGCACCCGGGCGAGGGGAAACTGCTCCGCAGTAAAGCCGAGCTTTTCTCGTACCCGCGCTGCTACCTCGTCGAGAAGGGCCACGGTGAGGGCGCGCCATTCAATAATCGCTTCGTGCGACGGGGGGAGGGGAACCGTCAAGAGCTGCGGGTCGCGCGGAACGATGACGCCCAGATCGACTAATAACCCACCGTTTCGGTACTCAGCGAGTCCCGTGAGTTGATCCATCTGCGTGATCTGGACCCCCATCTCTTCGAGCGGCTCGAGGAGTGAGTAGGTGAGCCATTGTGAAAGTTTGTGGAAAGGGACGAGGTTTTCCTCAAGGGTTTGGCCACCGAGCTTCGCGTGGGGCCACGTATCTCCCAGGTTGGTGCCTTCAAGGGATAGTCGTGCCGGCCAGATCGGTCCAAGTCCGCGGAGGATCGATTTAAGAAGGTCGGGTGCAGCGATCTCGCGTTGTCCCTCCTGGATGAGCGTCGCGGCGAGCCCACCCGGGCGAGCGGGCGCGGAACCAAAAAAGTGCGGTGCTCTTTCGAGTGCTTCGGCGAGGCTTTGGAGGAGTGCGAGCCGGCCCTCAAGTCCGAGGAGTGGGTTATACTCCGATACCTGGAACGCCTTGGCGAGTTCCTCATGCGAGAGTCGCCGCAGGCCCACGCTGTCCACCTGATACGGATTGCGTGGATCGGACGACAATGCGCCTGACATAAAAAGATGGAAGCTCACGACCGCAAGCCCCTCAGAGCGACTGAAGGTCCCCCCTGTATTTGGCTCCACAAAATGCCAGGCATCTCCGGCTCCGGCATCGAGGAGAACGCTGACGATCGCGAGGTCGAGCTTTGCTCGAGCTCGGCCAAGCGGGGTGAAGGCTCGGAGCGCCTCGTTTAATGTCTCAGTGCGTTTCACTCCGCCCACATCAAAGTGCCGCCACCGGCTATGGTACGGGATCTTGAGGTCGGGATACTCCCGCTTCGTTACCTCGAGCACGAAGTCCGCTACAGCGCCGATCTTTCCATCGTCGACGGTCCAGTGATTCAGCTCGCCGCGACGCGCGAGGGCGAGCAGGGCGCCGCAGCGGTCACGCACCGCTTGAGCTGAGAGGAGATAGTCGATTCCAGTCGTGCGGGTACGAGGATCCGTTGATCGGTCACTCATGGAGACCCCGTCCTTTCGCCTTCGCGAGCTCAGCCTTGTCGGGAACGGTATCGGGAGCGAAGTAGCCCGCCGCTTTTTTTGCGTCCATTTCGACCCAGGCGTCTGGCGGAATGAGCTCAGCAGGGATCGAAACCCGCTCCCGAATCGATATGCCCGACTGCGTGACCGAATCGTACTTCATGTTGCTCATCGAGACGAATCGATCGATATGGGTGATGCCGAGCCAATGGAGCACATCGGGCATGAGCTCTTGGAAGCGCATGTCTTGAACGCCCGCGATACATTCGGTGCGCTCGAAATAACGCTCCGCTCGATCGCCACCCTCTTGGCGTTTGCGGGCATTATAGACTAAAAATTTGGTCACCTCGCCGAGCGCACGACCCTCTTTGCGATTATAGACGATGAGACCGGTGCCACCTTTTTGGGCGCTTTCGATGCACACCTCAATTCCGTGAGCGAGATACGGACGGCAGGTGCAGATATCCGACCCAAACACATCGGATCCATTACACTCATCGTGTACCCGCACCGCAAGCGGGACGGCGGGATCGTGGATCTTTGAGACATCGCCGAAGAAGTAGAGGGTCATTCCCCCGATCGGTGGCAAAAACACGGCGAGATCTGGTCGGGTAACAAGCTCTGGGAACATCCCACCGGTATGCTCAAAGAGGCCCCGCCGGAGCGCCGATTCGGTGACGCCGAATCGTTCGGCGATTCCGGGGAGGTACCATACCGGTTCGATAGCGGCTTTGGTGACGATGCAGTCCCCCCGCGCGGAGAGGGTCTGGCCGTCCGGTTTCAGTCGGCCCGCCTCGATCGCGGCGGTGAGCTCGGGCATGTTGATATGCGCCTTGGTCACAGCGATCGTGGGGCGAATGTCGTACCCCTTTTCGATGAGCTCTTTGTACGCCGAGCTAATCACTGCGCCGAACGGGTCGAGAGAGACGATCTTCTTGGGGTCTCCCCACGTCCCGTGGGGGCCAATAGGTACCACCGGAGCGGTGTTGGTGAGGTCAGCGCGGTGATCGGGGTCGAGGCTGCCTGCAGCGACCGCCAGGGCGCGATACACCGCATATGAGCCGGCGTGTGTGCCGATGCAGTTCCGGTGCGCTTGGTTGGTGACGGTCCCGATAATCGGTCCCCGGGTCGCTGGGTCGGCGGCACCCCACTGAATCGGAAAATAGGCCTGCCCCGCAGCGCCGGGGTGTGAGGTCAAGATGATGTGTTTGCTCTTTTGGTTACCGGTCACGCCTCTTTTCTCCTTTAAAATAGCTGGTATTGATCCGTCAGAGGCTTTTAACTCATCCACGTGGCGTCTTTCTGTTCGCTCCATTTCGTCGTGATCTTCTTTTGATTCGACCAGAAATCGAGGGCGCCCTCCCCGGTGATATCGCCGTGTCCAAATTTCGACTCCTTGGTGCCGCCGAACGAGAACGGCTCGCGTGGCACCGGTACTCCGATGTTGATTCCCACCATCCCTGACGTTGCTGCGCTCGCGACGTGGTTGGCCACGTTACCCGAGGTGGTGAAGACGGATGTCGCGTTGCCGAAGGGACTACGGGACTCTTTCGCGAGTGCTTCGCTGAGCGACGAGAATCGCATGATGGTAAGCACCGGCCCGAATATCTCGGTTTCAACACACGCCATCCCTTCACGGGCGTGATCAATCACGGTAGGCCCAAGCCAATATCCCCCCTCGTATCCGGGCGGGGGGGGAGCGGTGCGACCGTCAAGCCGCAGTATCGCACCCTCACTGGCTGCTGCGCCGATAATATTTGAGATTCGCGTGTGTGCGGTGCTGTCGATGATCGCTCCGAGACAGTCTCCGGGGATGAGGGCGCGCGCGCGCGCAACGATCTTTTCGATGAGACCGTCCACCTCGCCCACCGCCAGGAGGAGGCTTGCCGCCATACACCGTTGCCCTGCGCAGCCGGTAAACGAATCAACGACCCCACGGACCGTGACATCCTCATCGGCATCCGGAACGAGGATGACGTGATTTTTTGCTCCACCGAGGCAGAGGGCGCGTTTGCCGAGGGATGTGGCGCGGGTGTAGACCGCGCGGGCAACCGGGGTCGAGCCGACGAATCCGATCGCTTTAACGTGGGGATGATCGATCAGCGCCTCAACTGCTTCGCGGTCGCCGTTGACGACCGAGAATACGCCCGGGGGGAAGTCCGCATCGCGCATCGCTTCAGCGAGGTAAGACGCCGTGAGCGGAACTTTTTCAGAGGCTTTCAAAACGAAGGAGTTGCCGAGGGCGATGGCGATCGGAAACATCCACATCGGCACCATGCCGGGGAAGTTAAACGGCGCGATCCCCGCAACGACTCCGAGTGGTTCGCGGGCATAGTGGCAGGTGACACCCCGGCTTACCTCCATAAGCGCGCCGGAATCGAGATTTTGAAGGCTGAGGGCAAACTCAACCACTTCAATCCCTTTGAGTATTTCGGCCCGGCCTTCGGCTACAGTTTTGCCCGCCTCAGCAGCTGCCCGGTGAGCGAACTCATCGAGTCTTTGAAGGAGAATCGCCCGAAAGTTAAAAAGCCGTTGCGCACGTTCCTTCAGTGGCGTGGCGCGCCAGGCCGGAAATGCGGCGTGAGCTGTGTCAACAATTCGGCTGATATCGGCACCGTTCGATAGCGCAACTTCGCCGATCTTGAGCCCGGTGTACGGTGACTCGACCGCCACATATCTCCCGGTTGAAGGGGGGAGAAACGCTCCACCGCTAAAATTATCACAGCGGCGAAAAGAGGGGGTTTGAACCAGGGTAGCCACCAAAAAACCTCCGTAAGAGTGATTTTAAGATTCGCCGGGTCAGCGATTCGTTACGCTAAAAGAGGGCGGTCGGGGGAAACGTTAACCATCCCTACAAGCATAATGAGGGGCTTTTCGGGAGGGAAGAGAAATCGCGCGGGGCGAGCGTGGGAAATCAGGGGGTATCGATAGTCTAACTGCTCGATACCCCAGCGATTATTCAGCTGGTGGAGGTGTCGACTGGCTCTTACTCCGTACGCGTAAGCCTAACGCGTGGAGTCCGCCAAAAAGCGCAGTTCCACCCAGCATCGAGAGGAGGGCAGGGGTCGCGTACGTCTCCGGGTAGGTGTACCCGAGGAGTCCTAAGATAATGTTCGGATAGAACACCGACATCGTCCCCCGCATGTAGTTTTCGGGTAAAACGACGCTGCCGTTGTCGTTGACGACCTTCGTGGTGCACCGTTCCTCGATCCCGATCATAAAGCGACCTTGGGCGATGCAGAAGGCGGCGAGACCCAGGATTCCGGTGAGCATTTCTCCTCCCCCGGCGGCGACCCCGATGTAGGCGAGGCTGCACCCGATACCGGTGGCGGCAGTTATATGGGCCCGTCCAAGCATCGCATTGACGTCGGGGGGAGGCGTGCTCGCTCTGGGTGGTGGGGGTGGGCTCTCCTGCGAGGGAGGCTCTGATCGCTTCTCCGCCGGTGCATGGGGGAGGGTGGCGTGACTGAGTATGTCCTCTCTCTGAGAGGGGATAGACTGCTCTGGAGTTTCGTCTTGTCGGGGTGTGAGCGGCTGCTTTTCGGGAATCAAGGCTGCTACTTTAAAGTTGATAAACCGGACGCTGGATACGAGAAGTGGTTTCGAAAACCGCCCGAAGCCCATTTTCGAAGCCACAAAGATTATTATGGGGGCTACTCCCCCCATCAGATACGGAGTCGCCCTTTTAGGCTGCATCAAAAGATCGCGCCTTAGGTTATATTCGAATTGGTTGAATTTTTGAGGCACACCATGGCGATTCCGCTATCCGTCTTGCCCGACGCGCCCTCGTTCCGAGACCTTTTTGCCACCCCACCGATTTTGCTCACCCGCGATTGGTTTCATGAGGAGCTCACCACACCGTTAGCGGTCTTTCTGGGTGTGGGGGGCAGGCAACTTCTGTTTGGTGCGACGGTTCGTGCTGCGCCGTGGTGTGAACCTGCAAGGCCCGGTGATTTTATCGAGGGATTGTGGGAACGCGATGTCGTTGAACTCTTTCTTGGGGAGCCGGGCACCCCCCGATATCAAGAGTTCAACCTCAGCCCCCGTGGGGCGTGGTGGACGGTGAGTCTCTCCGCGTATCGGGTGCGGATGGAGACACGCCCAATGCCCGGTGTGCGATGTTTCTCTGAGGTGAACGCTGGCGGTTGGCGGGCAGCGCTTGCGCTTCCGCTCGATGAGCTCTCTATTCGGTGGGAGCTCCTCAACGGCGGGACCATGAATGTCACGGCGATTCAGGGTCACCCCCAACGTTTTGTGACGGCGGTGGATCTCGGTGGGGGCGAACCGGATTTCCACCGTGCGGAGCGATTTCTGCGCCCTGCGATGGCAAGCTGAGTAAGAGACTCGTTGCGCCCGTGTGTACGCCGATCGGTATTAGCGGCTGTGAGCTGGGGGAACGCCGACCGCGAACGCGGCGTTGATAAGTCCAACGTGCGAATAAGCTTGCGGGAAATTCCCCGATTGCTTGTAGCCTCGAGGTTCGATGTGCTCGGCGATAAGTCCGAGATGGTTGGCGCACCGATCCATTTCGAGAAGCATACGGTGCGCTTCCTCTTGGTGCCCTAATCGAGCCAGCGCCTCGATAAGCCAATATGAGCAGATAACGAACGAACCCTGGGGAATGCCGAAGTCATCGGCCCGGCGATATCGGTAGATATGGGGGGATTGAGGGTCTTCTCGGTTCACCGCGAGTGCCCGGTGGATGGCGCGGACGGTACTTTCGTTCAGCGCGCGATCAGGGTAGTGAAAGATCGGCAGCAAAAGAAGCGCCGCATCGAAACTCGGATCGTGCGGGCCGTTTCGAACTGTACCATCCACGATTGCGGCGGAGATAACTTCGGTCGCCCGCTGCATCGCTCCTCTGATATCGTAGCGTACCTCGGTGAGGGAGCCCTGTTGTTGCGCTTCGGCTACACCGCGGAGTCCAGCCCAACTTGCCAACGCACTGAACGAGTGCACCTGCTGCATAGAGCGGAACTCCCACAGCCCAGCATCCTTGGCCCCGATCGCCTCTGCTGCTTTTCGGGAGAGAAACTCAACGAGGTCGATGAGCGTCGCCGAGCGAAATTCCCCATACCTCTCCGCGGAAAATATCGGTCCGAGCGAGAGGAGCATCTCCCCGTAGACGTCGTTTTGAACGTGCTCCCCGGCCTGATTATTTGAACGTACCGGTCGCGAGTCTCGAAAACCGCGCCACCCCAGATGCACCTCCTCTGGTAAGGGGAGGGTGTGGTTGGCTCGATAGACCGGATGCAGTTCTTTCGAGTCGGTAGCGATCTCGAGCAGAAAGCGAAGAAATTGACGTATCTCTTCGGTCTGTCCGAGTCGATCAAACGCCGCCAACACAAAAGCCGCATCGCGGAGCCAGCAAAATCGGTAATCCCAATTTCGTTCCCCCCCGAATATCTCGGGGAGGCTCGTCGTGGGTGCGGCCAGGATCGCACCGCTCTCTTCGATACAGTTCAATTTCAGGGCAAGTGCGGATCGAATCGCTTGAGTGGCATGCACTGCTGGTAGTTGCAGGTGCTGTACCCAGGCGTGCCATCCGAGTGAGGTGGCGCGGAGCGCCTCTTCGACATACTGCGCCACGTCGCCGATCTGCTCGCTCCCGTGCCCCAAAACGAAGTACTCGGTTTGGGTGAGTGGATGCACCGCTTCACTCACCACCTCTTCGGGCGAGATCGTCGTTGTGAGCGCTGCCTCGCCGCCTCCGAATTCGTAGTGAATTGCGTGTGCACCGATGTACGGCCGAAGATACTCGCGCTCCCAACCAGCAACCGGTTTACACACAACACTCACCAGCGGAGCTCCCCGAATCGGCTCGAGACGGCGGCAAATCTGGCGTGGCCGGTAAGTTCTTCCGTCCTTGGCGAAGCGGGGAGAGAAGTCGGTGATCCGAAACGCCCCCTGAGCACTCTCTACTTCGGTTTCAAGGATGTTCGTGTATTCGATGTAGCGCTGGCGGGTCACTGTAGGTTCGGAGGTGCCTAACGCAAAGTGGCCGCCGGCGGGATCAAGGAGACGGCCGAAAAGTGGGGGGCTATCGGGGTTCGGAAAACACAGCCAGTCGAGACTGCCCGATATGTTGATGAGTGCAACGACCGAGCAGTTTCCGATGACGCCGTAGGGATACATGAAGAAACACTATCACGGCGGGTGAGTGCACGATGTGCGCCCTATCATCGCGAGACTATTTTAGGATCGTCACATCAACGGTGCCGATCCGATTCGTGACATGGGTGCTCACATCGTTGGCGATCCGGGAGAACATCAGGTCGAGCGAGCCCCGACCGACTTTCAGGCCGCGAACCGCCACCTCATTAAGGAAGTGGGGGAGGAGTGGGCGATCAATAACGACGAGATTCCGTTCGGCGCACACGGTGATGCCGAGAGCGGCTTTAAGGAGCCCCAGCACCGTCGTCGCCGCCCAAGCTTGAGGGGAACAAGCCACGGGGTGCAGTGTGATCCCTTGCTCGGGGCGACGCTTGAAACCGCAGAAGAGCTCGGGCATCCGCGACAGATGCACCGCATCAGCGACATCCATGAATGCGTGCAGGAGGTCTATCGCGCGTTCTTTCGAGCCATAGGCGGGAAGGCCGAGGGCGATGAGGGCGTTGTCGTGCGGCCAGACCGAGCCGTTATGGTAGGCCATCGGGTTATAGAGCCGTTCGCTGGAGGCTACGGTACGGATGCCCCAGCCGGAAAAAAGATCATCCTCAAAGAGGGTCGCCGCAACCCGGGCCCCACGGGTGGGCTCGGCGATCGCAGTAAAAAGGGTGTGCCCGGCATTCGATGTGCGGACCGCGCATGGCCGCTTAGCGCCGTCGAGCGCAAGGGCGTAGGTCCCGATCTCCTCGCACCAAAAAGCGGCATTGAAGCGGCGCTTCAGGTCCTCCGCTGCGGTACGAAGTTGCGTGGCGCGTTCGTGATGCCCTAGCCTCTCCGCGAGGGTCGCGACCCCTATTTTCGCGGCGTAGACATATCCCTGAACCTCACACAATGCGATCGGAGGGAGGGCAATGTGTCCGTTCGCGTGAAAGACCGAGTCGTGCGAGTCCTTCCAGCCTTGCTGAATGAGTCCACTCGGATTGTGCGAGGTGTACTCGTAGAATCCATCGCCATCCGGATCGCCGTAGCGATCGATCCACTCCAACGCACGCTCGATGTTCGGCCACAATCCCTCGATCAGGGGTTGGTCGCCGGTGTGTTCAAAATATGCCGCAGCGAGCATGAGAAAGAGCGGGGTCGAGTCGATACTGCCGTAGTACCGTCCAAACGGGATCTCGTTCGTCGCAGCGAGTTCACCGTTACGCACCTCATGGAGGATCTTCCCCGGCTCTTCCTCACGGGTCGGATCGAGCGCCGTGCCTTGATGTGCAGCAAGGTAGCGCAAAACACCCCGTGCGAGCGACGGTGTGACCCATAACGCCATAAGTGCAGCGATAATCCCGTCGCGACCGAACGGTGCGCTGAACCACGGTATGCCCGCGAACGGAAAGGGGCCGTGGGGTGTCTCAACGGTAAGCATCCGCAGATCTTCGAGTGACTGGGCGAGCCATCGGTTAAAAGGCGTATCAGAGGTCTCAATTTCACATTCGGCGGCGCGAAATCGACGCACACACTGGGGTGATTCAGAGAAGGCCTGTTCGTACGGAAGGAGCCTACCCGAGGATGTCCCGTCGAGGCATGCGGTTGAGATGAAGAGTGTTTGTGAGGCTTGAGGTGCGAGAACCAGCGAAAAGTCCAGGTGGTGGGAGGTGATCTCCGTTGGTTCGATCGAGGCAGTGATCTGTAGATGACGCAGGACTCCGTCGAGCCCCTCGTAGGGCAGGCGGATACCGCGGGGGACTACAACGTCAGCGAGGCGCATGCCTCTGCGCTCGCGCCGAAATCCCCGCACCTCGAAGATGTCAGCGAAATCGACACCGAATTTTATGATCAGATGAATTGCCGCGGGTGTGGTACCGAAGTTTGAGAGGGTGAGACGCTCGTAACACACCCCGTTCCAAAGAAATTTCGCCCGCAGGGTGTGCACCGTGCCGTGTCGCACGCGCGAGCCATTGGGTGCTTCCAGGTCTGGATTCGTTAGGTCGACCGAGAGGAGGCAGTTGTCATTGGTGACGAGCGAATTGAGGAGGAGGGGGCGTTGATGGTTGAGAAGAAGCTCCCATTGAGAGAGATACCGGGTGCCGGTATGGAAGAGTCCCTGCTCCTTCAGTCCCAGCGGCTGAATATCGCCCCGTCGATCAAAGACGGCGAAGGTGTCGCCGTCTTTGAGAATAGCGCGACGATCATCGACGATTACCGATGTAGCCAGAACGTATACGCGATCCTCGAGATTAACGACCTCGCTCATCGGGCGATGATCCTCTTTGGAGCAGAGGCGTGAGAGTCGACGAGCTCGCTGTAGATGGTCAGATAGTCGTCCGCCATACGGGTCGCACTGAAGCGGCGTTCAAAGTACTGTCGGCACGTTCGGCGCTCAATCGCGCCGAGTTTGCTGAGCGCGGTGCACGCCTCCGCCACGTTGCTGACGATGAATCCGGTGGTCCCGTCAGCGAGCACCTCAGGCACCGAGCCCCCTGGATAAGCGATGACGGGGGTACCGCAGGCGAGCGCCTCGATCATGACGAGCCCGAAGGGCTCAGGCCAGTTGATCGGGAAGAGCAAGGCTCGGGCGTTGCCGAGGAACTCCTCCTTCTGGTCCTCCCCGATTTCGCCGATAAACTCGATCAGCGGATGCTTGAGGAGCGGGGCGACCTCAGTGCGGAAATAGACGTGGTCATCGTCCCCGATCTTCGCGGCGATTCGGAGGGGCATCCCTGCCGCAATGGCGATGGCGATCGCCTCCTCGATACCTTTCTCTGGGGAGATGCGTCCGAGGAAAGCGAGATAGCTTCCCGGAGCCTCACGAAAACGGAGAAGATCGAGGGGTAGTCCGTGGTAGACGGTGGGGTACCAGTTTGCATGGGGAATCGTGCGACGCTGGGCCTCTGATATAGCGACGAGCGGAGCGTCGCTAAACTCCCGGCACAAGAGGCTTAATGCACCGAAATCAAGTCGGCCGTGTAGAGTCGTGAGTGAGGGGGTTGAACACCTTCGGGCCAGGGGCAGATGGAGGGTATCGACATGAAAATGGATAATGTCGAAGTCTTTGGCTCGGCGCATGATGTTCTCAAACATCGTAATGAGATACGGATTTCGCTCAGGAAAGGAGTTACTCAGTCGAAGCGATGCCGGAGCACCGGGGATGAGCTTCGCGTTGGTGATTGAGTCGCCGCTTGCAAAGAGAGTTACCTCATGACCGAGGCGGACGAGCTCCTCAGTAAGATACGAGACAACCCGTTCGGTTCCACCGTAGGTCTTTGGGGGGACGCTCTCATCAAGGGGGGATACTTGGGCGATACGCATAGATTTTCCGCTCCTCCGTCGGGCGAAGGAACGTAACACCACCTCGCTTCCGGAGCGTAGGAGGGGGAACAGGTCGGCTTGCCGGTGTGAGCGGAGTTACTGCCGATTCGAGCGCGAAACCATTCGATAGGTGGTAGGAGCCCCGCTCAATACTCGACTGAAGCGAGAGGGGAGCGGCTCAATGATCCGATTATCGGTGGGGTCGTCAAAGCGATTCCCGGTATCCTCCCAAGCGCGTTTCGACTCCGGGCTGAGGGCGTTGATAGCTACCTCCGTCGCGGTGCAGTCGCGGCAGAGAAGATGTGCCCTACTGAGGTTGAGTCTTGCCAAACTTGCCCCGGTAAGCTCGAGAGTTACGGCGCTTGCGGCGTCAGCGCTGATATCCGAGACGATAGTCTCCTTGGCGCTCTCGAGTGGATTTGAGATTCGGAGCGTGCATCCCCGAAATACAGAGTTCGTGAGCGATCCTCCTGAGGTGAGGCGAATATGGAGATCCTCGAGCCCCGCGACCCGTAGATTGGCGATTTTCTCAACGGCAAAGACCGATTGGTTGGAGATGGTATAGTCGTGTCGCTCCCGCTCAACGTGAAGGAGGAGCTCCAGCGCTTGCTTGCCCGCTGCGGAATTGAGGTCGCCCCGGGATTCTTTCAAGAGATCGCGCACTGCGCCGACTGCTCGTAGCGCTTCGACAGTTGAGTCCGCCGAAAGGACGAGGGATGGGGTCTCAGCGAACTCTTTCCCCGTATAACCCTTGCGGTTGAGTTTCACCACCGCTCGGCCGCATTCTATCTCGAGTTCGAGGGTGTTAATCCGATATGGATCCGCCCCTTCTGAGCCGAACGTCATCGGTTCAAACGTGAATCTTTGAGCGAGTGTGCGTTCGACCGCGTCAAGAACCTCCCGTGGGGAATTAAATATCCTTCGTGCGGAGTCGGTTGGATCGAGGAGTCCCGTCACGCTTCGGAGCGGTGCGGCCTCAACGAGGGGCTCGCCTCCAAGCTCGTGGAGTCGCGAGACGATCCACCGGGTCGAATCCGCGCTGGGGGGGGTCGTTGCGAATGCTTTCATGTCGCGCATAAGCGCGACGATCGTTCGGCGAAACTCCCCCTCCTCGCCGGGTTGAGGCTTGAGCTCGAATCGATACGATGCTCCATCTCCGAACGGTGATTGCAGAGTCAGCTGGCATGCTTCGCTCCCCGCTACTGCTCCCCATGCGTAATCGAAGCGAGCGCGTAAGCCTGAACGAAGTACGATGTCATGCGGGCGCAGAAGGTCCGGCAAGTTGGGGGGAGCGTCGGCGCGCAAAACCGACGAGCGGGAGAGCTCCCGCACCTCGTAGGCAAGGTGATCCTTGGCGTCGACCAGTGCTCGCAAGATCTCCGGGTTGCCCATCTCCCTCGCAAGAAGGATTTTTTGGCCGGGTGCTATATCGAACTGCTTGTCCTGCTGCAGTCGGGTGAGGGCTTCGTTGAGCGCGGCTAAGCTTGGATTTCCGGTAAGGGGTTGGTCCTCCAGCGGTGTGACGCAGGGTCGAACGAAGTGGGCTTTAAAATAATCGACGATGAGAGCCCGGGTCTCTTGGAGGAGCCCGACCTGTTTTTGGAGAACGAGATCGAGATCCTTTGCAACACGATGCTCGATCGCTAAAAGCCCCGAGCGCACGTAGTCGTGCTCCTGGTTTTCGAGAACGGTCTTCGTCAGGCTCGGCGACTCGCGATGAAGGGCCCTCTCAAGTTCCCTGGCTTGGACTACCAGCGGTGCAAACTCTGTGGTGACACGAGCTCGCTCGTCCGACGGAAGGAGATCCAGAACTTCGGAAGGTAGACCGTGAATTATCTCTGATGCGTGGTTACACGCTGCTGCATGCTGGGTTTTGAAGTTCGTGATGCTGCGGAGATCTTTGGCCTCGTCCAGGAACGATTTGATCGCATCAAGCCCCCCGAGCGCACGGTCGACCGCTGTGCTCAGTTGCTCTCCAAAGCCAGCCGCACTCCCCTGGGCGACCGCGGCGCTGAGCGAGGCGAGGTTCAGCCGCGCTGCCGCAAGATGGGGCGGCGTCGTGGTGTGAGGAGTGTTACTTTCTTGCTCTTCTCGTGGGGTGTGTACCGATATTTGTCTCGATGGTGTTGTCTCCATACTTCCTAATCCCCCCACACTGAGTACAGTTCGACTCGCAAAGGTTATGGGAGTATTTTGAGGTAAAGACTCATTGGAGCACTTGGTGGTGGAGGTCTGGTGCCAGAGTGGCGGGTGCAGCCTGCGGCTAAATATTTGAATCTATATGGTTTTGTGCCTTTTCGTTCGATGGCCGCCTAATTGACGCAGCGCACTATCTTAGTGCGCTATTTTCGCTATCCTTTTGCCTATGTTTACGAATCTTGCTCAGGACCTCGCCCGTTTCGCGACCAAGTTGGAGCGGGGGGAATCTGTTGATACGGGTCGGCTCATTACCATGGTCCGGACCGTGACCCTTGAGGCTTACGGGGTCGCTCCGGTACTTGAGAGACTTATCAAAGTTGATGATCAGTCGGTGCAACTCGAGTCAGCGCTCGCCCTTGGAAAGCTTCGCGGCGCGGCGGCGGAACAGGTACCAGCCCTGGTGACTCTGACAGGGCATGCAGAGCCATACGTCGCTGGAGCGGCTTTTTGGGCGCTCGGGCGGGTGGGAACGCCTGCGGCGATCGATGCGCTCATCGAGGCATTAAAGCCCGGCCAGCGCGACAACCTCACCTTCGTTGCTGGCGGTCTTGGAGAGGCGGGGGCGCGCGGGGCTCCAGCGCTTGAGACCATAAAGCGAACAATTCGGGATAAAACACTGTCGGAGAGCGATCGCGGTTCTTTACGTGATGCGATGGCGAAGATCTACACCGGGATGCGGTCAGAGCATCAAACGGCGACACTCGATGTGGGCTTCTCCGATTTTGTGCCGCTGGAACATCTTGCGGGGCAGATTTCTCTCGATGAATTCTTCGCTCCGTACGCTGTGGTTATTGATGTGATGAGCGAGGGCCTGATTCACGAGGGGCGGTTTCGCTTTACATTTAATTCAATCAATAGTGAGCTCGGTGTTCGGATCTACGGCAATGCTGCTGGCAGGAGCGTGGTGGTAATCGAAGCCGATGACCGTTGGTACGGTGCGTACCCCACGAACGCTTTCGAATCGATTGCGACGGCGGTGACGCATATCTATGGTCTCGATCCAGCCGCGACTGTCTGGATCGAGCATTACGCTCCCTCGGCGGGTATCAGGACACAGACCTGTCGTGAGGTCTGCATGCGCTTCAATGACAAAGCGGGTGTATTCGAGGAGCCGCGCTGGCAACCGTCAGCGACCCTTCCGGCACTCCTACGCCCTTACGCGCTTGAGCCGTGACCGGGGGAAAGGGGTGTCATGCAAAGACTATGGGTGTGGTGAGCTTGGAATTCCCGCATCGAAAAGCTGTTTAAAATCCTCGGGCAGCTGGGCATAGAGGTCCGCGAGCTCGCCGGGTTGCAGACCCTCTTTCACCATTTCGAGCACCGCCCGGGTCGAGGCGACGATCTCTCCGACTTCGCGACCTTGCCGGAAGGCTACCCGTTCAAAAAACTTTTTGAGTGAGAGCTTCTGACCAGCTTTTTCGGGGGCGCACTCGAGGTATTCGTGCAATTCGTGGGGGAGCTGCGCGGCGATGTGGAGCGCCTCACCGCCTTTGATGCGCTCGGCGAGCGTCTCAAGAGTTGCCTGAATCGCCTGGCGCGCTTCCTCTTTGGATTCGAGGCGAGCGAGAGTCTGTACTTTTTTAATAAATTCAGCGTAGTTCATAGCAGCATGTCGAATCTTTCAATCTGGGAAAGATATAACTCCTCTCGTCCAAAAACGATGTGATGCTCGATAGGTAGGTGTGCCCTTGAATATCGAGTCGAGGCCGCTTACACTTCGCCGTATTCGGAGAGAGAAGATGAAAGGAGTGTTTTTACATCAGCAGATGCAGTTTCAGCTCGAGGTGAAAGTCGAGACTGCAGTGCAGGGCGATACGCTCCCGTGTCTCCTCACGGTTAGGAATCTTGGTGGTGCCCCGCAGAGCCTCGTGGGTGCGAGCCTCGACCTGTGTGTTGGAGATGTGAAGAAATTAAAGGAGACCCCCGACGGTTACGAGGTTGTCGCGACGGCATCTCTTGGGCTCCCGGAGAGCCTGGGGGCGCAACAGAGTGCAGTGGGCAGTTATGCCTTTGTGCTCGATAAGAATTGCGTTGTAACTGAGAAGTCAAAGGGGTTGTTCTGTCGCTACGGGATCTCACCTGCTCAAACGGGCGAACTTCCGCTCACCGTACTGCCTCATCCGCATATACAGAAAGTTGTTGAGATCCTTGAGTCGGCGTTTCAGTTTCTCGCCAAGGGTACGAAGTCATCAAAAGGATGGGTCGACGTAAAGTTCAAGCCCTCTTCATCGCGGCGATTCTCGTTCGTGAATGAATTGGTTCTCGGTGCGCGCTTTGAGGCGAGCGAGCTTGTGCTCAACTTCAAATTTAACGTGAAGAAGTTTGAAAGCTCGCAGGCCAACGTCTCGGTCTCCCGAGGGAAGACCGAAGTGGAGCGCCGGCTCGACGAAAAGAGTTATATTGTCGGTGGCTTTATCGATCACGGGAAAGTTGAGGCGGTTATAGCCGATGCCCTTGAAGTCGTCGCGAGTGGGTTTTGAAATGGAGCGACGTTCACCACGGGGGAGGAGAGGCGGTGCGCCGGAGCGGGGTCGGCCGAATGGGGCGCAAGCCCGCCAGGCGGTGCGATCTCCTCGCCGCCCGGGGATCCCCGCAGCAGGGTTACACTACAACCGATCGTTTTTAACCCGCACTGACCGGGATGAGATACTGGCGTGGCTCGGGACGATCCAGCCGATCTGGGAAAAAAAGTTTTCGAAGCATAATCCTCCCCCACCCGGCGATACACAGCGCTCTCTGCTTCGCCCGATATACTGGCTCGGCAACTGGCAGTTCGCATGCCTGCGCTACTATATGCCGCCGAAGGGGACGCTGAATCGGTGCGTTCGCGCCGAGTCGTTTCCGCCCGTGTTGCGGCGTTTAGTCGACAAGATCGAAAAGACCGTGCGGCAGATGTTTCGGGGGGACGATCTCCCGAAGGGATGGCATTTCAATACGTGCTTGGTCAATCTCTACGGTAATAAGATTGAGAATGGAAAGGAGATAGATTGTGCTCGGGTGGGGGAGCATAAAGACCTTGAGCCAGGTCCGGTCGCGTCGATCTCGTTGGGGGAACGGGCGCTCTTTCAGTTCGTGGAGAGTCACAGTCACGGCGACAGGAGTACGGTCGTTGTTGAACAGTGGCTCGACGACGGCTCGCTCCAAATATTCGGCGGGGAGCGATGGAAGAGCGAGCTTTTTCATCGGGTGCAGCGGGTCGATGGGCGGGGGGGGTATACCTTTCCGGTGAGTGTCGAGGGATTTGAGACCCGGCGGCTCAATTTTACCTTCCGCTTTGTTCCCGACGAGCACATCGTGCCGTACGCACGGCTCTCACCTGAGGCGCGCGAGGATGTACGCGAGTATATGGAGAAGCTCGCTGAGCGCTCCGTGTATTTTTCCCGGGAGTTAGGGGAGGAGTGAGCAACTCTACGGAGCGCTCACTCGAGCCTCGTACTCAGCGAGTTCTCGCAAGGTCAGCAGCTGCTTCCGCATCATGATAAGGTCCCCTCGGGGCAGGAATATACGCATGAGCCATCCAATCGGGCCGCGCGGATATCGGAGCACGAGTTTCACGACGAGTCGGGACTCGTATGGAGACGGGCCGGAATCAATACGATAGGTGATGGCGCATCTCCCAGCCAGGAGGCGAATAAGCTGATGAGTGCTGAGCTCGACCGTAATCGCGCGTTCCCGTTCGAAGGTTATGAGGTTGAAGATATACATGAAGCGCTCATTGCCTTCGAGTTCGGTGAGGTTTTCGGTCCTTGTGCGGGGACTGCGTCGTCCGAGGTTATCGATCCAGTCGTAGCTGTAAGGCGCAACGCGGAGTTGGCAGAGCCAGCTATAGACCAGGTGAGGCGGGGCTTTGATCGAGATGGCGCGCACAAAGATATCGTCGGCGGGTGCCAGGACAGTATCGCAACCGAAACTCCCGCGGAGGTCTGCGGGAGTCGTGTTCCAGAGGCGGGGATCGTTCCATGACCACATCGGAATAGATCTCTCTCTTGACTATAAAAAAGGGAGCTTAAAAATGGAGCCGAAATGGGGGGAGATTGTCCCCACAGCCTTTCCCTAAAGTATTAGAAAAACCAAAGAATTCCCACAGGCTTTTATCACCCTCGACCTTCTTTTCGTATCGTGGGAAAACCTATCTACGAGCTTTTATGGCTGAACCCAACAGCTCCACAGGAGCTTTCTTTCAAAGACTTATCGATTACGCCGGGCTTTTCCCCCCGGCAGCGCTCGGGGTGTCGGCGGCAGTGGATAATTATCGAGCGTACCTTCACTCTCCACATCGTTGGATGTTGGGTCGTTTTGTCGCGGCTACCTCCCATGTGACGGGGCTTGCACAGGAGCAGCTAGCGCTCTTTTCTCCGGAATCGCCGCTCGATATATCGCTCGTCTCTAAAGATCCTATCACCGACATCCCGAAGGTGATCGATAAGGTTCGAGGAGCGAGTGGGCAAGTCTCAATCGGTAGCCTCGAAGTGGCGCTCCCTGTTGGCGATGATTTCGAGGCGGCTCTGAGACGGATAGAGCCCGTCGTCGCGTTGCTCGATCGACCGGAGAGGAAGATCCCACTTTTTTATGAGCTTGGCCCGGGAGAGAAGTGGGATCAAAGTCTCCCCCATCTCCTCGATTCTCTTGCAGAGGGGCGAGGATATGGGCGGATGCTCGGGTTGAAGCTGCGGTGTGGGGGGCTTGAGCCCCAGCTTGTGCCCGCTCCTGAACGGGTCGCCGAGGCGCTCGCCGGTGCGGCTGCTAGGGGGATACCCGTTAAGTTCACCGCTGGGCTTCACCATCCGTTTCGTCATGTCCAACCGAGTCCGTTCCCCCCGATGCACGGGTACTTTAATGTATTTTACGCGGCGCTCGTCGCCTATCTCAGGTGCCCTGCTAAGGAAGTCCTTGTCTCGATCGTGGCTGAGATGGAGCGGTGCGAGCCTGTGGTCGATAGAAAAGGGATCGCGTGGCTTGGTAACGAGATTTTTGCTGATGAGATCGCTCGTGCTCGGGAGCAGTTTGCGCTCTCTTTCGGGAGCTGTAGCTTTGTTGAGCCGATCGACGATGCGCAAGAACTGGGTTGGCTATAGGATCCGATAGGTATGAAGATTTCTTTTCTCGATGTTCCGGCTGACTCTCCGTTTCCGATCCAAAATCTCCCCTACGGGGTTTTTTCGGTCGCAGGAGGTACACCTCGTATCGGTGTAGCGATTGGGGAGTGGATCCTCGATGTAACAACCCTTCAGGCGCGCGGTATTCTCGACGGGGATTATTTCGATGCACCGACCCTCAATCGTTTCATGAAAGCTGGGCGCGCGGAGTGGCGAAAAGCACGTGAAGCGGTGACCGAGATACTTTCGAAAGATACTCCGCGCCTTCGTGACGATGTGGTGCTTCGAGCTGAGGTGCTGATCCGGCAGCGAGATGTCAGGATGCATCTTCCGGTTTCAGTTGGTGACTACACCGATTTTTATTCATCTCGAGAGCACGCCACGAATGTAGGGGCGATGTTTCGTGACCCGGCCAACGCGCTCCTGCCCAACTGGCTCCATGTGCCGGTTGGCTACCACGGGCGGGCGAGCTCGGTCGTTATCTCGGGGACGCCGATTCGCCGTCCGTGTGGACAGACCAAAGCCGATGACAGAGAGCTCCCAAGCTTCGGCCCCTCACGACTGATGGATTTTGAACTTGAGCTCGGTTGTATCGTCGGGAAGGATAGCGAGCTTGGGGAGCCAATTCCGGTGGGCAAAGCCCATGAGTATATCTTCGGTATGGTGATCGTGAACGATTGGAGCGCCCGCGATATCCAGAAGTGGGAGTATGTCCCGCTGGGCCCTTTTCTGGGGAAAAACTTCGGTACCTCGATCTCCCCATGGGTTGTGCCGATGGAGGCGCTTGAACCGTTTCGGGTAGCGGGGCCGGAACAGTCGCCTGAGCCGCTGCCCTATCTGCAGGGCGCGACGGATCGGAGCTACGATATCGAGCTTGAGGTAGGTCTTAAGACCCCGACGATGAGTGCATACACGTCGATAGTGCAGGGGAATTTTCGGACGATGTATTGGAGTATCTCCCAGCAAATTGCCCACCACACGAGTAATGGTTGTAATCTCCGCGTAGGAGATTTGCTTGCATCCGGGACGATTAGTGGTCCGACACCGGAATCGTTCGGCTCGTTGCTTGAGCGGACGTGGAAGGGGACGAAGCCTCTTGTGCTTCCGAACGGGGAGACGCGGACGTTTCTCCGGGATGGAGACTCGGTCACGATGAGCGCAACGGCGCGGGGTGCAGGATATGCGATAGGCTTCGGTGAGGTTGAGGGGACGATCGTTCCAGCGATAATCGATCCCGCGCTCGTTGTGGAACGTTGAGCAGGAGAGGTGTATGGAAAATCCGCTTGGTATTAAGCGATTCGGGCCGGTGACGCTCTACGTTGAGAATGCATCCGGGGAAGCGGAGCGGCTGGCGAAGATGCTAGGGATGGATATTACATATGTTCCAGATGGTGCAGAGCCGATCTTTGGGATTGAGGCGAACGATACCCTCTTTATTCTCGATGGGAGCCGAAAGGCGACGGAGCTTGCAAGGAGATACGGCAACCATGTTGCAGAGATAGCACTTCGTGTTGATGACAGCGCGGTAACGCTTGCGGGGGCGCAGCGGCGGACCACCGAGAAGAGTTGGCGGTGCGAGAAAACCGGGGTCGGCTACCTCCGCTTCCCTCACGATGGTGACCTTTATCTTCGCTTCATGGAAGATGGTCAGGTTCCCTATCTCGGAATGAAGCCGAATCCGAATCTGAAAAAGTCCGACTCATTCGCTTTCCAGCGGATCGATCACATCGTCGTGAATACGCAGAAGATCCAGCCGGTGATCACGTTTCTTGCTGATGTTTTCGGGATGAAGAAAGTGAATGAGTTCACTATACGGGTCGAAAACGAAGATTTTATGGCTTCGCTCTATAGTGAGGTTATGGGGATTTACGGAAGCGAGCACCCGGTGCTCTTCCCGGTCAATGAGCCGCTGACAGGGGATGATGTTTCCCAGATTCCGGCGCAACTGCGGGAGGTGGGCCGAAGCCACGCGCAACATATTGCCCTTGCTACCGACAATATCATTGAGTCGATCCGGAATCTGCGTGGGAGGGGATTGGGGTTCCTCGAGTTCCGGACCGATGCTCACGCGAGTGAGTACTATAAAGAGGTTCCGAATCGGCTCGGAAAGATTACTGTTGAGGAGGCGATGTCGACCCTACGAGCGCTCGGAATATTAGTCGATAAATGTGGTCAGGGTTATCTGCTTCAGCTATTCTCGAAGAGAATGTTTCCCGAGAAGAGCGTGCCGTTTATTGAGATTATCCAGCGCGAAAGCGATGTAATCGGATGTTTTGGAGATGGTAATTTTGCTGCACTCGCTGAGGCGCTCGAGCACTCGATGCGCTCGGAGAGTCGAACGTAGCGGGGGCGAGAGGGGGCTCTCTTTGAGATAAGCGGTAGCGAGGGGTCATAACGTCCGGATTTAAAGCATAAGGAGCGCACATGAAAATGATGAGAACCGCTAAGTCGTTACTTTGTGGGCTTGGAGTCGTGGTGGGATTGTGCGGATGTAATTCCTCCGTGGTGAAAGATGCGGTCGACCTTATCGAAGGAGTTCCCCGTAAAGATATCGATACCTCCATTCTCGGAGTGAATGCATTCGCCAATGACTCACGTTTCGGTTCCCCAGCGGCGCAGTTCCTCGAAGTCCGAGATACGCTGCGACTTCGCTATGTGCGGATGCTCTTCAATTGGGATGACGGCGTTCAACCAGGTCCGGGAAGTCCACTCAACTTGTCTTTCTACGACGATCTGATTGCAGCGTTGCCGAGCGGGGTAGATGCGCTGATCGTGCTGACCGGTGCCCCGAGTTGGATGGATGATCCGTCCAACTGGCGTGGGGGAAACCCGCGCGCGACGTTTGTCGATGAGTTTCTTAAGCCGGTTGTGGCTCGGTATGGGAGAAATGGCCGTATCCGTGGATTTCAGGTGTGGAATGAGCCGAATATGACCGCCAATCCGGATAACATTACGCTTGGGGTCGCCGTTGATGCAGCGGCTTATGTGGAGCTCTTGGCCCGGGCGCATGATGTTATTCGAGAAGTGGCCCCTGGCAAGCTGATCGTCAGTGCTGCTACCACTGCTATTAATCAGAATTACTCGGAAACGCTCGACTATAACCGTGCGATGCGGGATGCCGGGGCGCAGGAGTTCGTCGATGTCTGGGCGATCCATTACTACGGCCGACAGTTTGAAAATGTGCTTCGCTCCGGTGGAGTTCAGGACTTCCTCAATGGATTGTCGCGGCCGATTTGGGTCACCGAATCGGGGGCTCAAGGAGTCAACCAGCAGCTTGCGTACGGGGAGCAGGTGTGGCCGTTCCTTGTTGATCAAATCAATAACCTCGAGCGGATCTACATCTATCAGTTTACCGAAGCTACCCCCAGCGACGTCACCTACGGCTTGCGCAACACCTCGGCGGACCTGCCCGTCTCCGACCTCTACATCTCTCTGCGCGACCGCTGATCACGGACCACGGGACCACGACCTCGTACGTCCCAGCTAGTTAACCTATCGAAACTGCAACTAACTGGTCCGAACTGACTGGTCCGTTCCACCAGGACAAACGTCGGAGACATTTGGGAAAATATGTCGCTGTAGCGGTATGAGGCAGATAGTACCCCTTTCAATAAGTTCTTCTACTGAGCTCGCCGTAATTACGACCGAAGTCAGGCACCTGTGCTTCTCTTTGGTATCGGCGCGGCCATCCTGGCCGCGCTTGTATCCGACCCGCAGACCCTCTGGTGGGTGAAAAAAACGTATCGGACGAGTTAATAAGATTCTCTTGCCAGCAACACCCAGTCAGATTTTCCGATTACGGCTGGTATGGGAAGACCACGTAAGCAAATACTTTCAAATGAAACATATGAGATCTGCATGCGAACCCGGCGGGGACTGCCCTTCGTCTGCACGTTCTACATGCAACTTATTCTCGAGGGTGTGTTAGCTCGGGTTCAGCGCAATATGAAAGTGGTGATTAACCATTTTCTGTGGATGGCGAACCATGCTCATATCATCGTTGAAGCTAAGGATGCTGAGGAGTGCACCCGATTCTACGGGGAGGTACAGAAGCAACTTACCGAGGCCCTGAAACGGCTGTTAGGGCGCAAGCATCTGTCGCTTTGGCGCAGTAATGAGACATCGGTTCTTCATCTGGGTGATAAAGCGGCCGTGATGAAGCAAATAGCATATCTGTATGCAAACCCAGCACGAGCGAACCTTGTCGAGACTATTGATGACTATCCCGGGGTCTCCTCGTGGCGGGATTTCGCTGCTGCGACAGCTGATATCAGAGCCACCGTCTCAAAAAGCTGTCCTTGGATCCAAGCTCCGATGATTCCGACCCTGCCGACCCGTTCGGTGAATTCTCGCCAAGATATGCGACTGACGGCCATGATGCGCGAAAGGAAGCGTCAGTCACACGACTTAGTGTTGCATCCGAATAGCTGGATGAAGAAGTACGGAATCGTCTCTTCAGAGGATGTTGCGGCAACGAATCGCTCTATCATGGAGATGGTGCGGGAGAACGAGAGGAGAGCGCGGATTCAGCGCCAAGTCGATGGGAAAAAAGTGATGGGGGCGAATAGGCTTCGGAGGCGGGAGCTGACGCTTGATTACGTTCCACGGAAGTTGACGCGGCGGCTTTTCGTCTACGCGGAAGATAAACAGCTTCGAATCCGAATGATCGAGGCTTATCGCGCATTCTGCGAGGCTTGCCGACGATGTTACGAGCAGTGGAAGCGGGGCATCTTTGCGGTCGATTGGCCGCCTGGAGCGCTCAAGCCTCCTCAGCCGATTAACGCTAATTGGTTCGGGCCATAGCCAGAGAGCCGGGCCCCCCCCCGGAAAAAAAGCAACCTAAGCGAAAGCCTCGCCCGTTCGTGCGGAGACGGCGATGTGTACCTTAGATTCGAACATGGACCGATTCCGAGGTCGCCGTTTGCGCTGCGCCGAATTTTTTTGAGCGAGAATGAGTCATTATCGACGACATCCCGCTATTCTCTTTTTAAGATAAGTAGAACTTGACTCTCTGAACGTTTAATCATGTCGAGTTGAGACGTACTAGGTACTGGGTACTAGGCTATTCTCTTTTTAAGATAGGTAGAAATTGACTGTCTGAATGTTGAATCATGTTGAGTTGAGACGTACTAGGTACTGGGGAATTTGCGTTCGAGGCCGCGCCAGCAGTCGAGGTAGTCGTCTTGGAGGGTTTCAAGCTGGGCGGCGTATTTGGTGAGCAGCTGCGGATAGCGGGTCTCGAACATAAACGCCATGGTGTCGGTGAGCTTTGAAGGCTTCAGTTCCACGGTACTGGCTTTTTCGTAGCCACTCGCATCGGGGCCGTGAGGTAGCATCATATTGTGGAGGCTTATCCCACCTGGAACGAAACCGGTCTCTTTCGCGTCGTATCGGCCGCAGATGAGACCCATGAATTCGCTCATCACGTTGCGGTGATACCACGGTGGGCGAAACGTATGCTCGGCGACGAGCCACCGCGGTGGAAAGATAACGAAGTCGACGTTTGCGGTGCCGGCTTCTCCACTTGGCGCGGTTAGTACTGTAAATATCGATGGATCGGGATGATCGAACAAGATAGCGCCGACGGGTGAGTAGGTGTTGAGGTCGTATTTGTAGGGCGCGTAATTGCCATGCCACGCAACCACGTCGAGAGGGGAGTGCCCGATCTCGGTCGTGTAAAATCGGCCGCACCATTTTACATGAAGACGGCACGGGGTCTCTTTATCTTCGAATGCTGCGACCGGAGTTTTGAAATCGCGCGGGTTGGCGAGGCAGTTGGCACCGATTGGTCCCCGCTCGGGTAAGGTAAACTTGGCACCGTAATTTTCACACAGGTACCCACGCGCCACTTGAGATCGAAGCTCAACCTTGAACATCATTCCACGAGGGATGACGCAGATCTCGCCGGGCTTCAGAGCGATCTTCCCCATCTCGGTGAAAAAGACGCATTCGCCCTCTTGGGGGACCAGGAGCATCTCGCCGTCTGCATTGAAAAAATAATCGTCGGTCATGGACTCGTTCATCACGTACACGTGGGCAGCCATCCCGACCTGAGTTACACAGTCTCCCGCAAGGGTCATCGTCCGGATCCCGCCGATGAAATTAGTGCTCTCCGGGGGATAAGGAGTAGGGTTCCACCGTAATTGTCCAATCGGCAGTTCGTGCTCTTCTGAAGCAGGGGCGGTCTTCCAGTAGGGCAGATCTGCCTTTTTGAAGCGATTTGTGTGCCGTACACTCGGTCGAATTCGATAGAGCCAGGAGCGCTCATTCGTGCCTCGAGGGGCGGTGAACGGAGAGCCGGAGAGCTGCTCAGCGTAGAGGCCATAGGCACATTTTTGGGGGGAGTTTTGCCCTTGGGGGAGAGCCCCGGTCAGTGACTCGGTCTCGAAATCGTTGCCGAAGCCAGGCATATATTTGAGTCCCATGCGCCCCCTTGATCATGAAGTCTATTTTAAGTGTCACCAGTCGAGCGGTGATTGTAAATAAAAATGTATTTTCAGGGGAGGGGTCTGAATAAGTCATCGTCGCGTATACTCATCGGCAACTCCTCGTCTTTGCTCCGCGTATGATAAGTCGACCTGGCCAGCTATCTCCCCGATAATCACCCCGTTTTTACGAAGCGCAGCCGGCTCAATCCTCGCTCCACCGTTCCCCTGATTGATCCCGCTTCGGGAGCATGACATCGTCTGTGCGTGAGCGATATGGCAACACCACTCGTCATTTGGTGGGCAAAACGGGATTTGCGGCTTGCTGATAATCAAGCGCTAACCGCCGCCCTTGAGACAGCGCGCCCGGTGCTCCCGCTTTTTTGCTTCGAGCCCTCGGTATTAGCGTCATCAGACTATTCACCGATGCACCTGTCTGCCCAGACCGATGCGGTTACGGGGCTGCGGGAATCATTGAGGAGTATCGGGGGAGAGCTCTATGTGAGCTATGATGAAGTTATCCCCACGTTTGAACGGATTCTCCAACACCGCCCAATTGAGGCAGTGTATTCCCACGAAGAGATCGGCAACGGCCTGACATACGCCCGTGACCGCCAGGTGGCCGCGTGGTGCCGGGAGCGTGGCGTCGGCTTCAAGGAATTCCCTCAGTCGAGCGTCAAACGCGGTGGAGTTAACCGCGATAAGCTGCACCAACTATGGCAAGCTCGGATCGTCGAACGTTCTCCGTTGCCTCCACCCTGTAAGATTCCGATGACCCGCGGTATGCACTCCTCCGCTTCGAAGACGTCGGTTCGCGCAGTTGAAAGCTCCGCACTCTGGCAAGCGGTCAACGAGTCTGCGGCGCAAGCAACGCTGATTGAATTTCTCACTGAGCGGGGACTACGCTATCGGGGGGGGATTAGCTCCCCGAACTCCGCGATGACGGCGGGCTCGCG
>JBILDU010000114.1:0-8318 GCA_044352465.1 Bdellovibrionota bacterium
GCCCTTTTTTTTTCTTCCAGCGGGACCGCACGACTGCGGTCCAGGCACCGGCTCCCCGTCAAAATGAGAGAGCCGATAGTTGAAAGCGCCACGGTTAGTCGCTCTGCGGGGGTGTTGGGAGAGATCACCAGGGTCGTGAGCGGGTGATTCTCTGAGCAATATCGTTTGAGAAGATCTCGAAAAGTGGGAGCGTAAGCGATCGCTTCGAAGGTGACGATATCGGCGCGCCACTCCGATTCGGTGAGCCAACGGAGAAAAGTGTGGAGATTTTCCGCCCCGTGGTTCGCCTCAAGGAGCGGCAACGGAAAGCGTTCGCTCGAACTCGCTCTCACGATCGGATGCTCAACGGGGAGCCCTCCAAAAGAGGTCGACTCCTCTACTCCGAAGATTCCGGTAAGACGCCCCCTCTTCGGGTGAGCAAGGAGAACAAACCGGCGCGAGAGGGGAGGCTGCTGTGTCATGGCGAGAAGTTCCTCGACGGGAGGGCAGGGCTGACCTGGAGCTGTGGAGCGCTGAATGAGTCGTTCTATCTCCTCCCGGTAACGCTCGAGTTCGACGGGGGAAGGCGCCTCAAGTATGAAGGGTCGGGGATGAATCAGATGTAACATCAGAATAGAGCTCCGTTCCGAGTTGTCACGGCAGGTCGTTGCTTGGCACGTCCGCTGCGCGGACAATCCGTCTTCCCGGAGGAGTCCCCCAACGAGAGGGCGCGCCGACCGCCCGAAGAGAGCTCACCATGTGCACCTCCCGTTCTCGTATGAGCCAATTCATAGGGATTACCTCAACGGCTCGTTAAAACTCCTCCGGTTGGCTCGACGAAGGGGATGTGTGTTGGCAGTAATTAGCGGTCTCATCGGTTTACTCGGTATCTCAGGTATGACGTGGCTCTGTCCGGTTCTTGGGGCGGGGGTACGGCGCTGGCGATACCTGTTCGGGGGGAACCGGGGTGAGTCGAGGGTCAATGGGGCGGAAGGTCGCTCGGAAGGGTTTACTCTCGTCATCGCAATCCCGGCCCATAACGAAGAGCAAGTCATCGACCGCACCCTTGAGAGCATCGAGCGGGCCAAGGCGCTGCTTCGCGCTGTCGCGCCCCACGTCGTGAGCCGAGTAGTTGTGGGGGACGACGGGTCTACGGATAAGACAGCTGAGATTGCTGAGCGACGGGGAGCGGGGATTCTCTCCAGTGCTCCGGCGAGAGGGAAGTGGCGCACCCTGCTCGAATTGGTCGACGCGTCGCGCGACGCCGATTTTATCGTTTTCGTCGACGCAGGCATCGTGTGGCCGAGTGACACACTTGTACGCTTTTTTGACCAAGTGCGCGCACCGGATGTTTTCGGTGTTGCACCGGCGTACGCGGTGCGGCCGGGTGGTCTGGTCGAGCGGCTGTTGTGGCAGCTCGAACGAGGACTCAAATCTTTGGAGAATCGGGCGGGGGGGCCGGTTTCGGTGCATGGGGCGACGGTGATGTATCGAGCTCCGGAGCTGCGTGCTGCTTTGGCGAGCCTCGCCGGTAAAGATTTTCTTAATGATGATGTCATCATCCCCCTTACTCTGCGGCGCCTCTTTCCAGCGGGGCGAATGGTTTACCTCCCCTCCCTTGAGGTCGTGGATCGGCTCGAGGCCATGGGGTCAGAGAGGCGCCGCCGAGCACGGCTCATGCATGGTAATCTCGAGTGGCTCGTGCGGGGAATGGGGGCGGACCCCGTCGTCGAGGTTCTCGCGCTACGACGGGTGGTCCGGCTTTTTTGGGTCTATTGGTTCGCCGCACTTCTGGTGCCGGTAGCGGGCATACTTATTGTCACTGCACCGCCGTTAGGAATCGCTTTTGTGGGGGCGATGGTGGGTGCTCTGGTCTGGCCGTGGAAGCCCCGGGCCTTGGACCGGATAGTCGATGCGGCGGTGGCCTCATGGCGCGCACCCTTTGAGCTTGTCCGGCTCCTGCGCGGGAATCCTCAATCGCCAGGAGGGCAGGTATGGCGATGAAATCAGCGTTCGCCCCCTTTCTGTCATCTCGGGAGACCAGTTTCGCCGTATTTCTACTCATCGCGTGGATGACGTTCAGCGCGTGCTTCGTCTCCGATGTGAGCACCGTTTGGCAGGTTGTTTTCGTCCTCGTTTCCGTTCTCGCGACATTCGTCATTACGACGAGCCTGGGATATTTCGATGGGCTTCGGCTCGTCCCGCGTTGGAGTGACTTGTTGATTGTTTCTTTCGGTGTTCCGATCGGTGCAGGGATCGGCCGATTCGGGGTCGGGATGCTCGGTGGCGTATCGCTCGACTCGCCGCTCAAGCTCGTCGGGTTGAGTGGCGCGGTAGCGCTCTGCACCTTTTGTGCACATGCATGGTGGTGCCGCGCCCTCGTCCGCTGGGGGCATCGCCGAACGATCGCACTCGCCGTCGCCCCGGCTGAACGGGAATTGATTGTTGATGCAGCTTTCACCCCCGAGCTTCGGAGTTATGTCGACTTTGTCGAGCTGTCCGAGGTACGCACCGCACTCGATCAGGCGTCGGGCCGAGCGATTGATCTCATCATTATCTCCCGCCTTGCCGCGCGCGAATTCGATGCTGAGGGGCTGTTACTGCGGGCCCATCTGGCGGGGATCCCGATCGTCGATGAGCGGCGCATACGCGCCGACCTGTCCGGGCGGATTCGCGTTGAGGGAACGGATATGTGGACATATCTCCTTGAGGCGACCCCCCAAACGACGTTACTCCGTCTCTTTGCCTCCGTGAAGGTGGGCAGTGAGCCGATTCTCGCGTGCATCCTTGGGCTAGTGCTTGCGCCGATCTTTTTGGTGTTGTGTGTCCTCATTCCGTGGACAAGTCGGGGACCGATCTTCTACCGCCAGACGCGCACCGGCTATCTGGGACAGCCATTCTCCCTGATCAAATTCCGGAGCATGCGAATCGACGCGGAGGCTCAGGGGCTTCGCTGGGCAAGTGATAACGACGAGCGCACGACGAGGCTCGGTCGGTTTATGCGTCGGACCAGACTCGATGAGTTACCACAGCTTTGGAACGTTATTCGTGGTGAAATGAGCTTCTGCGGCCCCCGGCCGGAGCGGCCAGAGGTATATACGGCCCTGGCTGAACAGATACCGCTCTTTCCTCTCCGCACCCTTGTGCGGCCCGGAATTACCGGCTGGGCGCAGGTCTATGCAGGATACGCGGCTTCGGTCGAGGAGTCGGCGCTGAAGCTGGAGTATGATTTATATTACATTCAGAATCTCTCACCCCGCCTTGATCTGATTGTTCTTGCCAAGACGGTGGCGGTGGCGCTGTGTGGAGATGCGCGGGGACGCTCGGAACGATCGCTACGGAATGGTATTCCGATTCAGTCGGAGACATTGTGAGCGAAGCTATGAATCATCGCCGACGCTCACACTGGCCGATCTCGATACTGTCGAGCTTCGCGGCGGTGGTGAACCTTTTTCTCCCGCTTATCTTGGTGCGCCTCCTCACCCCGCACGATGTCGGGCTCTTTAAGGTCTTTTTTCTCTATGTCCTTATCGTGCCTGGCTTCGCACTGACAGCTGGCTTGATGAGCGGACTCGGATATTGGGCTGGACAAGGGGAGCGGGGAGTTCGGGCGATTCAGATGTCGGCGCTGATCGTTCTTGGGGCGGCGAGCGTCTTTGCTCTGACCGGGCTACTCGCTTTTCCGCTCTTTGAGCGGCTATTCGATTGGAACGAGACGACCGCATTGGCGTTTGCGGCGGCGCTTTTCGGTTCGATCGCTGGGGGATTTTTCGAAGAGGCGGCGATCTCCCGGGGGCGCACATGGACAGGTGCTTTGTTCTACTCCGGGTTCGAGCTCCTCCGCACCGGGGCCATTCTGGGCGCGGCGCTCCATTTTCGGACGCTCGAAGCTGTTTTTATAGCGCACGCTGTTGTTGTAACGATCAAGGCAGTGAGCGGGTACCTCCTGGGTTATTGGCTCGACATCGTGCGGTTGCGGCCTGATGGTGAGGTGATTCGTGGAGTGGTGCGGTATGCCTTCCCTGTTTCGATGGCCTGGGTTTTCGGTATCTTTGTCGGCTATACTGATCAGCTCGTTCTTTCGGCCTGGATCAGTCCCGCTGAATTTGCTTTCTATTCGATCGGCTGCCTCTCGGTCGCGCCGCTTCTTATCGTTGAGCAGTCCATTACCCGAGTCCTTATTCCCGAGCTTTCGAGAGCTTTCGCTGAGGGGCGAACAGATGACGCGGCGCGCCTCTATCGGGAGGGGGTGCGGCACCTCGGCTTCGTGATGATCCCGGCAACGGTTGGCCTCTTCGTTTTCGCGGAGCCGATAATCGAACTTCTATTCACAGCGCACTACCGTGATGCCGCGCCTTACCTTCAGCTTTTCGCTTTTAGCTACCTTTGTTTCATTGCGCCCCATGATGCCGTTGCGCGGGCCCGTGGGCAAGCCGGGTGGATCTTAAGAAATTTTGTGGCGTTCTCGTTCCCAACTGTGGCGCTGACACTCCTCGGCGTCAGCGTCGGAGGAGCCTTTGGGGCCCTTGTTGGAATGCTCGTCGCCCGGTTCGCGCTCCGCGCTTACGCTGTATATTACGTGGCGTCGAGCACCGGTTGGGCATTTCGTCATTTTATGCCGATCGGGGGGCTCGTGCGGATGGCTCTCTATGCAGCTTTTCTTGGATTAATGATGTGGGGAATGCGGAGTGGATTCGAGTCGCCCCTCCATTGGTTCCTCGTCGGTGGTTCGATCTTCACCCTGCTCTATGGTGTAGGCGCTCTCCTCATGCAGGATCGGTCCGTCGCTTCTCAGGGGAGCGGGAGCGTGCTCGTCGTAACCCAAAAACTCTCTATCGGTGGACTTGAGAAGATGGTGCTGAACCTCTGTATTCATCTCAAGTCGGTCGGAGCATGGAATGTGCGAGTGCTGGCCTATAATCATGGGGAGAAGGAGGAGCGAGGTTTTCTGCCTGAGTTCGAGTCGCACCAGATTCCGGTTGAATTATACAAGAAAAGAGGAGGATTTTCCTTGCCGGTCGTGTGGAAGATCGCCCGGGCAGTGGTGCGACAGCAGATCTCCGTCGTACATACCCACGACCTCGGTGGTTTGATGTATGGCGTATTGGCGAAATGCTTATTGGGGGGTGGCGTACGGCTCGTGCATACCCAACATAGCTTCTTGCATCTCGACGACCGTCGTCGGTATGAGCTGTATGAGCGAATCTTCTCCCGATTTGCCGATGAAATCTCAGTGGTATCCCCCGATACGCGTGATCAATATGTCCGTTTCGGTCTACCGGAAGAGCGCATCCACGTGATTCAGAATGGAGTCGAGTTCGTGAGCGATCCCGTTATATCGCGGAGCACGAAACTTGCGCTGAGGAAGAGGTTACTCGATAAAAAACACGCGGAGCTTCACCACCGTCTATGGGTCGTGTATGTCGCGCGTCTATATCCCGGGAAGGGACAAGATCGGGCGCTCCAGGTTTGGAGTAGTCTATCCGCCGACGTGCGGGCGCGCCTTGCATTGATACTGGTTGGGCCTGAGTCGCATCCGGGTGAGCGAGCCCGGCTCGACACTCTCCGATTGGATGTCCCCGACAGTGACTTCGTGGTGTTAGCGGGGCCTAGTTCGGAGCCGGAACGGTGGCTTCAAGCGGCCGATATCTATCTTTCGTGCTCCTCTTTCGAGGGGATGCCCCTGGGGCCACTTGAGGCGGTGGGGGCCGGACTTCCAACCGTGTTGTCCTCGATACCGGGGCATGACTTTCTGAAACCCCTCTCGGCGCAATTCCCCCTCGATGACATCGCGGCTGGTGCACGCGAACTGACCACGATTGTGGGGGAGGTCGAGCGGCGTGGCGAGTCGTATCATGCGGAGCTATGGGCGAAGAATGCTTGGATTCGAGACCGTTTCTCGGTTCAGGCGATGGGGGAGCGCTATGCCGCTCTCTATGGCGCTGGGGGTGAGTTTGTGAGGGGGGCGATATGAATTCGATCGGAGGGAGCGTCGTCGCTGAAGCAGTGATGAGCGGAAGGCTGGGGCGCCTTCTTTCGCGGTGCCGCGCTCACCCCGGCTACGCTCTTCGAGTCGCACGCGGTTATGCTCTTTTTATCCTCGCGGCGTTGGGGCGCCACGCTTTTCCGATGCGGCAACTGGAATTAGGTCGAAACGTTCGTATCCAGCGTAACGGGTCGATTTTCATCGAGCCCCCCCACGCTCTGGTCCGAATCGGAGACGACTCGATAGTGTACGAGGATTCGAAGATAGAAGCGTACGGCGGGGGCCTCGTATCAGTGGGGCGCGCGAGTATCCTCGGTGGGGTGAGGATCGCGAGTAGGTATCGGGTCTCGATCGGCGAGCGTTTCTTGGGGAGTTGGAATGTCTTTATCCAAGACTTTGATCCCCATCCGGCGTCACCTGAGGATCGTGCCGCCCAAGTTCGCTCCATGGCGGAGGGGTTTCGTCCCCGCTTTCATCCGATTCCCAAGGGGGCTCGTCCTGTGGGGAGTCGATGGCACTTCCCCGGTCAAGCTGTCGAGATCGGTGATGACGTGTGGGTGGGTGCAAACGTAACGATCCTGAAGGGGGTGACGATCGGTGCGGGCTCCATCGTCGCAACCGGTGCAGTGGTGACCAGGGGAAACTATCCCGCGCGGAGTGTTCTCGCCGGAAATCCGGCTCGCGTCGTCAAAACACTCCCCAGTGATACCAACGTCGGTGCTTAAGATTCGGCGGAACGGGGGATATGGTAGATAACTGTATCGAGTGGCTCAATATTGAGTCGCGGTGTCCGCTCCTCGCCGACGATATAACCACCGAGCGATTCCACAACTCGACGGCTTGCTTCGTTTGCACGATCGATGTCGTAGCGAAGCACCGGATAGTCCAGGTTTTGCCACGCCCAATTGCATAGCGCTGTGACCGCTTCACGGCCGTAGCCGCTTCCATGAGATTTTTTTTTAATCCAGATGCCGAGATGCGGCTCGAGTGAGCGGGCCTGAGAATGGAGGCCACACATACCGAGAAACTCCTCTGTCTCTCTTTGAAGGATGACGAGGGCGAGGTCGGTTTGGTTGGATCTACCAACGGCCGCCTTGTCGATGAAGGCTCGCGTATCTTCGATACGACCCGAGGGCTGAGTCATCATGTAGCGCGTAATATCCGGGGTGAACTCAGCGAAGATTCGCTCTGTGTATTGGCGGGTCACGGGGCGAAGCTTGAGACGTGAGGATACGACCTCGACCTGGTCGAGGTCGAGCGTTTTCCCCGGAGCGGGAGGAAACGGTTGTCCGACCGTCTGGATCGCCTCAACAGCTTTTTTCGGATCGGGCAATGAGCTCATGATCAGCGTTTCTCTTTGCACTCAACGCCGAGGATAACAGAGACCTTAGCGCCGATGGGAGTTTTCTGAACCCTTCACTGCCAAGTTCGGATAGGAACATAACGAATACTCGGCTAGGAATGGTTTTTCTGCGGGTCCAGGGCTCTCCCTGGCCGTCATCCGAATCATGGCTTTGCCAAGTTCGGATAGGAACATTACGAATACTCGTCTAGGAATGGTTTTTTCTGCGGGTCCAGGGCTCTCCCTGGCCGTCATCCGAATCTTGGCTTTGCCAAGTTCGGATAGGAACATAATTGAGCCGAGGAGGATTTGAACCTCCGACCCACTGGTTAAAAGCCAGTTGCTCTACCGACTGAGCTATCGGCCCACGCGAAAAATTAGAAGCCGCTGCTTTCGTTGGCTTGAAAAGCAGCTCCAGAATCTTCAACAATTGTGTCTGGTTAGGTTGAGCGTGTCAACACCGCCAGCAAGACTTTAACCGATTATGGGGCTCAAACTAACCGCTAAGCCGAGAAAATGATGGGGATCCGCGGGCTAGCGGCCTTGTCGTTGGTTTAAAAACAGCCCTTCATAGCTGTTTTTAAACGTGCTCAAAGCTCGACCGCCACCGACTGAGTGTCGGTCGAGCCTTGCTTATAAACCGCTCGAGCGCTCGCGGCTTGAAAGGCCATCCATGGTGCTTCTTCCCCGCATCGCCCCTCTGACTATGGGCAATGCCGGATAGTCGACCGGGGATTTTTCATCTGAGAGCAGGTTCAGACTTCTCCATCGGCTCAAGAGGGTCGGATGGGTTTGGGGCAAAGCCCAATGAGAGGGCTTCGGGCTGAGTTCTTGTTTCGTAGTATATATCCCGCCGAGGGGGAGCCCCGGCGGGCAAAACCACTACGACAAGAGCTTTATCCCTTGTTTCAAAACCCCTCCAGCACCTCCGGTTGCGCCTTTAAGCAACTTCCGGCCGAGACCAGAAACCTTCTTCGAAAGATTATCGATCTTCTTTGTAATCGAATTGAG
>JBILDU010000067.1:0-17040 GCA_044352465.1 Bdellovibrionota bacterium
AATCCTCGAAGGGGAGGAAAGTCGGGACTTCAAAGGGTAGGTTGGCTGTTAACGGCAGCCTCGGGTGACCGAGGGAAAGTGCCACAGAAAAGAAGTCCGCCATGGTTCGCAAGAGCTGTGGCAAGGGTGAAACGGTGAGGTAAGAGCTCACCAGGAGCGGAGTGATCCGTTTCCTTGGTAAACCCCAGCCGAAGCAAGACCGAATAGGGAGGCTGTGGGGTGGCTTTCGGGCCGCCCCTCGATGTGACCCGCATCGTGGTCTCCGGGTAGCGTCGCTTGAACCGTTCGGCAACGAACGGTCTAGATGAATGATCGCTCACGGCGCGGTGTCAAAGCTGCGTCGAACAGAATCCCGCTTATCGCTCTACTTTTCCTTAGTACCTACTGAATAAAGGGGCCACAAGGCCTCTCGAGGAGTGGCCTTGACCGTACCCTCTTATCGTTTTATTACTGAAAAGATTCGGTTTTTTAGTTGAGCAGATGGCCACATCTGTCCAACAAAAAAAGCGGTAAGTGGCGCACACCGGCGCGTCGTCGTTAGCCGAATATCTTTGTTTCTTCTCGTCCCGGTGCCGACGGGGGATGGTCCGCTCTGTTATGAAACTATCGATCGTTATTCCTTGCTTCAATGAGTCTTCAACCATCGAGAATATCGTTGCTGCAGTAAAAGTAGCCCCGGTTGCTGATAAGGAGATTATCATTGTTGATGATTATTCCAGTGATGGGACACGAGATATTTTGCGAGAACGGATCGCGTCGCAGGTTGATAAAGTAATCTACCACGAGCGCAATCAAGGGAAGGGCGCGGCGCTTCGCACGGGCTTCAAAGCTGCAACCGGGGATGTGGTGGTCGTTCAAGACGCCGACCTCGAGTACGATCCTCAAGAGTATCCGAAACTCATGGAGCCGATACTGCGTGATAAGGCGGATGTGGTCTTCGGTTCTCGTTTCATGGGGGGGGAGCCCCATCGTGTGGTCTATTTCTGGCACTGTGTCGGGAACCGCTTCTTAACCCTTCTCTCCAATATGCTCACGAACATCAACCTCACCGACATGGAGACGTGTTACAAGATGTTCCGGCGTGAGGTTATTCAGTCGATCACCATTGAGGAGGATCGATTCGGTTTTGAGCCTGAGATAACGGCAAAGGTGGCACGGGGGCGGTACCGCATATACGAGGTCGGTATCTCTTACTACGGGCGTACCTACGCGGAGGGGAAAAAGATCGGTTGGCGGGACGGTTTCCGGGCGATCTATGCGATCGTTCGGTACAACCTTTTTGCTGCAGGATCGAAGTAATGGCGCCGAGGGGGCGTCGCTCGTTCTTCGTGAGGAAAGGTTTGCGTTGAGGGATGCTTGGGTATGACCCACGACGGCGTAGAGAGTCCTGCTGGAGCCGAGCTGCCACTCTGCGTGGATCTCGATGGTACCCTCGTGCAGACCGACCTCTTCGCCGAGGCGATATTCCTTTTCGTCAAGAAATTCCCGTGGCGACTCTTCCACCTCCTCATCTGGCTCCTGCGCGGTCGTGCTTACGCAAAGCAAAAAGTTGCTGCGGCGGTTGATATCGACCCCACTACCCTCCCGTATCACACCGAGTTCCTCGAGTTTTTAAAAGAGGAGCGGCTCCGTGGGCGCATCCTGGTGCTTGCCACCGCGGCCGACTCCAAACATGCCAAAGCGGTGGAGGACCATCTCCATCTTTTTCACGAGATCGTCTCGAGCGATGGTCGGACCAATAATAAAGGTGCCGCCAAGGCGCGTGCTCTCACCGAGCGCTTCGGGGTGGGGCAATTCGCCTATGCGGGGAATTCTGCCGCGGACAAGCCTATATGGAAAGTCGCGGGGGAGCGCCTTGTCGTTAATGCTTCGCCTGAGTTGACGAGTGAGATCGACGCCAGTGGAGTTGAACGGATTTTTGCTGGCCCACCGGTGCGACCCTTTGTCTTCGCGCGGGCGATACGAATGCATCAGTGGGTCAAAAATTTGCTCCTCGTCGTCCCCGCGCTGATGGCCCACGTGCCGATCTCTGTTCCAGTCCTCGTGTCCCTGGTCGTCGCCTTTTTCTCCTTCTGTTTTTGTGCTTCGGCGGTATATCTTCTGAACGATCTGGTCGATCTTCCGGCCGATCGGACCCATCGCTATAAACGGTTGCGACCTTTGGCGCGAGGAGAGATGTCGCTCCTGGTTGCTCTTGGATCGATACCGTTGTTGCTTGTCAGCGCCGTGCTTCTCGCCGCGATCCTTCCGCAAGAGTTTCTGTGGGTTCTGGGTGGGTATTTCGGCACGACCCTCGCGTACTCTCTGCGACTGAAACAGATCGTGCTGGTCGATATTATCACGTTGGCATCGCTCTACACGGTGCGGCTTCTCGCTGGTGCCGTGGCGGTAGGGGTCGTCGTTTCGGAATGGCTGCTCGGATTCTCGATGTTTTTCTTCTTTAGCTTGGCGTGCGTGAAACGGTTTTCCGAGCTTCGTGTCGCGCGAAAATCGAACGAGTCGGGTGCCCGTGGTCGAGGGTATCTCGCCTCTGATTTAGAGCAGATTGCGATGTTCGGTACCGTGAGTGGATACCTGTCGGTGCTCGTCCTTGCGCTCTATGTGAGCAGTGTTGATGTTCAACGGCTCTACGATTCCCCCGGTTATTTATGGCTTATTTGCCCTTTGGTGTTGTACTGGCTCTCGCGTGTCTGGCTCCTTGCGCATCGGGGCGAATTTCACGATGATCCGATCGTTTTCGCGATTCGCGATAAGGTGAGCTACCTCGTCGGGGGCGCGTGCGCCGGAGTAATGGTGTGGGCCGCAATATAGCTCGAGAAGATCTTTTTTCCTGGGGGCGGTATCCCCGTCCGACCCAGACAGCGGTGAGCTTGTCGTGGCGTGATGAGCCCTGGCCGGTTGACGGCGGGGTCCTCTTGCCGCGGGGAAGCGGCCGAAGCTACGGTGACGTTTGCTTGAATTCAAGGGGAGCCCTCCTCCTTACCCGTTCGCTAAATCGATTCATCGCCTGGGATGGGGAACAGGGCATCCTCCGATGTGAGGCTGGCACCACCTTGGATCAGATCCTCTCTTTTGCCGTGCCGCGAGGATGGTTTCCTCCGGTAGTTCCGGGGACGCAGTACGTTTCGGTCGGCGGGGCGATTGCGAACGATATCCACGGTAAAAATCACCACCTCAGCGGAACGTTTGGCCGACATGTGCTGCGGTTTGAGCTCCGCCGCTCGGATGGGAGTCGTCATCTCTGCTCTCCAATTGAAAATCCGGCGCTTTTCGGAGCAACGATTGGGGGTCTCGGATTAACCGGTATGATCACATGGGCGGAGATTCAACTCACGCCGATCGAGACCCCATGGATCAAGATGGAGTCGGTTAAATTTCGGGGGCTTGAGGAATTCTTTGCTTTGTCACGGGGGACAAGTGCGGAGCTTCCGTACACGGTAGCGTGGCTCGATTGTGTGGCAACCGGGGGCGATTTCTGCCGGGGGATTTTTATGCGGGGGGCCCATGTGCCGAGAGCAGAGATGGTGGGGGCGCCTGGAATGCCGCGCCGTAGGAGAGCCGCTGTTCCGCTCGATGCGCCGGGATGGTTGCTAAACCGCTGGTCGGTGAAGGCATTCAATTCGGCGTATTTTAACCGCCAGCGCAGTGAGCGCCATGCCTCGCTCGTCGGTTATGAGTCGTTTTTCTTTCCCCTCGATGGAGTGTGGGGGTGGAATCGTATCTATGGCCGGCGGGGCTTCTTCCAATTCCAATGTGTCGTACCGTCAGCCGCGCGCCAAGTTTTGCAGGACATTCTGATGACGGTCGTTGACTCCGGCCGAGCATCTTTTCTGGCGGTTTTGAAGGAGTTTGGGGCGATACCATCCCCGGGGTGGCTCTCCTTCCCCCGCCCAGGGGTTACCTTGTGTCTCGATTTCCCTAATGATGGAGAGGGCACTGTTGCGCTGATGAAGCAACTTGAGGTGATGGTCGTTGATGCTGGCGGAGCGCTCTACCCTGCGAAGGACGCTTTGATGTCGGGGGACACGTTTCGAGCGAGTTTTCCCCGCTGGAAAGACTTTTTAACGATGGTTGACCCAGGCCTCAGCTCGGACCTGTGGCAACGGGTACAAGGGGTAGGTGGGCATGAGTAATATCGTCATCTTTGGTGCAACGTCGGCGATCGCTCTCGGGGCCGCCCGGCAGTGGGCCGAGCTGGGAAACTCCTTCTGCCTTGTTGGTCGCGATGCTGAGAGGCTGAAGGTCGTTGGGGACGATTTGCGGATAAGGGGAGCCGCTCGGTGTGTTGAGGTCGCCGGCGATGCTGCCGATATCAGCGCACATGAGTCGATCTGGTCGCAGTGTGAAGCCGAGTTCGGTGGAAAAGTCGACACCGTACTTGTAGCCTACGGCTCACTGCCTGACCATGAGGCGGTACTTCTTGATCCGGTAGCTGTCTGTCGTTCCATCCAAGTTAATTTCACGAGTGTGGTGGCGCTCTTGACCCGGATTGTCCCGGTGTTCGAGCGAGCCGGTCGAGGGACGATCGCTGTGATCTGCTCGGTGGCAGGGGACCGGGGGCGGCAGAGCAACTATATCTACGGGGCGGCAAAGGGTGGGCTGGCCGTTTTCCTCGAAGGTTTGCGTAACCGTTTAGCCTCGCGAGGGGTTCATGTGCTGACGATTAAGCCCGGTTTCGTCGATACCCCGATGACTGCGCACCTTCGGAAGGGCCCACTTTTCGCATCAGCGGAGGAGGTCGGGCGAGGGATCGTTCAGGCCGTGGAGAGGTGCCGAGACGTGGTGTATCTGCCCTGGTTCTGGAGGCCGATAATGGCGATGATTCGGGCTGTACCTGAGGGCATATTCAAGTATTTGAAGCTGTAGTGGTGATGTTGTTCTCCGAAAAATGCGGCGGAAGTGGCCGCGCACTCCTCTTCCTTGCATGGTGGGGAGTGGTCGGTAATAGCGGTTGCGCACCGGCCGGCCCGGTCGTCGACGAGCGCTTTGTTGCCCGCCCAGAGTTGTACGCGGTGGCGATGGCAGCGGAGGGGGCGAGCGACGCTTCCCGGGGAAGATTCCGCGAAGCTGAGCTTAATTTTCGGCGTGCGCTCTTTATCGCGCCCGAGGCGGATAACGTGCGTCATAACCTGGGTCGGGCACTCCTACGCGGTGGGGATGGCGAAGCGGCTGAGATCGAGTATCGCTACCTTCTGTCAAAGCGCCCGGCGGGTGTCTTTTCCCAAGAGCTCGCCGCCGCGCTCCTTCTTCAAGAGCGATATGAGGAAGCGCGCGAGATCTATGAGCTGCTCTACCACTGGGCCGTAGCTCAGGGGGATGTGTCCGGCCAGCATGACCTTGCGCGCGCTCTCGCTGATGTGTTCTTTCGTTTAGGGCGAGGAGATGAAGCGAATTGCTGGAGTGGGAAAGGGGCCTCGCTAGGGTGACGCCTTATGACTCGCTTTAAAACAGATCTTGCTCGTCCGCCGGAGGTCGAGCCGCTTGGCCGTCGGCAAAATCCTCGAACTCATCCCGTTCCTCGAGCGAGTCGAAGCGGGTGTAATCTCCCGCGAAGGCGAGGCGCACCGTCCCGATCGGGCCGCTACGCTGTTTCGCGATGATAAGCTCGGCGACGCCCTTGTCTTGCGTCTCCTTATTATAGACCTCATCACGATAGATAAACATGATGATGTCGGCGTCTTGCTCGATTGCACCTGATTCGCGCAGGTCGGACATCTGGGGCCGTTTATTGTCGCGGGTTTCGACCGAACGATTGAGCTGCGAAAGCGCGATGACCGGGATGTTGAGCTCTTTCGCCAGGGCCTTGAGCGAGCGTGAGATGTCGGAGATCTCTTGCTCGCGGCTGTGACTGTATGAGGGGCTCCGCATAAGCTGGAGATAGTCGACGACGATGAGCGCAAGCTGATCCTCTCGGTGGAGGCGTCGTGCCTTCGCGCGCATCTCGGTGATGGTGATAGCGGGAGTGTCGTCGATGTAGATCGGTGCCTCAGCGATCTTACTCGCGGCGTCAACGAGTCGCGGAAAGTCACGCTCGCCGAGGTGCCCGGTGCGTACTTTGGAATTCTCCACTCGAGCCTCGCAGCAGAGCATACGCAAGACAAGCTGCTCCTTCGACATTTCGAGCGAGAATACGGCCACCGCCTTATGCTTCTCGATGCCCACTGACTGAGCCATGTTCAGTGCGAGCGCGGTTTTTCCCATTGAGGGGCGCGCCGCGATGATGATGAGGTCGCTCGGTTGAAACCCCGCGGTCATACGATCAAGGTCGCGGAATCCGGTCGGCACTCCCGTCACCGGCTCCTTTTGATCGTACAATTTCTCAACCAGTTTAATCGATTCCTGAACGACGTCGCCGACTCGGGTAAAGGCCGGCTTGATCCGATACTCCGATACTCCGAGGATTCGTTGCTCTGTGGAGTCGAGAAACTCCTCCATCTCGCCTTCCACCTTGAAGGCCTCTTGGACGATCTCGGTCGCTTCGTGGATGACGCGGCGGCGGAGCGCCATCTCTTTGACCACTTTGGCGTAATATCCCACGTTCGCCGCGCTGGGTACTGCGCTGGCAAGTTTGGAGAGATACTCAATCCCCCCCGATTGCTCGAGGAGCCCCATGGAACGGAGTTGGGTGCTTAGTGTGACGATGTCGATCGGCTCACGTTTGTCGGTGAGACTGACCATCGCCTCGAATATGGCTTTGTGTGCTGCGCGGTAAAAGTCCTCTGGTCGAATCCGTTCGAGGGCGTTGTTGATTGATTCGTTGTCGAGAAGCACGCCGCCCAATACCGACTCTTCGGCTTCGAGCGCCTGCGGTGGGAGGCGACCACCCAGAGTCGCCGGTTCTTCCCTGCGGTAGTCGGGGCGATCTGAACCGGGACGGCGCGACTTTTTAAAATCGGAAACAGAGCTCATGAAAATTTTACGCCTTCAGAGAACTGCGGAGCAGGACGACCATTGACCACGGCGCTTAGCGCCAAATCGTCTCCGAGTCGGAGAGGTCTATCCACTTCGCCGCCGACTTCAGTATATCACCGGCATTGAACTGCCCAAAGTCCGCGCTAATAGTATCGACCCCTAATTCTTTCACAAGAGAAATCGGGTAGGCGAGATCGCGGCCTGGGCAGACCACCGTAATAATCCGGTTTTCGGGGCGAGCGGCTCCGTTGTTCGCGGTATCGCCCGTCGGCGGGGGCGGTCGGTGAGCCGGCGTTGTGGGTCCCTCGTGGAAGCCTCCTTCGGTCGAGTACTCGCTCAGAGAGCTAAAGGAGGAGTGTCCTAGCGCAAATGCCACCATATCGGCCGCCATCTCGATGTCGACGCTGACCTGTCGATTCACTCCTTTAGGGGGAAGTCGTTTCACCACGACTCGTAGGCCTGCTCGAGTTACGGCGTCAAGGAACGCTCTTTGGCGAGAATCATCTTCGTAGGGGATAAGGGTGTAGTAGCGGGCAACAACCGGGGGGGTGCCTGAAGTAACCCCTCGGACAAGAGATGCCATATCGACTTTCCGATTGATCCGGCGGGTAGCGCGGTCGAGCCCCGTGCCATCGATAAACAGTCCAATGACCCGTTTCTCGGTTCGTCGGACGACCCCTTTGCCGAGCTCTTCGTACTTCATGGCATCTACCCAAACTGAAAATGTCTTGGGAGGATAAACCCGTCCCCAAACGATGTCAAAGTATGGCCTGATTCAAGGCGAGTCGCTTCGGTTCGCAACCTTTGAAGGGGATGTTAAAGGGCCGGTTCGATTCCCAGTTGTCGTGGCTTCTTGTGGGGGGGGATGACTTCGCGCCTCGCTAGCGGACTTCAACCGTTGAGCCTATCTCCAATACCGCGTAAAGCTCCTCCAATACCCCGTCCGCGAGCTTTACCCCCCCGAGCTCTGCGGACCAGATCGGGCCGTTGTGGAGCGGTGTGTTCTTATCAAGGAAGATGGCGCGTTCGCCGAGTGCGCCCCGGCGGAAGCGGGCTCTATCGCCCTCTGGGGGAACCGACAGCCCGCGCGCCTCGAAATACGAGTCCGGAGCATACCAAAGTGGGGACTCCTGCTTATGAGCTATCGAGTAGGTTCCCGGGGTGAGTGACCGCAGGCCCTCTCCGGTCAATTCTTTAAGTATCGTTTGGCCCGACATTAAGCTTACGGTTTGACGAGCCGTATCGATTGAGAGCCAGGCGGCTACTTGGGTCGGGGGGAGCGGCATAAATCCAAGCATCGAGCTTGAGTCGAGGGCTACTGCAGGGAGCGTCTCGTTTTCCCCCCTTGGACTGCGTAGGGCCAAGGTTGAAGCCACCGGCGGGACCGGGCGAGCGATGGCGA
This sequence comes from Bdellovibrionota bacterium, assembly GCA_044352465.1. Lineage (GTDB taxonomy): Bacteria > Bdellovibrionota_C > UBA2361 > UBA2361 > UBA2361 > JBILDU01. The sequence continues at coordinate 8,315 of JBILDU010000067.1, forward strand.
GTAGCCCGTCTTGAATCCAGGCAAGTTCGGGAGGTTGGTCTGTTTGGGGTGCCTCTGAGAAAATCGCACTACAACCGGAGAGCGCACCCGCAAGGGAGAGCGTCGTTGAGGCTATGAAAAGTCTGCGGGTCGCGAGCTTTCCGGTGGTGTCCTTGCCTCTCATCGTGGGTTCCCTCCCTTTAGAAAACACCAAGCTACCGCTGGCGCACTTTATGCTAGCTCGCTTGGTATCTCGTACTGACGTCGTTATTCGCGCCCTTACCCCTTAATTTTTCGCCTTTACTTTGGTGCAGGCGAAGAATTATTGAGTTGGTTTAGGCGGATAGTTCGCCAAAGGTACGGTACCCCCCCGGCTGACCCCTCGCAACGGGGTATTTTTGCCCCCCCCCATAAGTGGTTTTAGGGCGGCAACCCCCCTGTTCCTCCTCGTTGAATTGGAGTAGGTGTGAATCGATGTTAAGTTTAGCCTGCGATAGTCCGGTAAAGCCCTATAAGGAATGGGCCCTTGCGAGCGCCGCGTTCCGCGCCTGTTTTGTCGGCTTTTTTTCCTTGGGCCTTATTGCTTGTTCCTTTGTCCCCGTTCGAACTCCCGTGGATGTTCCTGCGCCGAGGGTTGAGGAGGGGGATGCGCAGGTCGCGCGCTACCGCGAGGGGCGAGGTGAGGGGGCAGCGCACGAGGTGCCCCGTTTGCCCGAACCTGATCTTACTCTCCGACCAGAGGTCGAGCGCCAGTTAGCCCGGTTTAAGAAGGGGCGTCGTTTTATCGAGCAATCGCTCCTGCGGCGCGAGGAGTATCTTCCGGTCATCCGCGAAATATTTGCCGAGGAGGGAGTTCCGGAGGACCTTATCAACGTCGCGCTCATCGAGAGTGGCTTCAATTCTAATGCCCGGAGCTACGCCGGTGCGGTGGGAATGTGGCAGTTCATGAAGGCGACGGGTCGGAGTTACGGCCTTGAAGTTTCAAAGAAGGTGGATGAGCGCAAAGATGTCGTCGACTCGACTATAGCGGCGGCGCGTCACCTGCGTGATTTGTACGGGATCTTCGGGGATTGGTATCTTGCCCTCGCGGCGTATAACGCTGGAGTCGGCGGAGTTTCGCGAGCTATCACCCGTGCGGGGTCGGATGATTTTTGGATGGTAGCGAAGAAAGGGCGGTTGAAACAGCAGACGATCGATTATGTTCCGCGATTTATAGCGGCGACTATAATTGTCAACGACCTTGGGGGCCACGGATTCGAGAAATTGGCCCAGAATCTGGAGAATATGAGAGTTGCAAACAATGGATCAATTACGGGAGACCCCACCGCGCGAGCTTCGTATCGGGCTCGGTAACGATGTCCATGAGTTGGTGGAGGGGCGCCCACTTGTTTTAGGCGGGGTCACCATACCCCACTCGCATGGGCTTGCCGGTCACTCTGATGCTGACGCGCTCCTGCACGCGGTGTGCGACGCCATCCTGGGTGCCACGGGGCGAGGTGATATCGGCACCCGCTTTCCGAATACCGACCCCAGGTGGAAGGGGGCTGATAGCAAGAAGCTCCTCGCCTCGGTCTGGGAGGATGTTTCGCGCGAGGGGTGGGGATTGGTAAACTTGGACACCACGGTGCTCGCCGAGGCACCGAAGCTCTCTCCTCATATTCCCGCCATGAAGCGTTGTATCGGAGAGGTGCTCGGAGTTTCTCCTGATCGAGTCGGCATTAAGGCAACGACCTCTGAAGGGCTCGGTTTCGTGGGTCGTAAGGAGGGGATTATGGCCTCGGCGGTGGTGCTTCTTGCGCGCGGGGGAGCGTAGTTTGTAGGGCGTCGCCCTCAACCGCGAACTTTGAAGGTGTATCAAAAAATCGGTCGTCCCCTGCAAGCGCGGTTCCGATTGCTCATCGGGGAGGCGAGCCGACGGAAAATCCAAACATCTGTGCCTCTGTGATGAGGCGCTCCGAGAAAGAGAGGTTGCCGCGGTTGGTCAAGATCTGGCCTTGGGCGATTGCATTGATGACCCAGGGATATAAAACATGCTCTCGTTCCAGAACCTTTGCGCCGAGCGATTCGGCGGTGTCGTTGGCGTCAACCCGTACTGCCGCCTGGGCGATAATCGCTCCACTGTCAAGGCCGCTATCTACGAGGTGTGCCGTACATCCGTGTACGCGTTCACCGGCAGCCAGGGCTCGTGCGTGGGTGTCGAGCCCGACGAATTTGGGAAGGAGTGAGGGGTGTATATTGACGATGCGGTCCTGAAAAATGTCGACAAATGTCGGTGGCAAGATCTGCATAAAGCCTGCGAGGACCACGAGGTCCGGCCTGGCGCTTCGAACAGCCTCTAAGATCGCCTCCTTTTGTTCGTCGAGCGATCGGTACTCATCGCGGGTGATCACGCTTGTTGGAATGCCGCGGGCAGCCGCGATAGCTAGACCGGGTGCGGCGCTTTTGTTGGAGATTACCTGAGCGATCTTGTAATGTTGCGCTGCCTCGATGAGGCTTTTAAGATTCGTTCCGCGTCCCGATATGAGCACGACGATTCTAAAGTCGGTTGACATGGTGGGTGAATCTAAACTTTCTACCGGTTAAATATCAGGTCGAACTCTAAACGAGGAAAGATTAAAAAGGGAGCGCGATCGATCGAAATTGAGTCGGCTGAGGCACCTTAAAAGTGGTATATCTCGTCCCAGCCCGGGGAGCATGATTTCCGATCTTATTGAGGACCGAGTCCCGGGCAAAGATGCGGGGAACCCGTGTGGAGGTGACTTCCTCGTGGGCAATGTAGGCGTGATTCGGTGAAGCGATGCGGAGACTCCGGGGGGGCGTTGCGGTCTTAAGTCGGCCGAGGTTTTTTTCGTTAGTTTTGAGTGACCTATAATGAACGTTTGCGGAGGCTTCGTGTATGCATAGTTATCTTCGGCGTAGGTTGATCCTGCTTGCGTTTATTGGAGGCGGTGGCCTGTTGCTCGTCGCTCGGCCGCTGCGCGCGGATGGAAGTGGCGAGGGCGTTCCTCACCCCGGTGCACGTCCGCCGGCTTTTGCCACCCCTGGTTCCGATGCAAGTTTCGACCGGCGGCTCCCTCCGGTTCTCCCGGGGGAGGAGGTGAGCGACGGGAAGAATAGAATGAAGATGTGGTCGACTTCCGGGCCCGTCCCCGTGGCTCCGGCCCCGGAGCCTTGGAAGCAGTCGATAGAGGAGCGGAATGGAGTTTTGGGGAGCGGTGTTGGGGTGATCGTTGACCAGCGCAACGATCGACGCCGATAAGGCGCTTTGAGTACAGCTCTGTCTTTCGCCCTAGGAGAGCCAAAAAGCTAGTGTTGGTTTCGAGCAAACGATGTCAAAGTAATTGGAATTTCCGATCGGAGGTGCCGAATTCGTCGACGGGTAAATTTCGACGCGTTAGCTCCCTCCCCGATGGTATGAGAAAACTTAGTGGTCGGAGCACTCGGAGCGTAATTATGCGAAGGCTAATCGCTGTATTCATTTGGGGGATCACTCTCACTGTGGCTACCGGCTTCGGTGTGGGGCATGCCGTAGCAGCTCCGGAGGCTCCGGTCGCAAAAGAACTTCCCCAGAGCGGGGACCTCGCGGCCTCCCTTTCGGGTGGCTCCGGTCGTCGTCAACTGGAGGAGCCGTGGGGGGGGGTTGATGAGCGCGGTGAGGACCGCTCTCCGATTACCGGCTCCATCTCGAAGCGGGGAACCCGCGAGTGGGTCATGCGGGTATTCAATAATTCAGCCGAGCCTTATTCCGTTCAACTTCAAGTCAACATGTTTGGTCGCACCGGTGGCAAGACGAAGAGCGATACGTTCTCTTACACGTTGAAACCGCAGAGTTCGGTTGAGCGAACTCTCGTCGCTCCGACCGGTACTGAGGAAGCTCGCCTGTCGCTGCTCGGATGGAAAAATTTGGCACCCAAGGTTCAAAAAGACGGGACTACAGCCCGAGGGGGCTCATCGAGCAATACGGGGAAAGCGCCCTAGTTCTTCCCTGTTTTCTTTCAGCGCCGTTTTTTAAGCTTTGTGGTCATCCCGCTCGGTTGCTGTCTATGGCTGCCTTGATTTGTTGGGGCGGCCTCGCTAATTTGGCGGGGTATGAAACATATTGTTCCGATCATTTCAGGTAAGGGTGGGGTTGGGAAGTCAACCGTGGCAGCTAATCTTGCGGTGGCGCTCGCTAATACCGGGGCCAAGGTCGCTCTCATCGATGGGGATTTTTATGGGCCGAGTGTGCCTACCCTTTTCGGTGGTGGTAGCGTGGTTCAAGATCATGAGGGGCGCCTTGTTCCGCCGGTAAAGTTCGGGGTGAAGTACATCTCGCTCGGGTTTTTTCTGCAGAACCCAGATGATGCCGTCATCTGGCGGGGCCCGATGTTCAATAAAGCGCTCAATCAATTGTTCAACGATGTGAGCTGGGGCGAGGTGGATTACTGCATCGTTGATATGCCGCCTGGAACCGGGGATGCTCAGATATCGCTTTCGCAGCTCGTCAAGCTCGCCGGCGCGGTTGTCGTTACGACGCCCCAAGAGGTGGCTCTCGCGGACGTTCGGAAGGCGATGAATATGCTCCGAAAAGTGAACGTCGAGATACTCGGAGTCGTCGAGAATATGTCCGGTTTCATCGCACCCGATGGTCAACGCTACGATATATTCGGCTCGGGGGGTGGTGCGCGCACCGCCGACGCTTTTGAGGTGCCTCTTCTTGCCACCATCCCAATAGATCCGCGGGTGCGAGAGGGGGGGGACCAGGGGGTTCCGATCGCTGCCGCCGAGGTGAATAATCCAGTGCACGGAATATTTAGCGAGCTAGCGTTGAAATTAATCTCCGTTCTTGATAAGAATCTTCAATCGCAGCCAACGCTCAACGTTATCAATTAATTACCAGGTAAGGTTAATTTCCGAGCAATGGTATTGTTGAGTTGAGAACGGCTCGATTCCTCTAAAGGAAACTACGGTGTTTACGTTTGTCCTAATCCTTCATGGTTTGCTTTGCGTGGCTATAATCGGCCTCGTCTTGCTTCAACAAGGGAAGGGCGCGAGCGTCGGAGTGAGCTTTGGGGGGGGCAGCAATACGCTGTTCGGCGCTTCGGGGGCTGGTAACGTGCTCACCAAGGCAACGACGACTGCGGCTGTCTTGTTGATGATAACTTCGCTCGTACTCATTAAGATGTACGCTGGGGGGGGCTCCGCAAGAACCGGGGCTCCGATAGATCCCCTCAAGGGGTCGGTGATGGAGCGTTCCGCTGGAGAGGCGGGAGCTGCTACCCAGTCGAGTGAGCCGAAGCCAGTCGAACCGGTGCCCGCAGCACCGGTGGAATCGGCTCCTGCTCCAGTTGCTAACCCCTCGGGAAGCGCCGGCTCAAAGTAGACGGTGATTTGCTGAGACGGTGGGCGAAGACGATGTGCCCAGATGGTGGAATGGTAGACACGCCAGCTTGAGGGGCTGGTGGACGCAAGTCCGTGGAGGTTCAAGTCCTCTTCTGGGCATTCCCTTTATCTCTTCCCATAATCTCCTCTTTTTATGTCTGTCTTTTATCTCAGTCTTTTATATCTTCCCTTGATCTGTTCCTAGCCTTTTCGCTTCTTAATCTTACCTCCATCTAAGCCCTCTCTTTAAATCCTATTTTCTCCTCTTTCTCATCTCTCTAGAACCTATTCCCCGCGATACGTCGCTGCCTCCATCAGGCGCTACCTGCGCTAACTGTACCGGGGCTACTTTTCTATCTGTACCGGGGCTACTTTCGCTACCTGTACCGGGGCTACTTTTTTAAGCCGGTACGCAACTTCTATGGCTTAGTCTCGATTAAAGCTACATGTCGGAGAACGACGTGGGGATATGCTCCGCCCGGGGGCGTTCTCTTTTGCTTGCTTCGTGGAGAGGAGAAGCTATTGCTCCATGTTAAGCCGCTGTGCGAGGCGATCAGCAAGGGCTGCCTTGCGCGGGCGCTGGAGCTACTCCGGGTTTATCAAACTGCCAGGTCTCCAAGATTTTTCACCTTGGCGGGCTTCGTGCAGGCATGCCCTCTTACTTCGGAGGCATCGCCTTCAGCTCTTTGAGTAGTCCAAGGGGAACTCTGATCCTCTTACCGCGCGGAAGAGCGTCGGCTGCGTTAACAGTGTTTAGCTCCGCCACCGCCTTGGCGTTCGCTGCCGAGCCGGTATACCAAGCTGCTATCGCGGAGATCGTCTCGTTATCTCCACCAATCGTATGAATAACGTCGCCGTTCTCAGCCCGTTCGGCGAAACCTTGCGACATCAATATAGCCTGCTGGTCCGAGTTCAGCGGCTTAAAAGCTTTGGGGTCAACGGCGGCAGGGGCCTTTGTCGGCGCCTTTAACGGGGGGCGTTTCACCGGAGTCTTGGTTGGGATCGGCGTTGGGGTCGGGACCCGTGGCTTTAAGATCGGTCCTGGCGGGACCGGCGGTCCAGGTTTTCGAAAGCGAACCGGTTTGCCATCCACCAATAGGACTGGGGCACCTTGCATCGCTCCCTCGAGTGCAGCGAGGGAGCGATAGTCTCGTCGCTCGATACCAAATGGTCCTTTAATGATCCATTGGTGTGATTTCTCTCCCACGACGACATCGGCAGCATACACCTCCCGATCGGCTGGGTAGAACATCACCACTCGCGTTGGCTTGAAAGACTCCTGAATCACCTCGATCGCGCTTGGAGCCCCCCGGCCTCGAAGAAAATTGAGAAGGTAGGGACTCTTCGACATCTCATCGGAGAGGTAAAGGTTCGAACCGACATACGGGTTATTTGTACTGAGCGGGAGCACCCCGGTATTGGCGAGGGTCGGGAAATTGTTGGTTGGTTTAGCGCAGCCGATGCTCACCGAAAATGCGGTAGTGAGGAGAACGGAGCGGAAAAAAGAGGAAAGCTTGCTCATGCAATTCTAAGTATAGGGGCAGCATTTGGTGCCGGTCAATCGAGAGAAAAAGGCCGGAAACCTTGCCGGAGCGACTGGTTACCTCGGGGTCGGGAAACTTCTCCTCGTTTACAGGTTTTTAGTCGATACGTTATAGTGAGACGTCATTTTGCCCCTGAGAGGTTCGGGCGTTTGGTAAAAGTATGAGAATCGTTTCGCTCGAGCCATTCCTAACCGAGCTTATCTGCTACCTCGGGCGCGAGAGTGAGTTGGTGGGGATTTCGCACCGTTGCGATGCTCCCGAATCGGTGCTCTCTTTGCCTCGGGTTACGGCTGAGGACGAAACTTTGCCGCGCTCTCTGGCGGCTCTCTCCCGCTACCCGGTGCGTATCGATGATATCATCGCGCTGTCTCCGGATCTCGTCCTCACCTCGGTCGTCAGCGAATCTGATACTGTTGCAGCCACGGTCCTGAGCTTGACCGAAGGGCTTCGAGCTCTCTGTGGGAATAACGTCCGGGTCTTGAGTTACGCACCGCGTAGTCTCGATGGTGTTTTTGAGATGTTTGAGCGGAGCGGAAAGGATCTTGGAGTCGCCGGGGTAGGGCACGAGCTCGCCCAACGTTCAAAGGCCCAGATGATGGACTGGGCCGATAGTTTCTACGAGCGCATTAAAAATAAACGGGTCGCTTTTCTCGAGAGTGTCGACCCACTCCAACTAGGTGGATATTGGATACCCGACATGATTCGGTTTGCCTCGGCTATAAGCATGGAGCTGCCCCGCGGGGAGTCGGGCACTCTCATAAAGTGGGATGATATCGTCGCCTTTAATCCGGATGTCATCGTGGTTGCTCCACGGGGGTTCGATCTGCTCGGGTCGGCGCGCCTTTTTAAAGTCTTTGAGAAATATCGTGGTTGGGAGAGTATCGCTGCGGTGAAGCGGGGCGAGGTGATTTTTGCCCCAGGCAAGGGGCTTTTTGATCGCCCTGGGCCGCGTATCCGTGAAGCGATGGCGGTCCTGATTTCAGCGATAGCTGGACTCGAGAGTGGCTATATTACCCCGCGGGACAGCTTCTATAGACTCCGGTGGCTTGAGTTGCAGCGGCATCGATTCTGAGGATACACTGCCGTCGTTTGCCCTAGGGTAACCTTGGATTTAATGAATAGCTCCCGCCGGTGGGAACTGTTCAGGGACTCCGAGTAACGTTCGCGCTCGTGCGTTCGTTGGCGCGAAGCCCTCGTGGGGCTCGTTGGGAAGACGCTCAGAGCGGAATGTCGCTCAAAGCGTGAGGTGCGCCGTCGCCCCAATTTGGATGAGCGTACCCTTCCCTTAAAGTTCATTAGAAAAACGAGGCGAGGCGATGAACGATAAGTTTCTTGATGACTCGAATTGGTTCACCGTTTGCGGTGCCGCAGACCGAGCTTTTGCGGTTCGGGTTCAGGAGCGGGTCGGCCAGCGAATTGCATCGGGGAAGTACTCTGCCAACGATACTCGGCAAGTGGGAGAGCTTCATCATCTGGGTGGGCAGGGCACCGCGACCGTCTCTTCCGAGGCGCTTCAGCAACTTCGGCGACTTTGCCAGCTGTGGGACATCGATTTAAAGCCGACGCCAAATATAACCTCCCACCGAAAAATCATCGGCCCTCTCATCGTCTTGATGAAGCGGCTTGCTTTTCCAATCGTTCGCTTCTTCATGCGCGAAACCTTGAGGCAACAAAGGGATTTTAACGCGGCGGTTCTGGAGGCGGTGGCCCGAATCACCATCGAGCAATCTCGTCGCTCCTCCCCGTAGTCGGTCCAGGCAGTTCGTAGTGCCGGTTTTTGCCTCGATATTTCATAGAACTCTCGAAGTAAACCGCCCTGACATGGATGCGGGCAAGCTCTTA
>JBILDU010000109.1:0-8927 GCA_044352465.1 Bdellovibrionota bacterium
TCAAGGGATACGTCGAACTATCGATCTACCGTTTCGAATTCGTCGTGAGGGGACGCGCTATCGAGTGGAGGGGCACCTCGCTCTTCCGGCAAGCGATTTTGTGTTGAGTGATTCATTGAAACTTCTCTTCGGATTTCTCGAGCGGGTCACGGTTTCGTATACCTGTGTTTTGTAGGGGCGAACTTGTTGAAGTGGGTCATCGTCGGGCGTCCTCAGCGGTCTGAGGGGCTGCCTCCACACTCCTCCCGGCGCCCCCGCGTTATAGTTTTTCGGAACCCCACGGTGCTTACGACGACCGATTTTTGCGCTGAACCCCCAAAATATCTCATTATTTGGACCGTACCCGCCGATCTTTCGTAGGCGAATAGTCACTAATTTGATACCTCTTCGGTATGGCGCTCTATCTCGATAACTACAAAAACATTCCCACCGCTTTTTTTAATCGAGCAGAGGCGACCCCTGAACGAGTCGTCTATAGCCAGGCGGAACTCAGCGCCGTTGGCCCGCGGGTATGGCGTGATACCCGTTACGAGACGGTGCGTGAAAGGGTTTTAAAGCTCACCACGTTTTTCCAATCCAATGGCGTTAGCCGAGGGGATAAGGTCGCCATCATCGCGAATACCCGCCCCGAGTGGCTCGAAGCCGATATAGCGATCTTGAGTGCTGGTGGTGTGGTCGTTTCGGTGTATCAAAGTCTTCTTGCTCACGATATCGGCTATATCCTCTTCGACTCCGGTGCAGAGGTCGTCGTTGCGGAGAACCAAGAACAGGTTGATAAGATTTTAAAACTTCTCGCAGAGCCGTGTACTATCCCGGCTACCGAGGACCGCCCGGCCCAAGAAGTCCGGCTTAAAATTCGCCTTATCCTGGCGATGGAGCCGGTTGCGTCGAATCCGCTCGTTGTCGGTTGGAACGGTGTGATGGCAAAAGAAACAGCTCTCAAGGAACGGCCTGAGGTCGTGGCGTCGATCGAGCGAAATGATTTAGCGACGCTTGTGTATACCTCCGGTACCACGGGACCTCCGAAAGGAGTGATGCAGACCCACGGAAATCACTTGAGCAATATTCGGCAGGTGTTTCAGGGGGAACTTTACCGCGAGGACGACTATTTATTCCTGTTCCTCCCCCTTGCACATTCGTTTGCAAAGCTTATCGGCTACATCGGATTTTTAACCCCGGCAAAACTGAAATTCGCCGCGGTAACCGATCGCACATCCTCTCGAGCTGATCCCACCTCGATATCGCGAGATATTCGGGAGGGGAGTGCCGACGTCGTCGCGGTCGTCCCCCGTCTGTTGGAGAAGATGGAAGAGGGGGTGATGAATAAAACGCTGAACGGCTTGATGGGACGCCTTTTGGGTCGAGTCATCCAGCGCTCTCTGGAGGTCTACCGGGCGAGGCAGGCGCGTAAGCCCGTATCACTTTGGGCCCAGATATTTGTGGAAGCGACCGACTTTTTGCGGACAAAGGTGCGCCACGCTTTGTTCGGACCGAATTTTCGTTATGCTATATCGGGTGGAGCGAAACTCCCTGTAGAGACGGCGGAATTTTTCGGTGCGCTCGGGATGGAGATTCTCGAGGGATACGGCCTGACCGAGACGTGTGTCGCGACGAATGTGAATCGCTCGGGTCGAGCCAAGATCGGTTCCGTTGGACCAGTGCTCGCCAAAGATATCGAAGTCAAAATCGAGACCGATGGGGAGATCTGTTACCGGGGACCCAATATCACCCAAGGGTATTACAATCGCCCCACAGCAACGAAGGCATCCTGGGATGGCGAGGGGTGGTTTCATACGGGCGACTTAGGCTCGCTCGACCACGAGGGGTTTCTCTCCATCGTGGGACGAAAAAAGGAGCTGATCGTCACGGCTGGCGGCAAAAAGATTCCGCCCGAAGGAATCGAGCAGAAGCTTAAAGCCTCACGCTACATCTCTCAAGCGGTGCTCATGGGCGAGGGGAAGCCGTATTGTGTTGCCCTCGTTGTTCTCAATCTCCCCGAGGTTCGCGCCCATTTTCAGCTCCTGGGGGCACCCCTTGGGGGTGAGCTCCATACGGATAGGCGGGTACACGATCTTGTCTGGAGCGATATCGTTAAGATCAACGAGTCTCTCGCGAGCTTCGAAAGTGTTAAAAAGATATTTATTGTCCCCGAGGAGATGACCGTCGAAAACGGACTGCTCACCCCGACCTTTAAAGTAAAGCGGAAGTCGGTTGCGAACCGGTATCTGGCGGAGTACGAGGCGCTCTACACGGGGGATTAGGCATCGCGTGGCCTCCCCGCAACGAGCGCGACACCCGGATACGCGCTACATCTCCCCCAGATACGCCGCCCGTACCCGGGGATCGCGCATAAGCGCCGAGCACTCGCCGGAAAGGGTAACAGTGCCAGTCTCAAGAACGTAGCCGCGGTTTGCAATCTCAAGGGCGAGATTTGCGTTCTGTTCGACCAGGAGAACGGTGAGTCCCTCTCGGTTGAGCCGTTGAATCGTCTCGAAGATCCGCAGCACCAGAAGGGGCGCTACCCCCATCGAGGGCTCGTCCATAAGAAGAAGTTTTGGCCGCGACATCAGCGCGCGAGCGATAGCGAGCATCTGCTGTTCTCCGCCGGACAGGGTGCCCGCCGTCTGAGTGCGCCGCTCCTTTAAAATAGGAAAGAGCTCGAACATATGAGCGATGTTATCAGCGAATTCATTTTTGTCGCTGCGGGTAAAGGCGCCGAGTTCGAGGTTCTCTCGGACCGAGAGACGGGGGAAGATCTTTCGCCCCTCGGGCACATGCGCGATCCCCTGTCGCACGATGGCGTGGGCGGGGTGGTTCGCGATGTCGGCGCCATGAAAGACGATAGCGCCGTGTCGGACCGGCTGAATACCCGAGATGCACATCAGGGTCGTGGTCTTTCCAGCTCCATTGCCCCCGATGACGGTAACTATTTCACCTGCGTTGACCGTAAGGTTGATGCCGTGCAGCACTGCAACCGGTCCATAGCCGGTCGTCAGGCCTGTGAGCGACAGAAGAGGCTTAGATTCCATGAGCCTCCTTCCCAAGATACGCTTCGATAACTTTTGGATGAGCGCGCACCTCGGCGGGTGTACCGGCGGCGATTTTGTTGCCGTAGTCGAGGACGATGATGTGATCCGATATACCCATGACGACCTTCATATGGTGCTCAATCAAGAGGACGGTGACTCCCCGTCCACGAATCGCCCGGATAAGCTCCATCAGTTCGTGCGATTCAGTCGGGTTCATGCCTGCAGCGGGTTCATCAAGCAGGAGGAGCCGGGGCTCGGTCGCCAGGGCTCGGGCTATTTCGAGGCGGCGCTGATGCCCGTACGGCAGGCTTGACGCAACCTCGTTCGCAGCGGTTTTAAGACCCACAAAATCGAGGGCGGCGAGCGCTTTCTCTATCGCCCGCTTTTCCGCACGACGGGCAGTGGGCAGGCGCAGTGCTCGAGAAATGAGGCTCGCCTGCAGGCCTTCATCGAGGCCTACCAGCACATTTTCAAGGGCTGTCATCTTTCCAAAGAGCCGTATGTTCTGAAAGGTGCGGGCGACTCCGTGGCTTGCCACGATGTCGGGAGCATGACGTCCCCGTCGCCAGACGGCGAACGCACCGAGCAAGCCGAGCATCAGTCCGATCAGGAGAGGGGCGAGAAGATCGAAAGCGGGGCGAGTACCGAGGAACTGGGAGAAGGCTGCCGGGAGCTGCCTCCACGGAAACGGTTGCCGGTAGATGTACGCCGAGGTGATGAGAGTTTCCCAGAGGCTCACGATATTATAGGCGAGCAGGAGCAGCGTTCCGGTGACGATTGCAACGATTCCGATGCCGATCGCGGTGCGAGCGGTAAACGGTGCTTCAAGGCTGTGACCGTCGAAGAGGATCCGCCCTTTCGTTGGAGCGTATACCCCGGTGATCGCATTAAACGCGGTGGTCTTTCCGGCACCGTTAGGACCGATGATGGAGCAGATCTGCCCCTCCTCAATAGCGCACGAGATATCATTGACTGCCGTGAGTCCACCGAAAGAGACGGTAACGTTTCGGAGCTCGAGCAGACTCATGCGCTCTCCTGCGGTATTACCTGGGTGTGCCGGGCGCTGACGGTGCGCGTCGGAAGGAGCCCTTGGGGGCGCAGCCGCATGGTGATGATGAGGGCGAGTCCGAACACGAGGTATTTCCAGTTACCCGGTGATGTGAGCACGTTTCCACCACTCACGACTCCATAAGTGGCAAGAAGATCGGTAAGCTTTATCAGCACGATCGAATTAAAGCCGACCATGACAATCGCACCGATGAGTACCCCCTCGATGGTGCCGATTCCGCCCACGATAAGGATGCAGAGAGCCAGAATCGATATCTGAAAATCGTAGTTGCCGGGGTCGCCGGTGGAGCCGAGGTAGCTAGCCCAAAGACCGCCGGCGAGAGCGGCAAGCCCAGCCCCGCCCGCAAAAGCGAGCAGCTTCACCTTGGTAGGATGGAGGCGCATGCATCGGGCGGCGAGTTCATCCTCACGAATCGCAACGAAGCTTCGCCCCACCGCAGAGCGCTCCAGATTCGAAAGGAGGGCCACGATGACGGTGAGTATCCCGAGAAAAACGTAAAACGTCAGCAGGTAACCCTCGGAGCTTGCGCTCACTCCGAACAAATTCGCTGGGGGGAGGGGATTAATACCCTGGGTCCCTTGGGTAATTGTATCGAGGTTTTTGAGAATATCCTGGACGATTTCACCGAAGCCGAGAGTTACCATCGCGAGGTAATCCCCCCGCAGCCGCAAGGTCGGCATCCCGAGAATCAGCCCGGCGAGGGCACCAACGCTGATCGCTGCGCCCAGCCCGGGCCAGAAACCGATCTGAAACGGATATATATCGCAGGTCGCGATCGCAAAGGTGTAGGCACCGATCGCCATAAACGCGGCAACGCCGAGGTTTAGCAGGCCGGTATAGCCAGTCACGATGTTAAGACCGAAGCCGAGGATGGCGAAAATCAAGATCGGTTGAACGAGGCTGGCGATGCGCAGTTCGCGGGGGAGAAAGATATCGGTGGCGGGGAGGAGCGCTAAGATAACGAGGATGATCCATCGTGGCGCGAGGCGTTGCATCGACTACACCTTTTCCCGTACCGACTTGCCGAGGAGTCCACTCGGACGAAACACGAGGAAGACGATGAGGAGGGTAAATACGACGACGTTCGTCCAACTTGTCGCGAGGTATTGATCGCTTAAAGCGCGTACAACCCCGATGAGAAGTCCCCCGAGAAGAGCACCCGGAAGGCTTCCGATTCCACCCAATACCGCTGCGGTAAATGCGTCGATTCCCACACGGTAACCCATCTGGAAAAAGATAGAACCGTTGTAGAGGGCGTACATAACACTGGCGACCCCGGCGAGTGCTCCGCCGACGATGAAGGTAAGCCCGATGGTGCGATCGATATTGATACCCATAAGTTGCGCGGCCGTCTGGTTTTGCGCGACGGCGCGCATCGCCTGACCCATCTTGGTACCTTTCACAAACCAGGTGAGCGCTCCCATCATTGGGATGGTGATAATAAAGACGAGGAGGTCCCGTAGCGTAAACTGAATGAGGCTATCGCCGAGGAGATTATCCTCCGGCAGGAGCGGGGGGAAATCTTTGGGGCTTGCTGCGGCGTTTCCCATGTTAAAGACCTCGAGCGGCAGCCCCCCCCAGAAGAGCCCGATGTTCAGAAAAACGAATGAGACTCCGATGGCAGAGACGAGGGGAGCAAGGCGCGGGGCGTTTCGGAGGGGGCGATAGGCGAACCGATCGACCGTCCAATTAAGTGTCGCGCAGAAGATCGGGGCCGCAATGAACAAGGTTGCGACCGCGCCGATTGAGCCGAGTGGGGTCGTCGCGAGCTCAGGGAGACCGAGCATTCCCACGAGCGTGAGCGCTAAAAAAGCGCCTAGCATGAAAAGATCGCCGTGAGCGAAGTTAATGAGCTCCACGATTCCGTACACCATCGTGTACCCCAACGCGATGAGGGCGATGATCATCCCGTTCGAGAGGCCCGTGATGAGTTGCTGCAGCAGAACCTCGCTGTCGGTCATAGCACCTTTTTGAGCGGTCGGGTCACTCGAGGAGTTTGATGAATTTGAACTCGCCGTTCTCGATAGCATTGCCACTCATCGTCTTGAGAGTGGTGTCCCCATTTTCATCGAAAGACCAGGTGCCTAAGACCCCTGAGTAATCCCGAGTTTTAGCGATTTCAGCGACGATCGCGGCACGCTCCTTTTTCCCGGCGCGGGCGATGGCTGCAAGTACGACGTTTGCGGCTTCATATCCGTAAGCGGCATATGCCTCGGGCTCGATACCGAATTTTTTCCGGTAATTCGCTACAAAATCGCGGCCTTTGCCGCGGAGTTCAGACGCCGGGACTCCGCCGAAAGTAACGAACGTCGAGCCTTCGAGGTTCTCTTTCCCAGCGGCTTCGATGAATGCAGTTTCAAAACAACCGTCCGGTACCATGAACTTTGCCCTCAGTCCTCCCGCACGCATATCTTTAGCGATCTGTCCGGCATTTGTCTGGGTTGTCCCACCGAAAAACACGAGATCCGGGGCTTTTTGACGCATCTTCGTGACGAGTGAGCGGTAGTTTGAAGCTTTCGGGTCGATCCCCTCCATCCCCAGCACTTGTAAGCCGAGTTTTTCGGCGGAGCGCTTAAACATCTCGGCGATGCCTTTGCCGTAGAGCTCCCGATCGTGCAGGAGAAAGACTTTTTGGACCCCCATCTCCTGCGACCATTGCGCGGCGACGAGCCCTTGAATGTCATCGGCGGGCACGACACGAAAAAAGTTCACCTTCCCCGTGGGGCGGTAGACCAGCGGCTCGTTCGCTTCTCCGACTCCTGGCTTCGTGAGTCCAGGCCAGGTGGCGCCGGGGCTAATCATCGCGAGCGAAGCTTGGTTCAGCTTCGGCATCGAGATCTTCGCGGCCCCGGAATTGTAGGTCCCGATGTACGCCATGATGTCAGGATCTTTGATAGCCCGATCCGCGTTGGCTGCCTCGATCGCGGGGTCCCAGGCGCCCCGCTCAGGTGAGGCGTCATCCCAGTCCTCGTACACGATCGCAAATTGACCCACTTTGTGGTTCGCTTCATCGAGCGCCAGCTTGACTCCGTTGACCATGCTCGTGGTCTGCGAATTCGCGCTCCCCGTTCGCGGGAGACTTGAGACGATTTTTATCGTCTCCGCCCACGCATTCGAGGTCACGGCAAATGAGGTCACGGCAAAGGGGTGCACGGCGAAGACCGTGGCAGCAATGGCGAGGCTCCGCGCGGTGCCCCTCCTGCAGTAGCCGAAGATTCCGGCCGCCATCAACGGCGCGCTTCGACCCCATAGTGAAGGGATACTTGTCGCAGCAACCACAGTAACCGCTCCGATGAGGAGCGGGACGAGGAGCTCGCTGAGGTGTTGTTCGAGGTGAACGAAGAAATCAACGTACTCGGCGAGGTATTCCATCGCAGCTCTCTAAAACTTCAGTTGATTCAGGGGGGGTGGTCTTTAAGTTCGCTATAAGAGGCCACCGCCTCTTCGACCTTGTGGCTATACCACGGCAGGGGGTGCTGGAAAAGAGCCAAGGGGTTGACTCTCCCGGGAAAAACATGAATCTTTAAGCCCGTTAATCTCCCCGGGCGACCCGGTCGGGTGGTCAGGGAGGTAAGTTGTTAACGGTTGTTCACCGTATCAGCCGAGACAGGAGTTTCGAGACACTATGGATTCATTTCTGTACACCATCTTCTTATACGCCTCCCCGATCCTCGGAGCGTTGGGCCTTCTTGCGGCATACCAATTGTATCTCCAGATCGTGAAGCTCCCCGACGGTAACGACCGGATGCGTGAGATCGCCAAAGCAATCCGTGAGGGTGCGTTTGCCTACCTCATCCAACAAGCGCGTATCTTGGTTCCGATTATCGCGGTAGTTTTCCTTCTTATTTGGCTCGGGCTCAACTTTAACACCGGTATTACCTTCATCGTCGGCGCAAGCGCCTCTATCGTTGCGGGATTCCTCGGGATGAGCGCGGCAACGATGGCCAACGTACGTACCGCTCAAGCCGCGTCGGAGGGTAAACCAGACCAAGCTCTTTTGACCGCTTTTAACGGCGGCGCGGTGATGGGCATGTCTGTCGCCAGCCTCGGTGTTCTGGGGGTGGGTATCCTCTACATCATCTGGGGAACCCCCGCTGAGAGCGAGACGCTGATCGGCTTTGCCGTGGGTGCCTCCTCCGTGGCTCTTTTCGCCCGTGTCGGTGGCGGAATCTACACCAAGGCAGCCGACGTGGGGGCTGATCTCGTGGGTAAGGTTGAGGCGGGCATTCCAGAGGACGATCCGCGGAATCCTGGTGTTATCGCGGATAACGTCGGTGATAACGTCGGCGACGTTGCTGGTATGGGCGCGGATATTTTCGAGACGTATGTAACCTCAATCATCGGGTGTATCGCCTTGGGTGCCACGATGGCGCTCACCGGTGCTCACAGCCTCGAGGCGCTCACCACCTTTAAGGCGGCTGAGATGGGTGGCCAAGTGAACGACTATAAGTCGTGGCTCATGCTCACTCCGGTCGCGATCGGGCTCATTGGTGCGGTCGCATCGTATTTCTCGATCCTGCTCATGAAGAGCTTCAAAGGGGGAGACCCCGCGGTGGCGCTCCGTAACATGACCCTCATCTCGTCGGTCTTGTTCCTCGGACTCGCCTTCGCGTTCTTCTTCTTTACGCCAGTGAACCTCAGCCTCTGGGTGAGCATCGTTTTCGGCACCGTCGCGGGGGTCGTTATCGGACTTCTCACCGAGCATTACACCGGCTCGAAGCCTGTGTACGGGATCGTTGAGGCTTCTAAGACTGGGCCGGCGACCAACATCATCGCGGGTATCTCGCTCGGTTTTATGAGCTGCGCTCTCCCGATCGGAGTTATCGTCG
>JBILDU010000049.1:0-21572 GCA_044352465.1 Bdellovibrionota bacterium
TCCTTCGGGATCGCCTCGCCGGACGCCTATGAGCGTCTCCTGCTCGATGCGATGAAGGGGGATGCCACGCTCTTTACCCGAGATGATGAGATCGAGCAGGCCTGGGATCTGCTCGCTCCGGTCTTGAATGTCTGGGGTGAGCCAGCGAAGATCTCCGGGAGTGGTCTCGTGAGTGGGGCGCCGGTCTACACCTATGAAGCGGGTGCGTGGGGCCCCCAGGCGGCGGCGGGGCTTTTGAAGCCCTTGCATCACCGTTGGCGGCGATTGTGAGTGGGGAAAGGTAGCCCGATGTCTTCGGCCTCTTACGCATACGCACCAACCTCCCCAGCGTTAATCTCAAAAGCGCTCGGGGATGTGTTCTCGGCGATGGAGAGTGGCGAACAGCGATTTAATCGCTCCGCTCACACGAACGTTATAGTCGCAACTTCCTCGCGCGACACGCTCGGTGCGGTAGAGAAAACCCTCGACGCTTTGTCGTTGGTCCATCCCAGCCGCTTTTTTGTGGTGTATATCGATGACTCGCTTCCTGCTGTTGCGACGGAGATATCGGCGCGTTGCCATGGATTGTCTCGCTCCGAGCATGCTTGTTCGGAGGTGGTACGGCTCGGCGCACCGCGGAGCAAGCTGGGGCTCATTCCGAGTGTCGTGCGGGGACATTTTATGGTGGGAACACCCGCCGAGTTGTATCTGGCGGATGGAGCGGTGTCTCGGGAGCTCGTCGATTGTTTGACGCCGTTGGTTGATCTAACGATTTTCGACTCTGAGGATTTCGCCCATCGGCTTGATATTATCGCCGAGGTTGCACGGCTCTGTCCCGCGCTCCTCGACCTCGAGTGGATTAAGCTTGGTCCGTGGCGTGATGAGATAAAGGCGGCGTTTAGTCGCGCGATCGTTCGAGACCACCTTCCCATGCTGACCGAGGTATCGATCGATGCTTCGGGGGGGCGTGGCGATATCCCGCCCTTGCACGCGCTCCTTCTGGCCGGATGGATTCTCGATCGGCTCGAGCTTGTCCGAATTCTGGGCCATCACGGCGATCTGCGCGCCTCATTTCCTCGCGGTGGGGGCCGGCAGGTGAGGCTTCGTTTCGGAGGGGGGCGCGGAGTCGTTGCGCAGATCGAAGAAGTTGCTTTTCGCTTCGGAGACGGCGCCGGTGGTGGTGCCGTGTCGTTTGTGCGCGGCCAAGGGCTTGAGACGCATGTTGAACTGGAACGAAGGATGCGGTGGTCGCGCCCTCTCGAGGAAGAAGATCGTGAGGGCTTGATTCGGCGGTACTTTCTTATCGGCGAATCGACAGCCAACTATAACGCTGCGCTGCGCGGGGCGTTAAGTCTGCGCTATATCGAGTGATGCTTTCTTTTCATTGATGTAATTGTTCTCGCAAACTTAAGGGGATAGAGATGGGTGTCGCGGTCGAGGTGGTTGAGCCGGTGTTGTTCGCTGGAGTCGTAGCAGATGAGATCGTTGCGCTCATCGCCGAGGCGGTAGGTGAGCGGGGTCGGTGTTCAGTTGCGCTGGCCGGTGGGAGCACCCCCGGGGCGATCTACCGGTGTTTGGCGAAGCCCCCGCGTGTCTCGGAGGTCGATTGGTCGAAGGTTCACCTCTTCTGGGGAGATGAGCGGTGGGTGCCGCATTCCGATAATCAAAGCAATTACCGGATGACCGAAGAGACCCTTCTCGGACAGATCCTCGGAGCCGGCCCGCACGTGCATCCAATCGATACAAGTCTTGCGGAGCCGGCGGCTGGTGCCACGGCCTACGCGGCGGAGATAGGCAAGGTGCTCGGTGATGATCCGGTTTTTGATCTGGTCATCCTCGGGATCGGTGAGGATGGCCATACGGCCTCTCTCTTCCCCCATTCAACGGCGCTCCACGAGCGTTCCCTGACCTGTGTGGCGGTTCAGCATCCCGAGGATAGGAAGTTTCGTGTCTCGCTTACCCCGGGTGTTTTGCTCAAGGCGCGCCGCATTATGTTTATCGCCAAAGGGGAGTCGAAGGCCGACATCGTGCGTCGAGTTGTGGAAGGCGGGGAGTCGTGTGAGGTGTTGCCGGCGAAGCTCTTACTCGAGGCTGGAGAGAGGGTAACGTTTTTTGTCGATTCAAGCGCGGCTTTGCGGTTGCAACGTGGAACGGTAGGATAGCACGGTGTTAAAACTAAGCATCTCCCCCGAGGTCGAAGCCTTTCGGGGCGAATTTCGGCGATGGCTCGCGGAGCAACGTATTCCCGACTCGGGGAACGATGCGGGGCTGGATACCTTTGTCCGTCTCGGGCGGGAATGGCAAGGGACGTTGGCAAGTGGAAACTGGGTAGGGGTTCATTGGCCGCGCGAATTCGGTGGTCGTTCGCTGAGCCTTGTTGAAGAAGCGGTAATACAGGAGGAGCTTGTACGGGCTCGCTCGCCCCAGCTCCTCGGTCTTTTTGGCCTCACGATGGTGGGGCCCGTGCTCATAAAATATGGCACTCCCGAGCAGAAGAAGCGATTCCTCCCACATATTCTCACCGCGCAAGAGATCTGGTGCCAAGGATTCTCCGAGCCTGGTGCGGGGAGTGATCTCGCTGCGATTAAGACACGAGCGCGGGTAACGCCCGAGGGATTCTACATCACCGGCCAAAAGATCTGGACCAGCTTCGCTCATATCGCCGACTGGTGCTTTGTTTTGTGTCGCACGGCGGCTGAGGAAGGCCGTCACAGCGGACTCTCCTACCTTCTTGTGGATATGAAGACCCCGGGGATCTCAACCCGTCCGCTTCGGCAGATTTCGGGGGACCGTGAGTTTAACGAGGTCTTCTTCGATGAGGTTTTCGTCCCCAGTGATCGGATCGTCGGCGCTCTGGGGGATGGTTGGAAGATCGCCATTTCAACGTTGATGTACGAACGGGTGG
Source organism: Bdellovibrionota bacterium (assembly GCA_044352465.1). Classification (GTDB taxonomy): domain Bacteria; phylum Bdellovibrionota_C; class UBA2361; order UBA2361; family UBA2361; genus JBILDU01. The sequence continues at coordinate 2,885 of JBILDU010000049.1, forward strand.
TCTTAACCTTTGCCCGGCAACTGCAGTCGGAGGTCGCTTTACGGGGACTGATCGACCGCGCGAGCGGCGGCAGCGATCCAGTTCGGTCGCGGGACCTTTCTCGGGAGATCGCTCGGGCCTGTGCGGTCCGCGCGCTGGCGTACGATCACCTGCTCGACTACGCTGCCGGGGGGTCGCCAGGGCCTGAGGGGTCGATGGACAAGCTTTTGTGGAGCGAGTCCTTTCAGTCGATCGCCAAGGTAGCGCTCCAGTGCGAGGGGGCCCGGGCTGCGTTACGCGAAGACGATCCAGATCTAGGGCCTGAGGTCCATCGGTATCTGTATTCACGCGGTCGTACGATCGCGGCCGGGACCTCGGAGATTCAACGCTCGATCATCGCCGAAAGAGTCCTAGGTCTGCCACGTCTGAAGTTCACCTCTTAGGCTTGGCGGGAGTTGTCTCGGACAGCGGCGATGATGCTCTGCCAGTTTTTGGTTGCTGGCGAATTACTCCTCAGTTAAGGTCAAGGACTATGAAACTACACCGAATTATCCCCGTTTTGGCCGTCCTCACTTCGCTGAGCGGCTGTTATAATCTATCGCTTCAGAGTGGCCCCACTGGTGGTAAGCTCATCGAGCGAAGACATAATCTTTTTGCGTTAGGTTTCTACGGGGATCCAACGGTCGATCTGAAGCGTGAATGCCCCGGGGGAGCCGGAAACGTCTCCAGTCGCTTCACTGCGCAGGACGTTCTTCTGACCGTGGCGTCGATAGGAATCTACTCACCCCGGACCCTTACGATAGAGTGTTCAGCAAATCCACGCAGTTAATTTCCCTCCGCGGTCGCCGCTATTCATATTCCAAGGTTCGGCGCGCGAATTGTTTTCGTAGAAGCACGGGAGGTCGGTCGGCCTGAGTCGTTCTATGTGAATCTTCTGGGGGCGCGTGTGGCCGAGCGCTCAGGCTCCATCCGCGCATTCGCTCGGGCTCTATCACTCCGCGGTTGAGGCGGCGGTCGGCGCAGGTTTGTTGCGGGCGGTGGATAAACTTGAGGATATGGGCGTCGACTAGACTCTGGTCCACCATGGGATAAGTTAGGTGCTCTACTGCTCCGACCCTGACGGTAACGGAGTGGAGATATTGCTTGACCGGCGACAAAAGCCGGGCGGCGCGGAGCTCTGGCACGGAAGTAGTCGGCGGTTGAGCCGAAAAGATATCGAATGATTGAGGGTGCTCTCCGGTGCATCGAAGATGACGGCGAAGCTCTAACTCCGCGCAGTTTCTTTCCGACCGCGTTCCATCGTTCGTACCGCTGCATACAACGCTCGATTGAGAGGGGTGGGTATCTGTGCCGCCTGTGCGGCCGCGAGGAAGCGGCCGGTAATCGCATCGATCTCAGTGAGCCGACCGGCTCGAAGGTCAGTGAGCATGGAATTTAGATTTCCGGCATGAGGGGCAAGGAGCTTCAAAAACTCAGCGGGAGTAAGGGGTGGTAAATCTATTCCCTGATGAGTTGCGACGAGCTCAATCTCTCGCAGGAGGGGCGCGAGGAGGGCGGTGAGCGCCGCCTCACTCCCGAGAGCGCCGTTGGTCGTCTGCGCCAGGGCGCATAAGGGATTTACGATTAGGTTTGTGCGTGCTTTGCGCCACTCCGCTTGCTCCACGTCATCTTCGCAAACGACTGAGGCTCCGACTCGACCTAGCCTCTGCGCGAGTTCATCACGAATCGGGTGGTGCTCAATGGCTGCAGCCAGGGCGATCTTCAATTCCCCCGCGAGAACCACTTCATGCGGGCTCTGGAGGTATGCTCCGAACGACGGGAGCGCCCGAAGAACGGTGCACCGGTGCGCCAGGAGCGTTTCCCCCTCCGCATATATCCCGAGCCCGTTGGAGAATATCGTGACCACCGATTCTTTGGTGAGCAGAGGGGCTATCTCCGCAAGGGCGGAGCGGAGTTGATGTGCCTTAACGGTGAGCCAAAAGTCGGCTGGTCCGCTCACTCGAGGCGCCTCTTCGATCGCATAAACGGGAAGATGTCCCACGGGAAGGCTCGCGCTCTGGGCCCCACAGAGAGAAAGTGAACACTCGGAGAGCACATCCCGTCGTTCGCGGCGCGCGAGAAGGCAAACAGGGTACGCTCTTCGGGCAATAATCGCGAGGGTTAACCCGACCGCGCCTGGGCCGACGACGAAGATGGGCACGTTGGTGCGGTCGATGGCCGCAGCTCTCATAGCGGGTGACTTTTCATTTGGTTTGCAGGTCTCTTAGCGGTAGCTTACCATGGCGGGATGGGTAGCAACACGGGGATGTTCTCCTCGTCACACGCGGAACGCCGCTAGAGAGGTAAGACTTCGAGGATAAAACGTATGGCACGTCTAGGTATTTTGATCGGCGTTCTGCTGATCGTATTCCCCGCACTCTTTGGTACCGCGGTTGCTGCTCCAAGCGATCCGGCCGGCGTTGTGACTGAAATGGTGGTGAAGATAAAAGCGTTACGGAGCTCCGCTCCGGTAGTTGAGTACGTTCACTGGGAGACCGCCTTTCAAGGAGTCAGTGAGGCTGAACGTGTGGCGCGCGGATTTCGAAGTCCGGTGGAGATGAAAAATTACTACACCCTGCTTCTTGGGGATCCGGAGCGGTTTGCTCGGAGCGAGGTCGCTCGGCAGACCGCTGTGGTGCCACCCGAACAGCGGGCGCAGGTGGAGAAAGCTCTTGAGGCCTCGCTTGATCAGATTCGAGGGGCGCGCGACCGTATGCGGGAGCAGTTTCGGGAGATTCAATTTGAGGTTGGCGAAGCCACGATCAGCGGCGATTCCGCCCGGGTAGTTGTGACGACGAAAATAGGTCAGGAGACCGTGCAAGGCCCCGTCGATCTCATTCAACGTGAGGGCCGTTGGTATCTCCCCTCGGTACTTTTCGCGACGAGTCGTTAGCGGGGTTGGGTGCTGGAGCGGGGAGAGCGGGTGCTCCGCTCTCCCTCGTCCGTAGCGGAGCTATATCGCGTGCCGCACCGGCTCGACACCTTCCTCCCACAGCGCCAGAAGCTCGCGCGCCTGCCGTAGTGGCAGGGCGTAATGGTTGCGCGAGTACTCAAGGAGCTTGTGCAGGGTGTCGGTATCCTCGCTTGGGCGGGGCAGGTCAAGGGTAACCCCCGAGAACCCCATCTGCGCCACCGAGTTAATGTTCATCTTGATGTAGAAATCCCGCGGGCCAAGATTGATCATATCGTCGACACCGAAGCGGGGACTGAACTCAGCCGCTAAAATACCTGCGTCTTCGCCGCTTACCCGGAAGGTGAGCAGATTTCCGACGTTACCAAAGAGCGTCCGGCGTACCTCACTCGATAGCTGCCCAAGGTATTGGTTCGCCATCGTGAAGTTCAGCTTATATTTTCGGGATTCGCTTAAGATCTCGACGAAACTCTCCGTCGCGAAGTTTTGAAATTCATCGATATAGAAATAGAAATCCTTCCGCTCCTCCGGGGCTTGGTCGGCCCGAGAGAGCGCGGCGGCGTAGATCTTAGCGATAATAATCGAGCCAAGGAGCGAGGCATTGTCCGCCCCCACAACCCCTTTCGACAGCTTCATGAGAAGGATCTTCCGGTTATCGATAATCTCGCGAAAATCGAACCGGTTGAGGGGTTGGCCGAAGATGTTTCGGAGCATGTCGGTCGCAAAGAGCTGCCCGAGACGGTTCAGGAGTGGCGCAACCGCAGCGCCCTGGAGCTCGTCGCGACGCTTCTCGAACTCGACTTCCCAGAAATATCTCACCGATGAGTCTTCGACGCCGTGAATGACGAGGGTTCGGTAGCGCTCATCCATGAGGAAGCGTCGCAGCGAAAGCAGGGTGGTGCCCGATTGGGAAAGGAGCGCGAGGAGGGAATAACGCAGCACGTGGGCAACTTGGTCGTTCCACGCCGAGCCGAAAGCTCGCCGGAAGACGTCAACGAGGCTCTGGGCCACCCGCAGCGAGAGCTCCGCGGGCACATCGGCGAGCGGATTGAAACTCGGTGGGAAATTGACATCGCTCGGATCAAAAAGCACCACGTCCTTCAATCGGTTGGCTGGCACCGTGCGGAGAATATTGTCCACGAGGTCGCCGTGAGGATCGAGTACGGCGCAGCCGAACCCCTGCTCGATGTCGTTTTTTACCAGGAGCTGGAGGAGGCATGATTTTCCGGTGCCTGACTTTCCGACGACGTACATGTGTCGTTGCCGATCCTCCCGTCGAATGCCGAACGGCACCCGGTGTTCACGAAAATCGGTGCGTCCAAAGAACGATATCGTCGAATCGTTGAGGTCTTGGGGGAGGCTGGCGGGTGGCCCGGCCTTGACTGCCAGCACCGCCGCGGTGTTGGGGAGCGCCGACAGCTTTGGCGGATGCCACAGCGTCGTAAGCTCGGTATTCGTTAGCGCCATGATCCGGCCAAACGAGCGCTTACGAAAAGGTTTCATCGCGTGAAGGCCACGCTTAATGCCGGTCATCGCAAAGCTATTCTCGTCCGGGGTGTTCATGAATGAGAGTGCCCCCACGACCGCGCGCACGTGATCCACCGGGTCTTTGCCCCGACGGTTCCCGAGCGAGTCGGAGACGGTGTTTCCCTGATGTTCCTTCGGCGGCGGAATAATGGCAGCGATCCGAATCGTCACGCAGTACATCCGGCGACGACACTTCTCGTCGATCTTCTGCCGCATCGGTTTAACAACATCCCGCTTAAACCAGTATTTCGGGCGAAAATAGAAGGTCAGCGCATCCCACGAACGTGCCGCCCGAATGCGCGCATGAAATCCGGCTGAGTCCTTAATACGCTGGCAGACGATCTGGATAATAATCTGGTCATCGGTCGGCAGTTGCGAGAGGACGCCGGCTACCGGAGCCAACGATTCGGTCTTTAGCGCGGTGTAATTCTGCAACGGGTAGATGTCGCTGCGGGTGAGCTTCAATTCCGTTGTAGCAACCTGAGCCTTTTCATCGATGTTGTGGGTGTAGTCCTCGATTTCGACTATCTGCGCGTCGGAGAACATCGTGTACACCGCCGAGGAGAGGATCTCGATAGTAACGTCATCGGGTGCGGTGAAGCACATGAGGATGAGTTGTTGGGTGGAGAACATCTCGCAAGAAAACGACCCGGCGACACTATCGTGGATCTCGTCCAGAAGTTGTTCAAACAGCGAGCTCGCCGTAACGCTCCACGTCGTCTCGTATATCGCTCCCGCCTCCGTTACCACCGAGCGGGGGAGTCGCATTGCCATCGTTCTCATAGCGGGCTCGTTCCTCTCTCGAAAAATCGTCGCTTTATTCTAACATTTTTTAGGGGCTATCATACCGCCGAGAGCTCAGCCGGCGGTGTCTAACCCGTTTATATGACGACATTTTTCGCGGGCGACCTGAGGGTTCGCGAAAAGCGTATTGTTTTTAGGGGCTTAGGGGTCGCTCGCGGTTTGACTCAGCGCCGGTCGCTCGGGCTCGGGGGTGGTTTCCCGATTGCTCCGCCCGCACCGTCCCGCATAGTATCGCGCCATGCGTTTTTCAGTTCTCTCAAGCGGTAGTAAAGCAAACTGTACCTTTATCGAGGCGGCGGGCGTGCGCCTTCTCATCGACTGCGGACTCTCGGCGACGAAGACTGAGGAGCGGTTACGTCGGTTAGGGATCGATCCGGCGACGCTGTCCGGCATTTTGGTAACGCACGAGCATTCGGACCATATCTACGGCATATCCGTGATGAGTCGGCGCTTTCGTCTCCCGGTGTACGCGAACGCCCGGACGGCCAAGCTCATCCGAAACGTTTTCGGTTTTGAAACCTTTGAGACCGGTGCGCCGTTTGCGATTAAGGATCTTTCGGTCGCCCCATTTAGTATCGCGCACGATGCCCAAGAGCCGGTCGGTTTCCGGCTAGAGGGGGAGGGTCTTACCTTTACTCAGGTCACCGATCTTGGACGGGTAACCCCCCTTGTGCGTGAGGCGGTGCGGGGGGCGCATGCGCTTGTGCTCGAGTCGAACCACGACGAGCAGATGCTTATGGAATGCGATTATCCCTGGGAGCTAAAGCAGCGGATAGCCTCCTCGCACGGGCACCTGAGCAATAAGGAGGCGGCTGAATTGGTGCAGCAGCTGGTGCATCCGGATCTCTCGACGGTTGTCCTTGGCCATTTAAGCGAAAACAGTAATTCTCCGGATGTAGCCCTTAAGACCTTCCATGCCTATGTGCCACCTGGCGTTGTCGAGACGGTTGTTTGTGCGGGGGTAGCCCTGGAGACCCCCCTCTTCTCGGTAGGTGCGAGCATGCCGCGGCTGATGGTGGGTTAGCTCAACCGACGATTCGAGGTCGATGAGAGGTGAGGTCGTTTAACTATATCAGGAAACATTGCTCCTTCCTGAGGGGTGGTATCGTAAAGAACGGAGGATAGACGGATGATCGCTCGTTATAGTCGCCCTGAGATGAACGCTCTGTGGAGCGATGAGGCTCGATTTAAGATTTGGCTCGAGATTGAGACCCTTGCGCTGGAGGGAATGGTGGCTGCAGGACTCGCTCCGCAGGACGCGCTCGATGCGGTCCGTTCGAAGGGGCGTTTCGATGCTACCCGTGTGCTCGAGATAGAGCAGGAGGTTAAACACGACGTCATCGCATTCTTAACCAATGTGGCTGAGAGCGTGGGCGAGGCCTCTCGATTCGTCCACCGCGGGATGACGTCGAGCGATCTTCTCGATACGACCTTGGCGGTCCAACTCGTGCGAGCGGGCAACCTTATTCTCGCGGGGGTGGATCGGGTCCTCGTGGTCTTAAAGCGCCGCGCCCTCGAGACGAAGAACGTGCCGTGCATCGGGCGTTCCCACGGGATTCACGCCGAGCCGACGACTTTTGGCGTTAAGCTCGCCGGCTGGTATGCAGAGCTTGTCCGGAGTCGGGCGCGTGTGGCCGCAGCGGTGGTCGAGATCGGCTACGGGAAGATTTCAGGGGCGGTTGGCACCTATGCTTCAATACCTCCGTCGGTCGAAGCGCATGTCCTTACGAAGCTTGGGTTGAAGGCCGAAACGGTCGCGACCCAGGTCGTGCAGCGCGATCGACACGCCGCATTTTTTAATGCACTAGCGCTGCTCGGTGCATCGTTGGAGCGCTTTTGTGTTGAGATTCGTCACCTGCAGCGCACTGAGGTGCGTGAGGTTGAAGAAAAGTTCTCCCCGGGCCAAAAGGGGTCGTCGGCGATGCCCCACAAACGCAACCCGATACTTACTGAAAACCTGACCGGGCTTGCCCGCCTCTTGCGGGGATACGCCGTTTCGGCGATGGAGAACGTCCCGCTGTGGCACGAGCGAGATATAAGCCACAGCTCGGTTGAGCGGGTGATCGCGCCCGATGCATGTACGGTTGTCGATTTCATGTTGGCGCGGTTTGAGTCGGTCGTTGACGGAATGGTGGTACACGCCGATCGGATGCTCGAGAACCTCGAGTCGACCCGGGGGCTCATTTTTTCGGGTGCGCTTTTGGTTGCGCTCGTTGACCACGGATTCACCCGGGAGGATGCCTATCGACTCGTTCAGAAGCACGCGCTGCCGGCTTGGGAGGGGGGCGCATCGCTGCTTGAGCGGGTGCGTTCCGATAAGGCGATAGGGGAGCGGGTATCAGCTGCGGAACTGGATGATATCTTTGACTTAAAGCGCCACTTTCGGCATGTTGACCTGATTGTGGGAAGGGCGTTGGGTGATGGGTGAGGATGGCTGCTCCTCGCTGTGTCTACTACTCCTCGCTGTGTCTAGGCTGTAAAAGGAGAATTCGATGCGGGTGCGGGTGTTTGTTCGGCTCAAAGGGGGGGTGCTCGATGTTCAGGGCAAAGCGGTCGAGCGGGGAGTTCTCGAGGCCGGAATGACCGGAATTTCCGATGTTCGTATCGGAAAGCTTATCGAATTCGACGTGGCAGCGGCGAGCGCTCAAGAGGCCCGGGCGCGAGCGGAAGAGCTGTGTGAGAAAGTTTTAGCTAATCCGATAATCGAGAACTTCGAAATAATAGCGCTTCCTTAACGTCCCTCGGCGCCTAAAGGCTCTCAGCACAAAAGATTTTTATGCGAATTTCTGTTGTCGTTTTCCCCGGTACGAACTGCGAACATGATATGCAGCACGTCTACGGAACGGTGCTGAAGCAAAAGGTCACGCTCGTGTGGCACCGCGATAGGGATCTGCAGAGGCCCGATCTCGTGGTTGTTCCGGGCGGTTTTGCGCACGGGGATTATCTGCGAACCGGCGCCCTGGCGAAGCTCTCTCCGGTCATGACCGAGGTTGCTGCTTTCGCCGAGCGTGGTGGCCCGGTGCTCGGCGTTTGTAATGGGTTCCAGGTTTTGTGCGAGAGTGGGTTGCTTCCGGGTGTTCTTTTACAGAACGTGCAACGTCGATTCCTCTCCCGATTCGTCCACGTTAAGGTCGAGCGAAGCGACACCGCATTTACCCGGGGGGTTGAGGCGGGGACGGTCTTTACCTGTCCGATAGCCCACTTCGAGGGAAACTACTACGCTCCGCCCGAGACGGTGCGAGAGCTTGAGGGAGAGGGGCGGGTAGTTTTTCGGTATTCCGATCCTTCGGGGACCGTTTCCCCCAACGACCTCGAGTGGAACCCGAACGGCTCGCTTAACTCGATCGCCGGGGTGACCAATCAGCGTCGGAACGTGGTCGGCTTGATGCCGCACCCCGAGCGTTCGGTCGAAGCTCTTGTGGGTGGGGTTGGTGGGGACTCAGGTCGCGCCTTGTTCGCTGGGTCTATCGCAGCCTAACGCTGTCTAACTATCTGAATTCTCTAGGGCTGCCCCGCAAGCTTCGTAGAGTCCCATTCGGGGAGATCTGTCGGTCGCCCAGGCACCCCGCTTCATTTCCCCCAACCCCGCGAGCTGTTTGCTCTTTTGGCGCTCGCATGGTACGACTAGCAAGCATTAAATTCACACCCGGGGATGTCTAAGTCTTGGTGAAGTTGCGTCGCTTTCGAGCGGTGTAGCTTTTGTTACCGAACCCCGGGGAGGCAAAACTAAGACGGAGAAAAAATGGAACGTACAGCAACCTCACTCGAGGCCGCGGGCACATCTGCGGCTATCCCCGTAACGATCAAGAGCATGCTCGATGCCGGTGCGCATTTCGGGCATCAAACTCATCGGTGGAACCCCCGCATGTTGCCGTTTATCTACGGCGAGAGAAACGGGATCCACATCATCAACCTCGATATGACCCAGAAGCTTTGGGATCGCTCTCGCAAGTACGTGGTTGACACCGTGAGCCGCGGTGGTTCGATCCTCTTCGTCGGCACAAAGTTGCAGGCGCGCGAGATCGTCTCGAACGAGGCTGATCGGTGTGGCGCTTTTCACGTCACCTCGCGGTGGTTAGGTGGAACTCTGAGCAACTTTCAAACGATTAAGAACTCGATCGACCGGATGCGCAAAATCGAGGACCTTCTCACTGAAGCTGAGCAAGAGGGGACCAAAGTTCGATTGGTCAAGAAAGAGAAGCTTACCATGGCCCGTGAGCTCGAGAAGCTGGCGGCGAACCTCGGTGGTATTCGCACGATGAAGCGTCTGCCCGACGTCCTTTTCGTGGTTGACGTCGTTAAAGAGCACATCGCAGTGGCTGAAGCTCGGCGCCTCCATATTCCGGTTATCGCCCTTGTTGATACGAACGCCGATCCAGGGCTCGTCGACTTTCCGATCCCGGCGAACGACGATGCGACCCGCACGATTACGTTGTTCCTTGCCGAGATGGCCAACGCCATCATCGAAGGGCGCGCTCAGTACGACGCGCGTCGCCCGAAGGAAGACCGTACCGAGGATAAGAACGGTGGTCATTCGAAGGGTCCGAAGAAGGGGACCACAGAGGTCGCTGCGAACGAGGGTATTGCCGTTCAGTAATCACCTCTTTTCGCGGACGCGTAGCAGGCCGTCGGAGTCGGGAGGGGATAGTCTCTTTCGGCTTCGGCGGAGCCGTGCGGTCCGGTGACGATTCATTTCAATTCAGGAGACACGTGTATGAGTGAAGTATCAGCGGAATTAGTGAAGCAACTCCGTGCACAAACCGGTGCGGGGATGATGGATTGCAAGGCGGCCTTAAAGGAAGCGAACGGTTCGATTGAGGCGGCCGTAGAGGTCTTGCGGAAGAAGGGCTTAAAAGACATCGGTAAGCGGGCCGGCAAGGTGGCTGCTGAAGGGTGTATCGGAGTGTACGCTCACCCCGGGGACCAGGTGGTCGCGGTCGTCGAGCTTAATAGCGAAACCGACTTCGTCGCGCGTGGTGATGAGTTCCGCGCTACGGCGCGCGATATTGCGATGCATATCGCGGCGATGAAGCCGGCGTATCTTTCGGCTGACGAAGTGCCCGCCGCGGTTCTCGATAAGGAGAAGGAGATCCTCATGGAGCAGCTTAATGAGGCGCAACGGGCCAAGGCTGATAAGATCCTTCCCGGCAAGTTACAGAAGTTTTACGAGGACAATTGTCTGCTCAACCAGATCTTCGTAAAGGACGAAACCTCGTCAAAGACGATCAAAGATTTGATCGAAGCTCTTAGCATTAAGTGCGGAGAGAAGGTTCAGGTGCGACGCTTTTCCCGATTCGAAGTCGGGGAGGGGATCGCCCGGGCGGAGACGAACTTCGCGGCTGAGGTTGCGGCGATGACCAGCAACTAGAGCCCAAGAAAGGCGCGGAGGAATCCGCGCCTTCTTTTTAGAAGTTGATTTTCGGTAATCAGTTTTGTGTAGTTTCTTGTAGCTCCAATTTTAGGTTTCAAAGATTATCCGAGTTGCGGGTCTGAGTAAGGCCTGGCGGCGCGGAGGCTCGAGGGGATAGCTACAGAGACGTTGAGGTTAGGTGATATGGGTGCGCTAAAGTATCGGAGAATTCTTCTCAAGTTGAGTGGCGAGATCCTCGCTGGTGATAAGGGCTATGGTATCGACGCGGAGACCGTTTCGGCGCTCGTTCGCGAGGTGCACGAGGTGCATCAGCTCGGTGTCGAGCTCGGCATCGTTATCGGTGGGGGGAATATATTTCGCGGGGTGCAGGCCGGCGCGCAGGGCCTCGACCGAGCCTCGGGCGACTATATGGGAATGATGGCAACCGCCATTAATGCCCTCGCGTTGCAGGATCTTCTCGAGCAGCGGGGAGTAGAGACTCGGGTCATGTCGGCGATAGAGATGCGTCAGGTGGCCGAGCCGTACATTCGGCGACGCGCTACCCGGCATCTCGAAAAGAATCGCGTGGTGATATTCGCTTGCGGTACGGGAAACCCGTATTTCACCACCGACACGGCGGCGAGTTTGCGGGCCATGGAGATCGGCGCTGATGTTCTTCTGAAGGGCACCAAGGTTGACGCGGTATACGACTCCGACCCTGTAAAAAACGCTGGGGCGAAGCCGTTTGGATCGATATCGTTTATGGACGTTCTCCAGAAGGGACTGAAGGTGATGGATTCGGCAGCCATTTCCCTGTGCATGGACAACAACCTCCCCATCGTCGTCTTCAATATCGGGGAGGAGGGCAATTTAAAGCGGGTCGTCAGAGGCGAGTCGCTTGGCACTCTGGTCTCGTCGAGCGGGGCGCCCGCAGCGGCGGCCGTGTAGTTTGAGGGTTGTGAGGGAGACGCGGATTGATTCGCCACGTTTCGTTTTCTTATAGGGAGAGATGATATGACCGGCAAGTATAACGACCTCGAAGCTCGATGTAAGAAGACCGCTGAGCACTTCAAGACCGATCTCGGTCGGTTGCGGGGTGGTCGGGCAACAACCTCACTGCTTGAGGGGATTACGGTCGATTATTACGGTTCGCGGGTTCCGCTGATTCAGTTGGGGATGATCTCTGCTCCCGAGCCGCGCCTCCTCACCATTCAGGTGTACGACCGTGGAGCCGTTGAGGCGGTAGAGAAGTCGATTCAGCAGTCAGAGCTAGGTTTGAATCCGTCGCGGGATGGGACGCTCATTCGCATAGCGATTCCGGCTTTGACCGAAGAACGCCGCAAGGAGCTCATCAAAAAGCTGAGCAAAATGGCGGAGGAGGCCAAGGTCACGGTTCGAAACCATCGCCGTGAGTCGATGGATTTTCTGAAGAAGCAGGAGAAGGATAAGGCGATCTCCGCCGATGACCTCCGTCGCGGAAGTGAGGACATTCAAAAGATCACCGACAAAGCGACGGCTGAAATCGATGTCCTGCTTCAGGCGAAGGAAAAAGAGATGATGGAGCTTTAGAAGCTCCCTCGCCAACCGAGGATCGTATGACGCAATCAACGAACGAAGGCGTTGCTTCGAGGGTAGCGTGATGACGGAACTTGCGCGGATACCGCAGCATCTTGCGGTAATCATGGATGGCAACGGTCGTTGGGCGAAGCAACGGCATCTGCCGCGCGTGGAGGGTCACCGTGCCGGGGCGAAAACGGTACGGATGGTTGTCGAAGAAGCGCGCAGACTGGGGGTGCGATACCTGACGTTGTTCGCCTTCTCGAGTGAGAACTGGAGCCGCCCCGAGGTTGAAGTCTCGGCGTTGATGAAGCTTTTTGCGCAGTATCTTGAATCAGAGCTCGAGCTCCTTCTGCAGAACGGGATTCGTCTGCGGGCGATGGGAGATCTGTCGCGACTCCCGGCGGCGGTGCGTGAGATCTTGGTTCGGAATGAGGAGCGCACCTCCTCAATGAACGCGATGGACCTCATCCTGGCTGTCTCTTACGGCGGACGGGATGAGATCGTCTTCGCAGCACGTCAACTAGCGCGGCAGGTGGCCCAGGGAACGATAGCCGCTGATACGATCGATGCGGCGGCATTCGCGGAGCACCTCTATCTTCCCGACGTGCCTGACCCAGATCTGCTGATCCGCACCAGTGATGAGCGTCGCATTAGCAATTTCTTGTTATGGCAGTTGGCCTATTCCGAGATCGTCGTAACGCCGGTGCTGTGGCCCGATTTCTCCCCTCTGGAGTTCCACCGCTGCCTTGCTGAGTTTGCTGGGCGTGAGCGCAGGTTCGGTCTGACTGAAGAGCAGATTCGGAGTGGTCGATGAGCGCTCCTTCGACTCATAGCTCGCCGTGGTCTCAGTTAGGCGCGCGAGTAAAGACCGCCCTTATCCTTGTCCTCGGCTTTCTCACCATCGATATCTTGGCAGCTTTTACCTGCGTGGGGCGTTGGATCGCCTTTGTGACGGCGCTCGCAGTGGTAACCATTGCAGCGCTCGAGGTCGCGCGGTTTAGCCGGGGCTATATCCGCGCGGTGCGCATTCTCTTCGGTCTCTCCATTTTGACCCCGGTGGTGATTGTGGGTGCCTACTTGGCGGCCCAGCATCGGTGTGATTTGACGGTACCGGCTGGGGCCTCGTTGTTAATCGGGGTGAAGGGCGCGCTCGTCGGAATATTGCTCGCCATCGGTGTGGCTTTTGCGGTGGGTCGTCAGGAGCTTGAGCGGGTTGCGGGCGTTATGCGCGAACTGCCCCTGGCGGTATTCCTTGTCGGAATCGGCGGCGCGGCGCTCGTCGCGCTTCCGCTCCTCCCCGGAGGGGCGTGGATTTTGTTGTGGTTGGTGCTGGTCGTGAGCGTGAACGACTCCGCCGCTTATTTTATCGGGTCCCGACTCGGGGGGCCGAAGCTCTGCCCCGCTATCTCGCCGAACAAGACGTGGTCCGGGAGTGTCGGTGGAGTCCTCTGCGGTGTTGCCGGAGGTGTCGCGCTCGGTTCTCTCTCAACTGCAGCTGGTTGGGCCGAGTCGCTTCCTCTCTCGTTAGGGGTCGTCGTTGCTGCTCAATGTGGCGACCTCATGAAGTCGTACCTCAAACGGCTCCACGGAGTTAAGGATAGCGGGACAATCCTGCCGGGTCACGGTGGGGTGCTCGATCGGATCGATGGAATTCTGGCGGGTGGGCTTGTGACCTACATCTGGGTGGTTCAAGCATGGTAGCCTCACCGTTCCCCCTTGTTCCTCCGTTCGGTGGGCCGCGGGGCGGCACACCGCAGCCGCGTGGAATCGCTGTGTTCGGTGCGACCGGATCTATCGGTCGGTCGGCGCTCGATGTTGTGCGCGCATCGCCCGAGCTCTTTAAGGTGCGTGCCCTCGCCGCTGGTCGAAACGAAGCGGCGCTTCTGCCGCTTGTGGATGAGTTCGGCCCCCGCTGGGCGTCGCTTGATACCCCGTGGTCTGCAACTGCTTCGCGTCGATCCGGTACAGAATATCTGGTCGGGGGTGAGTCCTTGTGTCGAATCGCCTCTGATCCCTCGATTGATGTCGTCCTCGCCGCCGTTGTTGGAATGGCGGGGCTGGCGCCGGTCCTGGCCGCGCTCGAGAGTGGTAAAACCGTAGCGCTCGCCAATAAAGAGAGTCTGGTGATGGCGGGGGAGCTCGTCACCGCGATCTGCGAGCGCAGCGGTGGGCATATCGTGCCGGTTGACAGCGAACACTCGGCTCTTTTTCAGGCGCTCCAAGGCTCAGTTCGCGAGGAGATCGAGTCGCTTATTCTGACAGCCTCGGGTGGACCGTTTCTACAAACCCCGGTCGCTGCCCTTCGCTCCGTCACCCCGGCGCAGGCGTTAAAGCACCCGCGCTGGGCGATGGGGGCTAAGATCTCGATCGATTCCGCGACGATGGTCAATAAAGCGCTCGAGGTGATCGAGGCTGCATGGCTCTTCGGTGTACCGCCGGAGCGAATTCGTGTGGTGGTACATCCACAGAGTGTCGTTCATTCGGTGGTTGAATTCGTTGATGGCGTGTCGCTCGCGCAACTTTCCCATCCCGATATGAAAGGGCCAATCGCCTACGCTCTCGGCTATCCTCACGCCCGCATTCGAGGAACGATGCCGCGGCTCTCTCTCACCGAGGTCGGTAAACTCGAGTTTATGGAGCTCGATGAGGTAAAGTTCCCCGCCGTTCGGCTCGGTAAGGCGGCGCTATCGGCCGGTGGAGCGATGGCTGCGGTTTACTCGGTAGCCAACGAAGTGGCGGTTGGCGCTTTTCTATCGGGGAGGTTATCGTTTTTAGGGATTGTGCCGATGATAGAGGCGGCACTGACCCGATTTAGCGGCGCCGCCTACAGTGATCTAAAGAGCTTACAGGCGGTGTCCGCGGACGTGGCGCGGTGGGTTACGGAGCAGTGTTCCACGTAAGATCATCAAGCGCCACCCAATTCTGGTACTAACCATATGATATTGATATCGATCTTAGTCCTCGGTTTTCTTATTTTCGTACACGAATTAGGCCACTTTCTCTTGGCGAAGTGGAACAATGTGGGGGTGGTTGAGTTCGCTATCGGTTTCGGCCGTCCTTTGATACAACGCCGCTACGGGGAGACGGTGTATTCCCTCCGACTTATTCCGCTCGGTGGTTATGTGCGCATGGTTGGAGATGACCCGCGGGCTCTGTCCGAGATCGCAACCACGGGGGGAGAGGGGGCGCGCGCCGAGTCCTCACTCACCGGCTCCGATGTGCCGACAGCCCCGGAGCTCGTAGCAGATCGTAGTCGTTGGTTTTTGTCGAAGGGGTATTGGCCAAAATTTTCCATCGTCCTCGCTGGCCCAGCTTTTAATCTGATCTTCGCGGTGTTCGCCGCGATAGGTTCCTTCGCGATCTTCGGGCGCGATGTTCCCCTTGAGACCCCGAGCATCGGGGGGGTTGTTCCGGCGTATCCCGCGGAGAAGGCTGGCCTCAAAAAAGGTGACACGGTGCTTTCGATCGACGGGGTCGGTGTGGCCTCGTGGTTAGAGCTCGCTGAGCGGGTCGCGCAATCGGGTGGAAAGGAGATGTCTTTCCTTGTCGAGCGGGTTGGAGCTGATACCGGCGCGAAGGAGGAGGTTCGGTTGGCAGTGACGGGGACAGCTGAAGCCTCGGAGCTCGCCGTTCTGGACCGCCGTACCGAATCGAAAACACCGCGGTATAAGATCGGGATCGTCCCTGCGACGGAGCGAGAGGCGGTGTCAATTTTTGCCGCTATGAAAGCTGGGGTGTTGCATGTGGCGTATCTTTCCGAGCTGACCGTTAGGGGGCTTTGGGGGATGGTTCAAGGGGCGATCTCGCCTCGGCACATCGGTGGCCCGATCTTCATCTTCAAAGAGGCTGCGCAGAGCGCCGAAAGGGGCGTCGCCGACCTTATCGGATTCATGGTTTTCCTCTCGGTTAGCTTGGCGATCCTCAATCTCTTGCCGATTCCGATCCTTGACGGGGGGCACCTTGTGTTTTTTACGATTGAGGCGATCAAAGGGAGTCCCGTGAGTCTCCGGTTTCAGGAGCGGGCCAATCAGCTGGGGATGGCGCTTCTCCTGCTTCTCATGGTCTTCGCCATGGGGAACGACATCTTGAAGCTCTTGTGATGAAACGGTGGACGCTGGCGCTCGATACGTCGACCTCGCGTGCGCACGTAGGGCTCGTCGAGGAGTCATCCCCGGATGGCGACCGCGCGGAGTCGCCAGTGGCGCTGCTTCTTTCGAGCTCCGGTATCAATAGCCATCACGAGGAGCTTTCCCTTCTCGTTGAGCGTGTTTTGGAGACAGCCAGTGCGCCTTCCGCTGCGATCTCGCGGGTGGTTGTCGGGGCAGGGCCCGGTTCGTTCACCGGACTGCGGATCGGCTACAGCTTTGCGCGTGGTTTCTCGCTCAGTTTGGGGGTTCCGCTTTTTGGTGTTTCCTCTCTCCTCGGAGCGGCGTGGGAGTTTCGCGCGCAGTCAAGCGGTCTTGTGTCCCTCCTCGATGCGGGGCGGGGCGAGCTCTTTGTCGGGGTGTATCGCTCTGACGGAGAGCGACTGAGCGAAGTACACGCTCCGGAAATCGTTCCTCGCGATACGCTTACTCGCCACGTCGAGCGTGTGCTCGGAGGGGTGAGCCCGCTCTACGTTTCGCTGGCCGAGGGGGAGACGACTGAGTGTCGAATTCCCCGGGCTGTCACCGTTGGATTAGTGGATGCGTTTCGCGCGGAGGGGCGCACTGAACCGCGTCCGCTTGATCTTGCTCCGGAGTATCTGCGGGCGGTAGCGGCTAAGACTATCGCCGAGCGACGGGGTGCCGCCTAGCTGGGAGCATCTGAAGGGGATGATCAGATATATTGACAGGTGAGGTCGCTCGGCGTAACCTTTGAGTATCCATTAAGTGCACACCAAGTTTCCCTCCTTCAAGTTCTAAAACGTCAAGTTCTAAAACTTCAATATTTTCAAATTGTTGAGAATAAGGGGGAATTCAGCGGTAGTCCGTAATTACGGTATGCGTCCTCGATTTTCACGGGGGCAGCCTTGGCGGGGTCGCTCCTGCCTGTTGCGGGCGAATCAATTTTTCATAGTTGGGATGAACAGAAGATGAATCTGAACGAGTTAAAGCACCTGAAGTCTGAGGAGATCATGAAGTTGGCGGCCGACTTCGAGATCGAGGGCGCCAATACGATGCGCCGTCAGGAACTTATATTCGCCATTTTGGCGGCGCAGTCTGAGTCGAACGGCAGTATCTATGCCGAAGGAGTGCTTGAATGCCTGCCAGATGGGTTCGGCTTTTTACGGGCGCCTGATTATAACTACCTCCCCGGTTCGGACGATATTTACGTATCGCCCGCCCAGATTCGGCGGTTCGGCTTGAAGACCGGTGATACCGTCGAGGGGCAGATTCGTCCACCGCGCGAGAAAGAGGGGGAGCGTTACTTCGCGCTCCTGAAGGTTAATTCGGTAAACCACGATAGCCTTGAGGCGCTGAAGACAAAGATTCATTTCGATAACCTGACGCCGATCTATCCGAATGAGCGATTAAAGCTTGAGGGAAAGAAGGGTGGCATGTCGACCCGGGTCATGGACCTCTTTGCGCCGATCGGGAAGGGGCAGCGCGGGCTTATTGTGGCTCCGCCCCGCACCGGTAAGACCGTCCTGCTGCAGAATATCGCGAACGCCATTACCGAGAATCACCCTGAGGTGGTGCTTATCGTTCTGCTGATCGATGAGCGGCCGGAGGAGGTCACCGACATGCAGCGCAACGTGAACGGTGAAGTGGTGAGCTCGACGTTTGATGAGCCGGCACAGCGTCACGTTCAGGTGGCGGAGATGGTCATCGAGAAGGCCAAGCGTCTCGTTGAACACAAGCGTGACGTCGTTATTCTGCTCGATTCGATTACGCGGTTGGCGCGTGCGTATAACACGGTCGTTCCGCCGAGCGGAAAGATCCTCTCGGGCGGTGTGGACTCGAACGCCCTGCACAAGCCGAAGCGATTCTTTGGTGCAGCGCGAAACATCGAGGAAGGGGGGAGCCTCACGATTATCGGCACCGCGCTGATCGATACCGGTTCGAGGATGGACGAGGTCATATTCGAAGAGTTTAAAGGCACCGGTAACATGGAGTTGGTCCTTGACCGGAAGTTGGTTGAGCGGCGCGTTTTTCCAGCGATCGACATTAATAAATCGGGTACACGTAAGGAAGATCTCCTTCTCAAGCCCGACGTGCTTCAAAAAGTGTGGCTCTTGCGGAAAGTGCTCAATCCGCTCAACGTCGTTGAAGCGATGGAGTGGCTCCAGAGTAAGATGGAAGGCTCCAAGGGGAACAAGGAGTTTCTCGATATGATGAAGGGGCAATAGAGGGGGTTGAGCCTGATGGCGGATAGCCCCTTAAAGATCCTCGCCGTTGACGATAACTCGGACGCTTTGTTTGTCCTTGAGGAAGCGCTCGTCCGTCGCGGCTTCGTGGTTGTTACCGCGGGCTCTGGGGTCGAGGCGCTGAAGCGGGCCTCAGAGGAGCGCCCCGACATCGTGCTCCTTGATATAA
>JBILDU010000127.1:0-6834 GCA_044352465.1 Bdellovibrionota bacterium
TGCCCGGGATGGATGGGTATGAAGTCACCCGTCGCCTCAAGGCAGATCCGGCGACGGCTTCGATTTCGGTGGTCCTTTTAACCGCTCTCAATACACTTGATGGCGTCGCTCCTGGGCTCGACCTCGGTGCTATAGATTATCTGACGAAGCCTTTTAAGGCGGAAGAACTGGCGCTCCGTCTTCACGTTGTGGGGCGCAACCGGCGCACCGAGAGTGAAGTGCACGAGCTACGCTCGCAAGTTCGGGCCCAAAGGAACTTCGGGAATATCCTCGGTAAAAGCGGTGCGATGCAGGACGTCTTTGCTCTTCTGGAGAAGGTCAAAGACGCCGCGGTGCCGGTTCTTATCCTGGGCGAGTCGGGTACCGGAAAGGAGCTTATTGCCCGGGCGATTCACTACAATTCTCCCCGCCGCGACAAGCCGTTCGTCGTTCAGAACTGTTCTGCCTTTAACGATAATCTGCTCGAGTCCGAGCTGTTTGGACACGTCAAAGGTGCATTTACCGGTGCGGTGCGTGACAAAGAGGGCCTTTTCGCGGTGGCTGACGGCGGCACGTTCTTCCTCGACGAGCTGGGCGAGATGTCTCCGGCGCTCCAGGTGAAGCTCCTGCGGGTACTCCAACAGGGCACCTTTATGCCGGTCGGGGGTACGAAAGAGCGCAAAGTCGATGTGCGGGTCGTCACCGCTACGAATCGCCCCCTCGCTGATATGGTGGCTGAGGGAACGTTTCGTGAGGATCTCTATTACCGGCTCAATCTGGTCACTATAAAGCTACCCCCCTTGCGCGAAAGGCGTGAGGATATTCCGCTTCTCGCGGAACATTTCCTGGTGCGTAACGGTGCTCGAAGCAATTACCGACCCTCACTCCGAGCAGATACGATAAAAATTCTGAGCGAATATCGCTGGCCCGGCAATATTCGTGAGCTTGAAAATGAGATCGAGCGCGCGATGCTTATGGCGGGCGGTGTCGATGAGATCGAGCCGAGCCACCTGTCGACGCACGTACGGGAGGGGGCGCTCGCGCCCCGTAAGGCGGGGGGCGTGGTGGGGAGCCTCAAGGTCGCAGTGGAGGAGCTCGAGAGAGCGATGATTGCGTCAGCGCTCGAGCAAACCGGGGGTAATAAGAGTGAGGCGGCGCGTATCCTAGGAATCGCGCGCTCCAACTTGATCGCCAAGGCTCAGAGCTATGGACTCGGGGATGGTTCCAAAAAGTAGTTAGCGCAGTCGGTATACTCGCCAGAAGAGACGACGCTAATCCTACAAGAGTTAAGTGGTCGCGCGCCTTTGCCACTGAATGACCCGTTGGGTAGCAACGAGGTAGAAAAGTGGGAGAGTCACTAAGTTAAGCAGTGGGATGACCGCGACGGTCATCCCGAGTAGGCCGAGGGATATCGTCTCAACGGGGTGGTCCCGGGCGGCCTTGATTCGCTCAGGAACGCGGGCACCGAGTATCGCAAGTGGCTTATCAATCATCTCAAAGCCTAGGATGCTCGCACCAAGGATCACTGAGATGATCGCAAGCGGTGGGAAGATGCTTGATATCGTTGCCACAATGGTCACAAGAGCGAGCGCCCCAATTAAAGCGAGGTCCTCGCACCATCCGGCAATAACCTGTCGGAATCTCGCCGTGGTGCTAAGATTCGGACGGTAAGGGTGCTGTCCTGCCGCAAGATACTCTTCGATGAGAAAATCGAAGAAGAAACCGCCGGCAACGAGCGCAGCCAAGTAGCCGAGGAGCGCGGCAAGGATGGCACCGAATCCCACACCGAGTAGACTAACGACCCCGCCGACGATTCCGGAGGGATCAAGGCCGAAAAGAGAAGCGATCTCACCGGAATGATAGACGAGGGTTCCGAGGCTCACCGCCGAGACTACTCCACCGACGGCCCACGGGAGAAGGCACCAGCGTAGCAATTGAAAGCTAAAAAATACCCTCACTCCCATCCGAATGAGGTCGAACGGTAGTGCAATGATGCGGCGAATGGTGTGGATCATATGAGAGCGTTAAATCGGAAACCTGGACTCTCGCTTGAGCGCCCGGGATGTATGCATTGGGCCCCAAACGGCGCTGCCTCTTTTAGGAAAGCCCCCTTCACTGTGGCCTCTCCAGCGTGCCGAAAGAATTCGAGGACCAAACACTATCCTGACGATTTCGTGGCAGTATGCTACACAACAAGGCTATGGAAAACGATAACCAGGCAAAAGACTCGGTGACCGCTGAGGTTCTGTCGCTCATGACGGACCTCGCGTTCTCGACTAAGATTCGTGAGATGTCCCGCCTCCTCGGAGTCCAGAGCGCTAACGCCCGAGGACTGACGCGGCTTAAAGAGCTTTACCGGCCGACGGTCCAGGGGGTCGTTCTCGATCTCACCCATGTCGATGCGGTTGAAGCGGCCGAATGGCTCGCGGGGCTCAATCGTCCCGACCTTCGCGCGCTTGGGTTCTTTCCTCATGTTGAGCGAGAGATTCCAGGGCGGTTCGAGCGGTTTTCGTTTTTCTCGGTCGTCACCCGCTCGAAGTTCGAGGCTGCTCTACGGGAATTTATCGAGGGGCTTCAGAGGGGGGCGCAAGCGGGCGTCTCCGTCGAATGAGCCACGCTGCGGCAGCGAGAAGACCGGCCCCGCAGCCGAGTATCCAGTTGCCCCCCGTAACGGCCAGGTCATACAGATCGACGCGATTGCGCAGTTTGGCGACATAGAGAGCCCGCTTGTCGGTTTCGCCCGTGAGTTGGAACGGCTCCACGCTACCTGACTTTGTTGGTCGCTCGAGCTCAGCCTGAGCCCTCGCTAGAAGCTGACCGTACTCAGCCGCTTTGTACCCCCCAAAGAGGATATTTCCGAGGCCAAGTGCGATGAAAAGCGCGCCCGCACCGAGAAGTGGTCGAATTAACCGATCTTGTTTCTCTTTTTTCATCAGCTCTTCGGCGCCGTCAA
Source organism: Bdellovibrionota bacterium (assembly GCA_044352465.1). Classification (GTDB taxonomy): domain Bacteria; phylum Bdellovibrionota_C; class UBA2361; order UBA2361; family UBA2361; genus JBILDU01. Next base: position 2,933 of record JBILDU010000127.1, read on the forward strand.
ACCGTGGACATAGCGCCAGTTCTAACACAGGGTGAGTGGTTTTTTACCTGTTCATCTTGTGGCGCATTTGACACCATCAGAACACGGCTTTGTTTTAGGAGAAAGGGGTGCAGTTCCTCTTGAGGTCCTTACATCGGTACCCTCGGGAAAACTCGGCTTTGACCGAGGTCGCTCGAGGTTTTTGTGGGCAGCGTTCGCTCGTTGGAACACCAGATGTTGGGGGCGAAGCCGGCGCTGGTCGTCTCACCGTTCTTGTCTTCGGTGCGCTCGTTACGGCGCTCATTTTTGTTGGTTATCAAGTCATCCCATTTTACTACTATTACTTCGAGTTTAAGAATCAACTCCAGGGTTTGGTGAGCGGGGCAGACCGGCACAACGACGTCGCCATGCGGTCGAAGGTGGTGCGCATCATGGAGCAACTCGAGATCCCCGCAACGGAGCGGGAGGTGCAGATCGATCGGCGGGACGGAAGTCTCGGCATCACCGTGCCGTACACCGAGATTCTTTATTTCTCCTTTCGCGGGAAGGATTATGACCTCTATGAGTTCCGTTTTCGAGCTTCAGCTCAAGGGGCACTCTAAGGTGAGTCTTATCTCGCGCAGGAGTTCCATCGGCGGAAAAGGTTTTCGGAGGAATCGGCACCACGGGGCGAGTTTCCCTGAGCGAAGCATCGGATCATTGTTGTGTCCTGAAATAAAGAGCGTGCGAATCGGACCGCGGCTCCCCTCCGCTTGACGCATCATTTCCGGACCGGTCATCCCTGGCATCACCACGTCGGTGATTACAGCTCCGATATCGGCGCCGTCTTTGATCGTGTCGAGCGCTTCGGATGGGAGGGCATACGCTGCCACGTCGTAGCCGCCACTGATGAGGAGTTGGGTTAAAAGGTGGCGCACCATGGGGTCATCCTCTACCAGCAGAATCTTGGTTGGGACCACGCTTTGCGCTGCAGCAACAGGTTGGCTGATTGCCGGGGGGTCAATGACGCGGGGTAGGAAGATCCGAAAAACCGTCCCCTTGTTGAGTTGCGACTGACAACGTATCGCCCCGCCACATTGCTCTACTAATCCGTGAACGGTCGAGAGTCCGAGACCCGTTCCCTTTCCCGGGCTCTTCGTCGTAAAGAACGGCTCGAAGAGGCGGCTCTTCGTGCTTTCGTCCATCCCGGTGCCGGTGTCGCCGATCGAGAGCTCAAGAAAGCCCGATGGGGCGAGCTGCTTGCCGGGGCTCTCGGTGGCGACTCGTGCTGCAATCGTGAGCGTTCCCCCCTTCGGCATCGCGTCGAAAGAGTTAATCGAGAGGTTCATCACGATCTGTTGGAGTGCGGTGGGGTCAGCCCAGGCGAACCCGAGACCGGCGGGCACGTCCACTTGGACGTCGACCTTCCCCTTCATGAGCGGTTTAAGCAATACCTCGATCTCTTGGACCTCTTTTTCTAAGTCGACGGCGGTAGGCTCAAGTGGTGTTTGGCGAGTGAAGGCCAGGAGCTGGCGGGTGAGCGCCGCGGCCCGTTCGGAGGCGGTGCGAATAAGTTTCACCGATGAGCTCGCGGGACTTGGGTCGGGGATATTAGAGAGCGCGAGCGCTGCATACCCATCGATAGCGAGGAGGATGTTGTTAAAATCGTGCGCGATGCCACCAGCGAGGCGTCCGAGCGCCTCCATCTTTTGACTTTGGCGAAGCTGCGCTTCGAGTGAGCTGCGCCGCTCCATCTCCTCTTTCATCGCTATCGACTTCTCTTCAAGTTCGTGAGCGGTGGCGCGGAGCTTCTCGGTCAACGCTCGCATGTCCTCAAGATTCGTCCATTGAGTTTGGAGGAGGACCAGAAAGTCACCGCGGGGATCGTGAGGGGGGAAGTCGTTGATCTCAAGACCCAGCTGTCCCAATTGAGATAGGCCCGTAATCCAGGGGCCGCCGATAAAAATCAGTTCGCCCCCGGCGTCGCCGTCTCGATGCACGAATTGCCCCCGTAAGGTAAAGCCGGTCCTCTGACGTGAATTAAGGACGAAAATGTCCCGGGGGTGGGACTTTATCGACTCGATGACGGCTGGAATCACTGGGCGCGCGAGTTCAAAAGCCTCTTCGAAGCGGCTGCCGATCTTAAATTCAGGGCACACTTTCCCAAGTTTGGGAGCAACCAGAGTGGCGCGCAGACCGCCGTCAAGAGCAAAGCAAAACGGGAACAACTCCTCGAGGAGCGCCACGTCAAAACGAACTACCATGAATACCTCGAATCGAAGCGCACAAAATAAATCAAAGACGTGAAACGGCCCCGCCCCTCGGTGTGTCGCGGAGTCGGCGGCATGTGCGTGTTTGCGGCGTCGTTATGCCTCACTCGCATTCACCCAAGAGATATGGATCCTTTCGTGAGGTCGAGGAGCGGCGAGTGCGCTTTCGTGCTGAAACGATAACTTCACTCGGAAACGCTCCCCCAAACCATCGAGGATACCGATAACGAGGGGGGTTAAACCGCTCCGCGAAGAGTAGTAGTGCAGTGTGAGTCGATTAGGACCCTCGTTCGATACCGAAAAACTGGGGGGTTGAAGGTGCGGAAAGGAGAGCTTTACCCGACTATGCAGTTGATCGAGATTTCTAACGAACTCGACAAAAGTTCCGCCAGCGCTATCCATCAGGTCGCCGTAGCCAGCCCGCGCGGTATACAAAGTCCAGTAACGCCCGAAGGCCCTTAAGATCTCATCCGTGGGGATATTAAGCTCAGCCGTAGCTGCCGCGACGAGGTCAAACGTCGATTGGTCCGGGTACTGCTCCATCGACAAGAAGGGCTCGTCGGGCAGGCCTGCTCGGGTCCGTATTTTGTGCCACGCCTCATCACCGAACCGTTCGGTGATGAGGCCATGTACTGCCTTGTTGATCAAACCATACATAGTACAAAGATTAGCGTTAAACGGCGGGCTTCGGAAGACAATCCTTTACTTCGAAGGGCCTTTTTCGATCGGTGGGAGTGGGGCCTTACAATGACCGCTTGTCCGTCCCGGCGCCTGCTCGTGCCGTGCTTAAAAGGTGGGTCCGGCCTTACCAGCGGATTCGAAATACCGTGTGCTCCCCGCTCGAGACCTCCTTTCGATCAACGAGAATTTGAAGGTCTAACCCAAAGCGTGCACCAAGGCCCTCAAGTATCCCGTGCGCTAAGGGAGTCAGGCCCCGCCGCTCCGAACGGTAATGCACGGTCAACGAATGAGCGGTTTCATCCTCTACAGTTATGTTGGGGGGAACGAGGTGGGGGAGGCAAAGCTGCACCCGGGTGTGCAGGGTGTTGAGGCGGGAAAGGAACTCAGGCAGGTTGTCGCCGTGGGCCTTGAGGAGCTCGCCGTACCCTCGTTCGGCCGTGTAGAGCATCCAATATCGGCCAAAGGCTTGGAGGATCTCTTCTGCGTCGATTTGAAGGTGGTTCGATGCGGCGTGAACGAGCTTAAACGAAAGCTCGTCGGGATATCTTTCCATCGATAAAAAGGGCTCATCCGGCACCCCCGCGAGCTCAAGGACCTCGCGCCACCGGTCCTCCCCGTAACGTGTCTTTATAAGCTCGACGATAGCCTTATTAATAAGTCCGAACATTGAGAGACGGTAGCACAACCGCTCCCCCGGGGGGGGGGCAATATCGAAACGGGGGAACTTCGCGCGGTTAGGTCGACTTTTCCAGTTACAACTGAGACCTAAAAATCATTGATCGCCGTGAGCGAGGATGGTTTTTCGTATCAACCTTTACCTCTCAATGCTTACCGTAGCCGTCTAATCTCCGCCGTTCCTCCCGCGCTCCCACCGCCCATGCGAGAAGTCCCTCCAATAGCTTTAAAGGAGGCCTATGAGCGTTGAGCGAAGGAAGCGATTAATCCCTGACCGGCGGCGAGCCCTACTTACCCGGTACCGAGCGAGCGGCGAGA
>JBILDU010000120.1:0-7227 GCA_044352465.1 Bdellovibrionota bacterium
CGCCTTGACGTAGTCCTTTCCCGCCATCGACCCCTGTGCCCGGGCGCGGTCGACGAGATCAGCGATATTGACATCGTCGCCACTCGCCATGGCCCCCATCTGCGCGCCGTGGTCGCGGAGATGGGCGACAATCTCGCGGGTATCGATGCCAGAGAGCCCCATAATACCGGCGCGATCGAGATATTCATCAAAGGTTCGCTGTGCTCGAAAGTTAGACACAACCGAACTGAGCTGGCGAACAATCACCCCTTCAGCGTGCACCTTATCACTCTCAACGTCGTCGTCGTTACAGCCGACGTTCCCAATGTGGGGGCAGGTAAAGCACATAACCTGCCCCGCATAACTCGGGTCGGTTAGAATCTCCTGATAGCCAAACATCGAGGTGTTAAAGACCACCTCGCCCACGATCGCCTGATCCACTCCTCGAATCCGCCCGAAGCTTCCACCTCGGAAAACGGTCCCATCGGCGAGGGCGATGACACCCGGACGTAATACGTTTTTTGCCATACCCTCTCTCTCTATCCCTCTGCCCGTAGAGCGCCCTGGGCAACCACCATACGCCCACCCACGAACACCTCGGTTGCCGCCCCGACCATCTCCATACCAACAAACGGGGTGTTGGTGCTGAGCGAACGGATCTCCTCACGGGAGAACATCCACCGCTTCAGCGGGTCGATTATCGTGATATCGGCGCGCGCGCCCTTGCGCAGAGTGCCCCCTTCGATGCCGAAGCACCGCGCCGGACCACTCGAGCAAAGCTCCACCGCTCTCTCGCGACTCACCACACCACTGCCGATGAGGCCGACGATAAGCGGCAAACTTGTCTGCAAACCAAGGATGCCAAACGACGCCCGCGCGAACTCAACTCGCTTGGAGTCGTTCTCGTGTGGCGCGTGATCACTGGCGATCGCATCGATAGTCCCATCCTTAATTCCGGCCCGCAGCGCATCCACATCCTCCAAATCACGCAGTGGCGGACTCATCTTTGCAGCGGTGTCGTACTCCCCAACTGCATCCTCGGTCAAAACGAGATGATGCGGCGTCACCTCAGCGGTGATCCGAATACCATCACTCTTCGCCCGACGGATGAGCTCGACGCTCCGCGCTGTCGAGACGTGACAGATATGCACCTTGCCCCCGGTGGCCCGCGCAAGCTCGATATCCCGCGCGACCATCACATCCTCAGCCACCTTCGGCATCCCTTTAAGCCCCATTCGTGCAGCCAGGGGAGATTCATTCATGCATCCACCGCACGAGAGCGACTTATCCTCTTCGTGGCAACTAATCGTTGCATCGAGCGCGAGACACCACTCCAGCGCCCGTCGCATCAGACCAGCATTGTGAATCGGCTCCCCGTCGTCAGAAAAAGCGATACAACCGGCGTTGCGCAACTCAGAGAGGGGCGCCATCTCGGCGCCCTTCAGCTCCTTGGTGACCGCACCGATCGGCAGGACCCGGGCAAAATTCGCCCCAGCCGCCTTATCAAGAATGTAGCGGGTCACTTCCCCGTGATCGTTACGAGGCTGGGTGTTCGGCATACAGCAAACCGTCGTGTAGCCACCGATGACCGCTGCCTCGGTGCCGCTCCGCACCGTTTCTTTCCACTCGAACCCTGGCTCCCTAAGATGCACGTGGAGATCGATGAATCCGGGCACCACCCACCGACCCGCTGCATCGTGGGTCTCGCCTACCCCGCCGCCACTAATCTGCCCGCGCGGCTGAATGTCGACGACAACACCGGAATCGACCAAAAGGTCGAAGTCACCTGAGATCCCGCTGCCCGGATCGATGAGCGTACCGTTTTTTATCAGCTTCATGCCGCCTCCTCGTGACGCAGTTCCACCTTCTCCTCAACCGCGGTGGCGAGGAGAAACAATACCGCCATGCGTACGGCGACACCGTTCGCTACTTGAGTCGTTATCAACGAGCGGGGACCGTCCATGACCTCACTCGAGATCTCCGTTCCCCGATTGGCGGGGCCGGGGTGCAGCACCACAGCATCCGGAGCTACCTCACGGAGAACCCTCTCCGACACACCAAACTCGCGGCTGTACTCCTCGAGCGATGGAATGTAGTGCTCCGATTGACGCTCCAACTGGAGCCGGAGACACATCACCACGTCGGCCCCCTGAATACCCCGCTTCAGATCGTAGACCACATCGACGGGCTTATCGAAGGCGGTCCGCAGCTCAGGTGGTACAAGGGTGGGCGGTCCAACGAGGGTTACCTCGTTCCCGAGGAGCTGATGAGCCCAAATATTACTGCGGGCCACCCGCGAATGCCGCACGTCGCCAACAATAGCAATTTTGAGCTGCTCGATACCTGTCTTGCGATCGGCGAAGCGTTGGCTCAAGGTCAAGAGATCGAGGAGCGCCTGGGTGGGATGCTCGTGCATCCCATCCCCCGCATTCACGACCGCTGTGCGCGTAAGGTGACGCGCCAAAAAATGGGGTGCGCCGCTTTCTTTATGACGAATGACGATCACATCCGGACGCATCGCTTCGAGGGTGCGGGCCGTGTCGAGGAGGGTCTCACCCTTGGTGACTGAGCTGTCCGAAGAGCCGACGTTGACCGTATCGGCCGACAGGCGCTTACCGGCGATCTCGAAGCTCGTGCGCGTGCGCGTGCTCGGCTCAAGAAACAGGTTCACGATCGTCTTCCCCCGCAGCGCTGGCACCTTTTTGATGTCGCGCTCCGAAACCTCACAGAAGCTCTGCGCATTCTCAATGTAACGGTAGAGCTCGTCCCTGGTCAGCCCTTCTATCCCGAGTAGATGTTTATGCATATCGCTACTCCTCCTCGCGCCGTCGACTCTCCTCCGGCGAAACGAGATAGACCCCGTCGGCAAATCCCTGCTCGGCGAGACGCACCTTTACAAATTCACTCTTCGCTGTAGGCAGATTCTTTCCGACGTAATCGGGGCGAATCGGCAACTCCCGATGCCCCCTGTCGGCGAGGACCGCTAACTCAACGCAGGCGGGGCGCCCAAAGTCGATAATCGCATCGAGCGCCGCGCGAACCGTCCGCCCGGTGTAAAACACATCATCTACCAAAATGATGCGGGAGCCCGAGATTGAGAACGGCAGGTCGGTGCCCTTGAGAGTGGGTTGCGCCTTTGAATTCGATAGGTCGTCCCGATAGAGGGTAATGTCGATAACTCCGAAGGAGATTTCGCGGCGCTCGATCTCCTGGAGCCGCTGATGAATACGCAAGGCTAAAAACTCCCCGGCGCTGCGGATACCGACGACGGCGAGTCGACTGATGTCACGATTCCGCTCGAGGATCTCGTAGCTGATTCGCGAGATGCTCCGCGAAATCGCCTCGCCATCGAGAACCATTTTCCAGTGTTTCGGGACCGATTTAAGAGCGCCCGGCTCCATAACATCACTCATACTCTCCTCACCGCGCAAAAGAACTCACGAGCAACAGCAACACCACCGTCGACAGTAAAAAAGTCGACAGTAAAAAATGTCGACAGTAAAAGAAACTGTCCACAGCAACGGCACTCTTTAAACGGGAGGAATGATTTGAAGCCAGGCTTCACCAAGGCAGTGCGGACCAAATCCCGACCGGGATTTCGATGTTGAGAGAGGCTTTGAGCACCGATTACCCCTCGAGAGCAACCGCCACTAGCCTTCTACTTACTCCGCTTTCCACACCTTCTTGGACTCACCGGCCCACATTTAAAGGTACGGTGGGGAGGCTAGCACCAACCAGACGGCGAGGCAACAGACCAGCGGACCCAACTACCTTAGATAAGCAGTAACCGTCCACCCCGTACCGTTCTTCCGGCGCCCTTATCCCCCATGGGAGAGGTTCTTCCGATAGCTTTAAAGGAGGACTATGGGCGAGGAACGAAGGAACAGAATATTCCCTGACCGGCAGCGAGTACTGCTTACCCGGTACCGTGCCGAGCGGCGAGACGCAGCGGGCCTTTTGTGAAGGCGCCGGTGTCGCGACTCAACCCTCCAATACTGGCTTCAACAGGAACGCCTTACCGGAGCGTTTTCAGGGGTCACCCCACCCAGCCGGATAAAAACGACCCTCGAGTTCGTCTTCCCAGACGGTAAGGCTCTTGGAGTACGGAGCGAGTGATGTGGTGGCAGGGAGAACCGAAGAAGATCTTTGCGTACGGTGAGCCGATCGATATGCGGTGCTCTTTTGACGGATTGGTAGCAGCGGTAAAAGCCCATCTTGGTGCCGATCCGTTGACGGGTGATTTTAACGTCTTTGTGAACCGCCGCCGTACGCTCCTCAAAGGAGTATTCGGGGATCGAACCAGGTGGTGCTGCGCGCGTTTAGGCGCGTGGTCGTTGCACGTGCCTCGCGGATGGCAGATGATGTTCCTGTTAAGACGCGTGCCGTTTTATGGCGAGGAAAGAGCTAGCGCGCTCATCCGTCGATTCCGGTGCGTGCTCATAGAGTTCCATGCGTCGACACGTCGCGGTTTGTACGCTCTTACCGCCTCCCAACCGGAAGCGTCACCCGCCACACTGTAATGGGAATTGGGTCAGCGCCAGACCGATGTCGGTATTTGAGAAACAGAAGCTTTGATCCTCGAGGCGCTTCGTCTCACATTCCTGCGCAATCGCGGCGAGAGCCGGGACGGTAAAATCAAGTCGTAACGTCACATCCGCGTCCGCAGAGCAGCTTTTACCGGAGAAGTTTGGCTCGACCTCACCCTCTGTTTCAAAGAATGTTCCGTCGAGAGCAGACTCTGAAATCTCAGTGAGTAGCGCGCTCGTCGGAGCGCTGACGTACGCTGAGTCGCGGTACTCGAATGCTGCATCACGCCGATTCTCGTCAAACCGAGCTTTGCTCGCGGATTCGGCCACTCGAAGCGTGGCGATGTCCGTGCCGGTAAATCGAGCGGTCGAGACGATCTTCCGTCGAGAAGCGTCCGTTCTCTCCGTCACCTTTGAGTCGATGGTATCATCGGGATTCACAGAAACCTGAACCTTGAAACGGTTTCCCGCTTCATCCTCCGCTTCGGCCTTTGCCACCCGACTTTTCGAGAGATCGAAGATGATACTCGACCCGCTCTGGGTAAGAGCCGCTTCAACCTGGTTCTTAAACTCATGGTTGCTATCACGGTTGTAGCCACCTAGCTTGAATCGGCCATCGAGAGTGACCGTCGCTCGCTCGTAACTGGTCGGGGTGCTCGAACCTGAATTACAAAAATACGCGGTGTATCCGTATTGATTACCGTCCCGCGCTAGTTTCTCTTGTGAGTCGATTACGAGGAATCCAGTTTGATTTCCTCCGCCGGGGAAGCCCGAGAGAGTGACCTTCACCGTCCGGGAAGACGCTCCATCAGGTGCGGAGAAGAGCTTTGTAATCGAGCCACCGGGGAGGCGGCCATCGATGACCTCGATCCCACCCGAGGCAAACGCGCTCGTCGTTGCCACGCGGCTCATGTAACACGTGCTTGCAGCGCCATCGAGCACCGATTGGAATGCCCGACCGACCGATTCGACACCGGCGCATCCGAGAAGCCCACTTGAATCGCCATCGGCGTTCCCATGAAAGAAATCGTCGCACTGCTCGCCGTTCGGGGAACCGCTACCTATGGCGTCAACTTCGCCATTAATCCAGAAAAGATTTTTTACGATCGCGGGGATCTCACTGAGTGTCGGAGGTGTGCCCGATACGGCGGCGCTTCTCGCGGGGGAGGTTCTCTGTTTCACTATCCCGGCGAGAACGGGGAGGGCTGTGATTCCTCTGTTTTTAACGAACCCCGGTTTCAAGAGCTTTTTACAGCGGCTACCAGCGGAGCCATCTATGACGTAGCTCTTCCCCGACTTTTTCACACCGGTCCATTTCCCATCGATAAGTCCGCAGTACTTCCCCGTGACCTTGACGAGTTGGCCCTTTTTGAACGAGTACCGCTTCGGCGCAGCGCTCGCGGTATCGACCGAGATGAACAACGCTAATCCAAGAAGCCCCACACATGACAAGGTAAGCGAGCGGATTGATTTCATACGAATCACACAGGAACGATGTTTGACGAGCTAAGCGACAGAACTGGGTACCTTTCGGCTTTCAGAGCAAAGAGCTTGAGTTTTCCCTCAGAGCTCCAGGATGTGCTGCTACCAGGAGCTTCCAACGGCAACCTCGGTGAAGAAGATGTGCGCATGTTTCTCGGTTGAGGGCGGTTGAGTGGATCGTCGCCGTGGTGCTCCGTGGAGGGCCTCTCAGCGCTTTTGGGGCGTTTTGCCACTTATCGATACGCGGACTTAGGCGCAGCGGAGAGAGATGCGTGTGTGCCCAGCACTGGGCAAGAACGACATCCTTCTCCTCCTGTGCGTATCGGTCATACGCCCCGTATCCATCAGCGATGAGCACGCCACAGAAGCTCCCGAGGATCTCCCGCACTACGCTAAACGCCCGGGTGGGAGAGTATTCAAATGAGACCTCATCTTTATCGCCGTAGAGCGCCCAGTAATACCCCTGGTTGAGCTTCCCCGGTGACTTTCGACCTGCCTTAATCGGGGTCTCATCCATCGCGAGCACCTTGCTCGAAAGGACCGAGGAGTGCTGCGCATAGTACACCGGCTCAAGGAGCGAGACGCCCCGCGCTACGTTATTTGTGAGCGTCTGGCGGCTTAACTTAATCCCGGCAGCCTGAAGTCGTTGGTGCTGCCGGTAAAGGGGCAGGTGGTACGTACACTTATCGACCAGAAGCCCCGCGATCAAGCTCACATCGGCGACACTCCGGTCGATGACTGCGGGGGGCGCTGGAGGGGATGACGGCACGCCGTCATCTTTGAGCTTCACTACCTTTCGGACGTATCTCAGCACCACATACGATCCCGGGCGCTCTACCAACCGCTCCGTCCCCGCCTCCCGGAGCACCTCGAACGTTCCCCTGTGGGGGCGTTTTGCAAATACGCACCAGCCCGTTTGACCCCAGAATACTCCTTTCCGGAGCGTGCGGCGGCGGTTCACAAAGACGTAAGCATCACCCGTCAACGGATCGGCACCTAAATGGACTTTCACCGCCGCTACCAGTCCATCAAACGAGCACCGCATATCGATCGGCTCACCGTACGCAAAGATCTTCTTCGGTTCTCCCCGCCACCACATCACTCGCTCCGTACTCGAAGAGCCGTTCCGTCTGGGAACACGAACTCGAGGGTCGTTTTTGTTTGGGTTGTCGGGGTGACCTCCGAAAACGCTTCGGCAAGGCGTTGCTGTTGAAGCCAGTATTGGAGGGTTGAGACCGAG
>JBILDU010000110.1:0-8813 GCA_044352465.1 Bdellovibrionota bacterium
AGTGGGCTGAAATGCCTGTCGCGAAGCGCGCGCTGCCCCGTGGTGCAGTCGTGACCGAAGATGATGTGATGATGGCCCGCCTGAACCTGAGCAGCCTCCCGGGTGATGTGGCGCGGGAGCAACGTGGGATCGTCGGACTCTCAACAGCGAGCGATATCGCTTTCGGCGAGGTCTTTCGCCGTAACAAACTCGCCATTCCCGCGGCGGTGCAAGCGAATTCTCGGGTGACGGTTATGTATCGTTCCCCCGGTTTCGAGGCCACCGCATCGGGTGTTGCGCTTGAGAGCGGGATCGTTGGTCAAGAGATCCGTATACGAAACGAAAGTTCTAAGAAGATCATCTCCGGCACCGTTATCGAACCGGGTCTTGTGAGGGTGAAGCCATGAATCAGAGGATCGTGAAGGTATGTCTTGTGATGAGCGTGGCCGGCTGTGCCGCCCCGGCGCCGATGTCGGTGCGCCGACCGGCCGAGGTGTACGCCAATATGGTGCGGGGAACAGCGGACGAGGATCCGCGGGGCGGGATGCCCTCTCGCGGCGATAGCCGTCCGGTTGGGTCCCGCTCGACGAGCAACGCCCCCGAGGGCACGCCCCGGGCGCGACTCGGCTTTACCGGGGAGTCGACAAACCCTGAGGTGCGCTACGCTGCCGATGGTGGTGTTGAGCCTGACTTTTACGTTGAAAGGAGCCCCCTAGCTGGAAAGCGAGAGTATGCGGGCCCATTGAGTCTCGGTGACCCGGGGGTCTCGGCTTCGTTGTGGCGAGAGAGTCGGGGGGGCAATAACCTCTTTTACGATTATCGCGCCTGGCAACCGATGGATCTTATTACCATCGTCGTGAGCGAAGACGCCGAGGGGACCAAGGAGGCGGACACTGAGGTGAAATCAAAGACCTCAATCGAACTGGCGATCGAGAAATTTTTGGGATTCGAGACGAACTTCACGGACATCGACCCGGGGTCGCTCATCAAGGCAGATTCGAAGAACGACTTTAAGGGTGAAGGTGAGACAACCCGGAAGGATTCGTTGACAGCCCGGATTTCGGCGATGGTTGCCGAGGTCTTGCCCTCGGGAGTGCTCCGCATCGAGGGAGAGAAGATCATCTCGGTAAACAACGAGGAGCAGATTATGGTGATTTCGGGGTTGGTACGGCCCCGCGATGTAAACTCCGATAACGAAGTAGCCTCGAATAAAGTAGCGAACATGCGGATCGATTACTACGGTCGCGGTACGGTCGGAGAAGCGCAGTACGGTGGTTGGCTCGGACGGGGGTTGAGGAAGATATGGCCATTCTAACTAAATCGAGAGCGCTCGCAGTCGTGTCAAAAATGGCTGCGGGGCGTGTTTTGAAGGGCGAGCGTCAACGCGGGCGGTGTTTAAAACCACTTCTCGTCGGATTGCTGCTGGTCAGTCTGGTGATGACGAGCTCCGCGTTCGGTGCGCGTCTTAAAGACATCGCCGATATCGAGGGTGTTCGCGGGAACCAACTCTTTGGCTACGGAGTTGTCGTCGGTCTCAACGGAACGGGGGACGGCAACAGCGTCCAATTCACGACGAAGGGCATCTCGAACATGCTCGAGAAGATGGGTATTCGGATCGATCCGAAAGACGTGAAGGTTAAGAACGTTGCCGCCGTTATGGTAACGGCCACCCTCCCGCCATTCATCCGACCGGGCTCCAAGATCGACATCACCCTTTCATCGCTCGGGGATGCGAAGAGCCTTCAGGGGGGCAACCTTCTCTTCACCCCATTGAAGGGAGCTGATGGGAATACCTACGCGATCGGTCAAGGGGCGGTGAGTGTTGGCGGTTTCGCCGTTGAAGGTGGGGGGGATTCGGCCCAAAAAAATCATCCGACGGTGGGAATAATCTCGGGTGGGGCCATGGTAGAGCGGGCGATTCCGTTCGATCTCTTTCAGTCAAATAAGGTGCGGGTAGTCCTCCGGGAACCCGACTTCACCACGATGACCCATGTGGTGACGAACCTGAACCGTGAATTTGGGCGACCGCTCGCCGCGGCGATCGATTCCGCGTCGGTTGAGGTGCAGATCTCTCCCGATATGAAATACGACCCGGTGGAGCTCGTTGCGCGGATAGAACAGGTGGAGGTCGAGCAAGATGTTGGCGCGCGTGTCGTGGTCAACGAGCGGACCGGAACCGTCATTATGGGTGAGTCCGTCAGGATCAGTAAGGTGGCTTTGGCTCACGGCAACCTCAGTATCGCGATTCGCTCTGAGAATCAGGTGTCTCAACCGGGTGCGTTCGCTGAGGGGGGAACGACCCAGACCGTGACGAACACCGATATTCAAGTCGGTGAGGAGCAACGTTCCCTCAGTGTGGTCGGTGGTGGGGTAACGCTGGGGGAGCTCGTGAGTGCCCTCAATGCCCTAGGCGCGACACCACGAGACCTTATCTCCATCTTTCAGGCGCTCAAACGCGCCGGGGCGCTGCAGGCTGAACTGGTGATAATGTAACTGAGGGGGGCCGAATGAGTGATGATCTAAAGATTGCGCTCGGCGGGATGGGGGGCCTCGGGGCGACCGACCTCCGGCTCCAACAGGGGCGTCTTGAGAAGACCTTGGCGGGGGCTCAAAAGGTCAGAGCGCCAGGGCAGAAGACCCCCGACGCCGAGATCGAGCGGGCGGCAACCGATTTCGAGTCCCTCCTCCTTCAGCAGATGCTCCAGTCGATGTGGAGTACGGTGCCGCAAAGCGGTATGTTGTCGGGGAGCCGTGAGGAAACGATGTATCGAGATATGCTCAACGAGCAGCTTGCGCAGTCGATGGCGGGCAGTCAAAGTCTCGGTATTAAGGATATGATCGCTCGCGAGATGAGAAAAAACGAAAATAAGTGACCGCCGCGCCCGGAACGGCATCTTAATTGGTGAAGTCACTCGGCGCGCCAGGCTAACTGGTTGAAAGATAAGGATATCGAGAGCGTCAAAGGGAATATATGCGCATTAAAGGAAGAAGCGAGATCGAGCAGGAAGCTGTTCTCAGTAAGCGGATCGAAAAAGGGGTTACCGAGGGTAGCAGTCGCCCCGGAGCCGCCAAGGTCGACCAATCGAGAGGGGCTCTCGGTGGTGCTGACCGGGTTGATGTGGGGCTGGCCCAATACATCAACCAAGAGATGAACGTCGTGGATATGGAAAAGAAACGACGTGAGCGGGTGGAGGAGCTGAAGCGCCTCGTCCAGAACGGGCAGTATAATCCGAAGAGCGAAGACGTTGCTCGCGCGGTCGGTGAAGAGATCGTTATGGAGATCATGACCGCCGCAGGCAGGGGCTCCGCTCGATAAAATAGACTTTCATCATGGTAGCAGACGCAGCGCTGGTGTGGGCTCTTGAGCGGAACCTTCAAAGGGCGTGTGCGGTGCACCAGCGCTATCTCGAGCTTCTCCGCAAAGAGCGGGCGAGCCTCAAAAAATTCTCGGCGGACGACGTTGAGTCGTTACGGCTCAAGCGCGAGGACTTTTTGGGTGCGATGGATGAGTTGAACGGTGCTCGGCGTGAGATCCTCGCCCGATTCCCCGAGGGTAATACCATCAAACTTACCGACCTCCTGGCGCGTGAATTTTCTCCTGGCGACGCCGCCCGCCTCCGACCTCTGGTAGATGAATTGAAATCCCTTGCTGGAGCAGTCCAGCTCGAAAGTCGCGAGTTTAGCCAGGTGGTTAATTTCGCCCTGAATCTTGTCCATGGAAGCCTCTCAATCCTTTGGTCCGCAAGCCAAGACGTTAACCGGAGCTACACCGCGGCTGGGGCGATCCAAGAGAAACGCACCCCGAGCGGCTCCCGCATGCAAGGCGTGCGTCGCGAAGCTTAGAAGCTCCCCCCCTCTTTTCGTGCATCTCGTCCCCTGACCCGCTGCCTCCTCGGGAAGGACCCCGGGGATTTGCATTGAGCCAAGCGAATCATCCTCACTGGCATACCGTTTGCTCATCTCCTTGAAGGAGTATCGCGTCCGGCAGATTCTGCCGGATCGATCGAGAGGATATGACGAACTATACCGCCAAAATCCTGAATAACGCCGTGGGGTCACTCAGCACCCAACAGGCACTTATCGCCACGACCTCCAATAATATCGCCAACGTTAATACTCCAGGGTACGCCCGGCGGCAGGTTGAGGTGCAGACGCGAGCGCTGGCGGGTCGTTCAGGCGGGCTCGATGTCGGCAATGGCGTTGAAGCCGCCCAGGTTCAGCGGGTTGTCGATAAATTCCTCGATCGGCAAATTCTTACAACGACCTCGCAGAGCTCTGGCGCAAATGTCTCACGCGATTTCATGTCGCGAGTCGATGGGCTCTTTAGCTTAACCGGTGACATCCCCACGATCGGGAGCACCATGACCGCGCTCTTCAACTCATTCAACGACCTGAGCGTTAATCCCGCGAGCATCGAACTCCGGGTGAACGTTCTCAATAAGTCCCAAGCGGTCGTCGATTCGATAAAATCGACCTTCAACGCCATCGCGGCGCTTCAGCAAGAGGCAAATCAACGGCTGGGGCCAGAGATTCAGAGCATCAATAGCCTCGTTTCCCAGGTGGCCGAGCTCAACGGTATTATCTCCGCCCGCGAGAGCGTGACCCAAACCGCAGGTGATGAGCGCGACGGTCGCGAGCAGGTATTACGCCAACTCGCTGAAAAGATCGGAATTCAGACCGTGGAGCAGGCCGATGGCAGCGTCACGGTGAGCCTCCCGAACGGGTTCACTCTGGTTTCCGGCACCGTGAGCCGTAAGTTGGAGGTCACGAGCTCGCCGAGTTTCGCCGGTGGAACTCTCCCACCCTCGTTGGCGGGTCCTCCACTGAGCTACGTCGTGTTTGATTACGACAGCGGAGCGGGGGAGTCTCATGTGGACCTAACCTCGAGCCTCGTTGGTACCGGGGGGATCGTTGGCGGGCTCTTGAGTATGCGGGGCTTCAACGCATCGACCAGCACCTCGGCGTTTGAGGGAAGCGGTGCATTGGTAGAGGTCGCCTCTCGGATTGAGGCATTCGCGCGTAGTTTACTTACGACGATGAATCAGACCTACCTTGGCCCCGATCGATTACCGGGGACCGCAGGATTTCAGCCCTCGTCAGGCGATCTGAACGGCAACGTTCCGTCCGGCTTTGCCTTGTTTAACGTCGCGGGAGTAACCCTCGATAGCGATGCCGACGGCATTCCTGAAGCAACCGATCTCGATGCTTCCGGCGTTGAGTCGTTTGCGCGGGTGTTGAATCTCGCCGTCAGCGATCCACGGGCCTTTGCCGCAGCGCGGGATCAGAGCGGTGGCGCAGCCACTCCGGTGTTTCCTCCCGGCGACGGTAGTAACGCCGAGGCGCTGGCGCAGCTACAAAACGCCTCGGTTGCTCTCTCGAGCGGTAACTTTAGCTTTAGCGGTACCTACAGCGCCGGTTTTACCGAGATGGTCGCCCACGTTGGTGGGTTGAGTGCTCGCGCCAAGCTCACCGCCTCAGTGGCTGAGGATACGAAGAGCGCCGCCGAGGCGCGCCGTGAGGAGATCTCGGGGGTGAGCCTCGATGAGGAGTTTACGAATCTCATTAAGTTTCAAAAAGTTTACGAAGCCTCGGCGCGACTGATACGCGTCGCCGATGAGCTGCTTGACCAATTACTGAGTGCGCTATGACACGGGTTGCAGAAAACGGCCTCGCTCGAGCTATCGTCTCGGATATTCGGAAAGCTCGTTCCGATGTGGCCACCTACAGCAATCAGGTTTCGAGCGGCTACAAGGTTGTTACTCCGGGGGATTCCGAGGTCGCCGGCACGATCAGTGGCTTTCGCGATTCGATTGCACGGATCGAAGGGTATAAGACCCGGATAGCTACGGTGCAAAGCTCCCTGACTTTCCAAGATGATGTGTTAAAGCAGGTTGACGGTTTGATTACCCGAGCGCGCGAGGTGGCGACTCAGGCGGCTAACGAGCCGAATAGCTCGCTGACCCGTTTGTCGATGGCGAACGAAGTCTTTGCTTTACGGGATCAGCTCGTTGTTCTCGCTAATTCGCGCGATTCGAACGGCTACATTTTTGGAGGGGCGGATAACGATGATCCGCCGTATGACCGGGTTGGGGACTACACTTCCCCGTCGAGTGGGCTTGCAGCGGTGCGGTACCGTTTCGACAACGAGGCGGGAACGCAGCAACAGCGCTCCACCGCAGTAACCGATGATATCTCGATATCGGTCAATACGCCGGGGGACCAACTTTTTGATAACGCGCTCTTCGCCCTTGAGCGGATGGGGCGAGCGCTGGCGGGCTTTCGTACTACCGTTGATGGTAACGGGATGCCCGACGGAACGGGCGCAGCGTTCAATTTCCCGAACGACTTTGGGGAGCAGACCGGAGTGCTTCAGTCAGCCCTCAATGACCTTGTGTCGGCGAGTCGAGATAATATTTTACCGGAGCGGGTGAGCCTCGGTGCGCGACTGTCACGGCTCGAGGCGGCCGAGTCGATTATTGACGTCAACAAGGCGAACGCGGAGGAGTTGCTCGGAAAGCTCCAGAACGCCGATTCAGTCGAGGCGATCTCGAATCTGACCTTGGCCCAAAATACCCTCGAGGCGTCCCTACAGGTAACGGTGCGGGTCTTACGCCAAAGCATCCTCGACTATCTGTAATACCGACGTGCGGTGGCGTTGGGAGAGGGGCTGTCAGCAAACTTCGCAGCGAAATAAACTGACGTTTTGATAAAGGCAGCGGCGTGTCAATCGATTGACACATCTTCGTATAAAAAAAATCAGTCGAGGAGGGATCTTATGTTTGGAGAGCCCCGCTGCCGCACCATAGAATCGGTAATTGCCCCGATCGCTCCACTAGTGTAAATCCTTCAACAGACAGAGTGAATCTACATAAGACGTAACGAAAGATTCCGCGCGCCAAGGAAGGCTGAACGATGCTCATACTAACGCGAAAGCCGGGTGAAAGCCTGTACATCGGTGACAACATCAAGATCACCATCGTCGAGTTAAAAGGGCATCAGATCAGGGTAGGGATCGATGCCCCAACTGATCTGCGGATCTACCGTGAAGAGATCTACCTCCAGATATTGGAGGAGAACAAGAAGGCGGCTGAAGGAGCGGGTGCTCCGGCCGGTCTTGAGGGTATCTCGGATGCGTGGCTCGGTCGTAAAGGTGAGGGGTCGCCGCCTCAGCCGGCCGGTGTAAAAACCGGTGGTTTGAAGCAAGACCTGCAGGTTATTGTGAAGCGAAAGAAAGGTAAGTCGTCAGATGAGTGAAGCGCCCGCCAAGGAACAGGCGACGGTTGTGGTGCCGAGCACACGCTTCGGCGATCTGACCGTTCCCGCTGACAGCCTTATCCACTTCCCGCTCGGAGTCATCGGATTTCCGAAGGCTCAACGGTACGTCATGATCGACCATAAGCCGCCGTTCTCTTGGCTGCACTCGGCGGATGACCCCAATCTTGCCTTCGTTGTCGTCGACGGATTCGAATTCGCCCAGCAATTTGAGCTGAAGCCCCCCTTCGGAGATAAAGAGATCGATCTACGCGAAGACGACGAATTTGCTATTCTCGTGATCGTTACGGTACGCCCCGATCCGCGCGAGACGACGGCGAACCTCAAAGCTCCGCTCTTTGTGAACGTTCGTAACCGTAAAGGCGTTCAGATAATATTCGATAATCCGAAGTACCCAACCCGCTTTCCCCTCTGGGTCGAGGATCAGCCGCCGGCAGAGCAAGGCCAGAAGAAGTAGCTTTTCACCCTTTCAAAGGCGCTCGCCTAGGTCTGTACCTTCAGGCACCGCAGCTACTCCCGTAGCGGTGCTTTTTGCGATTGAATCGAAAGTCTTAGGTGTTTTTGTGCTATGCCGCTTTCGCCTTCGTAGCGCCTGTGCTTAGGAAAATCGATTTAACCCTTTGAGCTGACTGAGCAAATATCACTGAGTAGGAGCTTTTAATTTAAGTTGTTTGAATTGTTGGCGAGGGTTCTCCACCTTGTACTCCTTCGTAAATGTCCTACGGTTCTTCATGCCCTCTCCTTTACCATAAAGCTCGGAGAGAGGTTGGATTAACTCAGACTCAATCAAATCGGGGGAGGATTAAAGGCCCTCGGCGAGGCGCTGAAAGCCACGTTGTCTACTCTCTCACCCGACCAAGCGGAGAGGATGCTTAGCATCCTTTCCGCCCAGCTGAAGAACACAGCGACTGATCAAGCAACCACCGCTCCTTCGACCGCGGGGGTAGTTTCGCCGAAGACGCAAGGCTTAATCGAGGCACTGAAGGATCAGGAGTGGTATGTTCGTGAGGCGGCGGCGTGGGCGCTTAAAATGTAGTAGCTACTACACTTGAGTTGTCGTGCATTATCCAGGGAGTAAACCTCGATAAAATGCAGAGAAAACGATACTCTCGGGGCTACGAATAAGTCGCTTCGAGAGACAGTCAAGGCCTGAATCATTAGCTCAGTTTTGTTCCCTCACGACAGCCGATACCACGTGGCTCTGCCGGCGCCTTCACGGACAAGCAGTTTTTCCTCGACCAATGTGCGAAAATGCACCTTCAGCGTATTCCGGCTGGCATTGGTCAGCGCGGTCATCTCACTCAAGTTCGTCCGGCCCTTGGCGCGGACCTGGTCCATGATCTGCAGCGACAGCGTCGGCAGAGCAGCGAGGATGACGCGCTCGCGCTCGATCTTGTCTGCAAGGCGGCGCTTCTGTTGCTGCAAGGCGCGTAGGAAAAAGATAAGCCAGGGTTGCCAATCTGGCTTGTCGCTATGGATCGTCTTCTGCGTCTGGCGTAGGGCTAGGTAATAGCCTTCCTTGCTGTGCTCGATCACGCTCTCTAACGAACAGTAGGGCACAT
>JBILDU010000035.1:0-27959 GCA_044352465.1 Bdellovibrionota bacterium
CCGCGGGAGCCTCTTGTTCCGGGGGGGCTTCGTTGTGGGGGAGATCTTTGATTGTATCGCTAGTGGTGTCGCTGGCAGATGCGCGCGCACCTGAGTCGTCGTCGAGCTCTTTAACCTCTTCGAGGATCGGATTCTCGAGAAGCTCCTTTTCGATGGCTTCTTTGTATTCAAGCCGTCCGAGCTGCAGAAGCTTAATCGCCTGCTGAAGCTGCGGAGTCATCAAGAGTGACTGGCTAAGCTTCTGAACTAACTTGGTTTGTAAGGCCATACGAACGGAACAAAACCCTAAGAGCGCGTAACAAAATGACGCCTAATGCGCTGTTCGATTCCTGGCCTGCGACTTCGCTGAACTCAGCAGAACAATCCTCGATGCAGCGCTGCTGCGTCTCCGGTTCTCCCGCTTGTTCGCTTCGTCTCAGCCGAGGACTCGATCAGCTTGCTACGTCCTCATTTTATTACGAGCTCTAACTCACCCCCTTTGGATGAAGCAGGCGGCACATTTATGCAAGAAATATGCTCTGTCTCCCTTAGAGATTTCGGGTGAGGCCCCAAAGAGGTTAATTGTTGGGCGCTAAAAATATAGAAAAGACATTAAATATAATGGGTTATGGGAGCGCGCCCGTTGAAGTGTTTTAGATCGGTAACGTCGTGTGTTTTGGTCGGGGAGGGTGCTTTTGGCTGGGTTGTCCGGACGTTGGTGCGAGGTATTTTTGTTTGAAATCTGGGCGGGCAGCTAGAGAGCGAAATTATCGCCGAGGTAATAACGCTGGGCCCGCTCGCTTGTCGCGATGATCTCGGGGGGACCTTCTTCCAGTACTTTACCGTCGACCATGATATAGGCGCGGTCGCAGATTCCGAGAGTTTCACGGACGTTGTGGTCGGTGATAAGGACCCCGATTCCTTTGCCCCGTAATCGGTCGATGATGCCCTGAATATCGGCGATCGCGATCGGGTCGATGCCGGCAAACGGCTCATCAAGTAGGATGAACGAGGGCGAGCGAGCAAGAGCTCGGGTAATCTCAACGCGGCGCCGTTCTCCTCCAGAGAGAGCGCTCGCCATACTCTTTTCGATGTGGGTGAGTCCCAGTTCGGTGAGAAGCTCCTCAAGGCGACCGCGCCGGGCAGCTTTTGAGGGAAAATCCATCGTCTCCAAGATTGCCATGATATTTTCGGCGACGGTGAGCTTGCGAAACACGGACGGCTCTTGGGGAAGATATCCGACACCTTTGCGAGCTCGGATAAACATCGGATCCCGGGTGACATCGCCCCCGTTCAGGGTGACGGTACCGCTATCGGGAGAAACGAGCCCGACGCACATATAGAAGGTCGTCGTCTTCCCGGCACCGTTCGGTCCGAGAAGTCCCACGATCTCGCCGCCCTGAACGGAGACCGACACGCCGTTGACCACGGTGCGGCCGCCGTATGTTTTTGAGACTGAGTGGGTTGCGAGGATTGGTGTAGTCATTGGTTCCCGTAACTGCTCTGAAACACTACGCTCTCTCCTGTCAAAAGACAAGGTGAGGCAGGGGGCTCGGCCGCGCCTCGCGTTTGACTCTCAGGGACGAAACCCCCCACAATACGGCGGTGCGATTTTCGGAAAGTTTTTCACTCTGGCAGGCCCCGCACGGAGGGGTGCTACGGATTGCGGCCCGGGCGAAGGGCAAAGGTGCCCGACGTGCTGCTAAAGAGCCGCCGGTTTTTAGGGCTCTGCGTAGCTTGGGGTCTGCGGGCCAGAGCCCACATCGGAAAACCTATTTGAAAGGGGCACGAGCTTGGGGGCACATGGTAACTACTCGAAAGCAAATACTGTGGGGAATCGGAAGCGTTGGCGCGTTGGTTGTGCTTCTTGGAGTGATCAAAGCGGTGCAGATCTCTCGAGCGATCGCTGAGAGCAAGATGTTTGGGCCGCCCCCTGAAGCGGTAACGACGATGGTGGTGAGTGAGGTCGTCTGGCCGCGAACGTTGAGGGCGGTCGGGAGCCTCGAGCCATCGAAAGGGGTGGTTATCGCCGCGGAAACGGCGGGGCAGGTGGTTAAGATAGCCTTTGAGTCCGGCGACACGGTAGCGGAGGGTGCTCCGTTAGTAGATCTCGATACCTCGGTAGAGGAGGCGAACCTCAAGGGTGCGCGTGCACTGGCTGAGGTGACCCGGCGCAATCTCGCGCGTGCTCAGTCGCTCCGTGCAACGAAGTCGATTTCTCAGTCCGAGCTGGATGATGCTACGGCGCGTGCTCACGAGGCCGAAGCGGCGGTGGAGTCTCTTGCCGCGACCGTGGCGCGCAAGCGGATCGTTGCTCCGTTCGCCGGGCGGCTCGGCATCCGGTCGGTCAATCTTGGTGAGTATGTTGTCGCTGGTGGTGCCGTGGTGCCGCTTTATGCGCTTGATCCGCTGTATGCGAACTTTAGCGTTCCACAGCAACATATCGGCGAGATCGGTGTCGGGCAAAAAGTGAAGCTCGCGGTTGACGCCTTTCCTGGTGAGATATTCGAAGGGACGGTTCAAGCGGTGAATCCTCAAGTCGATACGCGAACGCGTAATGTGGCGATTCAGGCGGTGATACCTAATCAGGCCGAGAAGCTTCGCCCAGGGATGTTTGGGGAAGTCACACTCATTTTGCCGCGCGAGGATCGGGTGCTCGCCTTGCCAACCGCCGGGATAAGTTACGCGCCATTCGGTGATACCGTTTACATCGTCGAAACGATGAAAAGCGACTCCGGGGCTGAATACCTTGGAGTGCGGCAGCAGGTCGTGAAGTTGGGCTCAAAAGTGGGCGATCTCGTTGCGGTGCTTGAGGGGGTCCAGATTGGGGACCGGGTGGTAACCTCGGGGACGTTTAAGCTTCGGCCGGGAGCGGTCGTTGCGATTAACGATGCTTTTGCGCCTGGAAGTGAGCTCAAGCCGGTACCGGCTGACTCGTAGAAAAAAGTGAAGCAGCGAGCTACCTCATGCGATTTACCGACATTTTTATCCGCCGCCCCGTTCTTGCTATCTGCGTCAACCTGATCGTTTTACTCGCGGGCTATCAGGCGATTCGTGCGCTGAATGTACGTCAATATCCCCGGAGCGACCTCGCTGTCGTTAAGATCACCACTGCATACGTTGGAGCGAGCGCCGAGCTTGTGCGCGGCTTTATCACTACCCCGCTTGAGCGGGTCATCGCGAGCGCGGATGGGATCGACTACCTGGAGAGTTCAAGTGTTCAGGGGCTGAGTACCATTACCGCTCATTTGAGGCTTAACTTCGACACCAATGCGGCCTTGACGCAGGTGCAGTCGAAGGTCGCGCAGGTGCGGAACGATCTCCCCCCGGAAGCGGAAGCTCCGGTCATTAACGTGGAAACGAGCGATAATCGTTTTGCGTCGATGTACCTCAGCTTCTACTCGAAGGAGCTCGATCAGAATCAGATAACCGACTATCTCACCCGCGTGGTGCAGCCTCAGCTCTCCTCTCTCCCAGGGGTCGAGCGAGCGGATATCTTGGGGGCGCGCGTTTTTGCGATGCGCATCTGGTTGAAGCCCACTCGGCTGGCGGCGCTCAACATCAGTCCCTCCGATGTCCGCGCGGCGCTCGCGCGGAATAACTTCCTTGCGGCTGTCGGAAGCACGAAAGGGTCGATGATCTCGGTAAATCTCTCGGCGAATACCGATCTGCGCTCGAAAGAGGAGTTTGAAGATCTGGTAATTCGGAGCGATGGGGGGACACTGATTCGGTTACGCGACGTTGCCGATATCGCTCTTGGAGCGGAGAGTTACGACGAGGATGTGCGGTTTAGCGGGCAAACGGCGACTTTTATGGGGGTATGGGTGCTCCCGAACGCCAATTCAATCGATGTCATTCGCAAAGTGCGCGAGACGATTCCCGACATCGAAGCTCGACTCCCGAGCGGGATGAACGTGGGTATTCCCTACGACGCGACCCGCTACATTAACGACGCGATCCGTGAAGTCGTCCGGACACTCACGGAAACGATCCTCATCGTCATTATCGTTATCTTTCTCTTTATCGGGTCACTTCGGGCCGTTTTAGTCCCGGTCGTGGCGATCCCTCTCTCCCTTATCGGTGGCGTGGGTTTGATGTTTGTCTTCGGATTCACGATCAATCTCCTCACGCTCCTTGCGATCGTGTTGGCGGTAGGCCTGGTTGTCGACGATGCAATCGTCATGCTCGAGAACGTTGAGCGCCATGTTGCTGCAGGGATGAAGCCGCTGGAGGCTGCGCTCCAGGGAGCCCGCGAGCTTGTGGGGCCAACGATTGCGATGACGATCACGTTGGCGACGGTGTATGCACCGATCGGCATTCAAGGTGGGCTCACCGGGGTCCTCTTCCGTGAATTCGCCTTTACCCTGGCGGGGGCGGTTGTTATTTCCGGGTTCGTGGCGTTGACCCTTTCCCCGATGATGGCAGCGCGCTTAGTGAAAAAAGACGAAGCACCGACTCGGCTCAAATTGCGGATCGATGAGGGGTTTCGCCGGCTGCAAGATGTCTATGCGCGCTGGCTTAGTCGAGCACTCGACTATCGAGTCGGTGTGGTCAGTGGAGCCGCGGTTCTTGTCCTGGCTCTGCCGCTCTTATACCTCTTTTCGCTGCGTGAGCTCGCGCCACGAGAGGATCAGGGTGTCCTTTTCTCGATTATACAATCTGCGCCGAATGCATCGCTCGATCAGACGATGATTTATAGTCGAGCGATCGACGAGGTTTTTAAAAGTTTCCCAGAGTACTCAAGAACTTTTCAGCTCATGCGTCCCGACGGTGGATTTGCCGGGATGATCGCCAAGCCGTGGAGTGAGCGCACTCGCTCTGTTCTTGACCTCGAGAACGAGGCGTGGGCCAAGATGGGGATGATTCCGGGTATCCGGGTGATCGTCACGACGCCTCCACCGCTGCCAGGAGGATCTGATTTTCCGGTAGAGCTCGTCATCTCCTCAACCCGAGAACCGCAGGAGCTCGCTGAGTTCGCTGAGCAGCTCGTTAATCGAGCGATGCAAAGCGGAATCTTTATGTTCGCGACGACCGATCTGAAGTTCGATCTTCCGCAAAGCGAGATCGTGCTCGATCGGGATAAAGTTGCAGCATTGGGCCTCAGCCTCGAGGGAGTGGGCCGCGATCTCGCGGGATACACCGGGGGTGATTATGTGAATCGGTTTAATATTCAGGGCCGCAGCTACAAAGTGATTCCGCAAGCGAAGCGGAGTGAGCGGCTCAATCCCGAGCAGTTGGCGAATTGGTATGTGACCGGCCCCGATGGGAAATTAGTTCCACTAGCGACTTTTGCCTCGATTAAAAATACGGTCGAACCACGTCAGCTCAATCGCTTTCAACAGCTTAATGCGGCCAAGATCCAAGGAGCGGTTGTTCCAGGAATCACCATAGACCAGGGATTGGCGGTGCTTGAAGAAGCAGCTCGGGAGATCTTACCGCGGGGGGCCGTCGTTGATTACGCCGGCGAATCGCGGCAACTTCGGAAGGAAGAGAATACGATGTTGACGACTCTCTTCTTCGCCTTCGTGCTTATTTTTCTCGTCATGGCGGCTCAGTTTGAGAGTTTTCGCGACCCGTTCATTGTTCTTTTCGGTTCGGTGCCGCTCGCGCTCGCGGGTGCGCTTGTTTTTGTGTTTCTCGGGGCCACCAGTCTCAATATCTACTCGCAGGTGGGGCTCGTTACCCTTGTCGGTTTAGTGGCGAAGAACGGCATTTTGATCGTGGAGTTTGCGAATACGCTCCAACACGAGGGGCGTTCGAAGCGTGAGGCGGTGGTCGGTGCCGCGCTTACCCGCCTTCGGCCGATCTTGATGACATCCGTCGCCACGGTGGTGGGGCATTTCCCCCTCATTCTTGCCGCGGGAGCAGGGGCGGCGGCCCGTCAAAGCATCGGAATCGTCCTCGTCTCAGGGATGATTGTGGGAACGGTGTTCTCGCTCTTCATCGTACCGGTGCTCTATACTTTTATTGCGGGGAGTCGGGGCTTGAACCAGATGAAAAGCATGGCGGTACCGATGGCGCAAAATAGCGCACCCACAGCGAACGCAGCTCTTAATTGATCGAGATCTGAGCCGTGCGGAAGGGCGAGTATCGCTCCGGCGATAGGCGGGCCGATAATCCGAGCAAATCCGTTGTAGATGGAGGAGGCGACTCCGAGGACGGAATTTCGCGTCTCGGGAGTTGCGGCTTGGGTAAAGATTACCGGTAGGATGACGGCGAGGACGAGAATAAGCGGTGCGTGAAGGATCTGAGTGAGCGCCGCGACGGCGACACTGGGGATCGCCGCGAGTAGTAAGAATCGCACGGCAGTAAGACCGAAGCCGCCGATGGTTGTCGCGCGTGTTCCCCAGCGCTCAAGCACTCGGGGGGCGATAGAAAGCAATACGATCTCCCAAGCGACCCCGAGGATTACCACGAGCCCCACTACCCCCATGGAGAGACCCAGCTCCTGTAGGTAGCGCGGCATAATAAAATAAAACATTGAAACCCCAATCGAGGCGATGAAGAGAGCCCAGATGAGTGTGGCGAGTGGGGGGGTAAAGAGGATCCGCAGGGCGGAAAGGGTGGGAAGCTCACGCGACCTCTTCGCTTCGGGGGGGAGCTCCGGGAGGGCGAGAGCAAAGAACGCTGCTACCCCCGAGAGGCTTGCGCCGATGAGGTAGACAACCTCGGGGGGTATCGCGAGTAGAGAGGTAAGAGCTGCCAGCGCGATAGCCGGAAGCATGAATCCGACACTACCCCACCGTCGAACAAGGGGGAACTCACGCTCGCTCATGCCCGCGGTGAGATTATGACGAAGGGCATGGAGGCTTACGACATCGAGCAGTGCTATCGCCGGCGCGTAGAGGAAGTTGAGCACGAGCGTCAGAGCAATAACCGCCTCAACGGAGGAAAGAAAGAAGAGCCCAGCGAGGGCTAAGGCGCTGATGAGATAGCTGCCGACGATAAGTTTGCGGCTCGAAAGGTGTCGATCGGCGATGTACGAAACCAGAATTGGAGAGAGCACGGCGGCAAGCCCCGGCGTCGCCAGAATCAGCCCCAGGTGCCAATCGGATATGCCGATGTTGTGGAGCAGCATCGGTTGAAACGGTACGATCGCGCCGAGGGCTCCAAACGCAAGAAGATACTGAGTGCGGAGGTATTGCATGGGCGCGGTTAGCTTCAAGCCTCGCTGGAGTGGTCAATTGCTCCCCAAACATCGCTGGGGCTCGCCGTAAAAAGACTCACCGCAAAAAGGCTCACGGTAAAAAGCGAACGATTATCTTGCCTTGGGCCCGCCTGCTCTCCACAATAGCTGGAGATTTTCATCATCAAAAGGCCCATAATGAGGGTGACCTCCGAGGGTCAAGAGCAATAGTTTTAAGCGATGTAGATTCCGATGAGTCAGTCCAGTCACACCGGGCCCGAGCTCCCGATGAGCGTTGAGCCGCATTCGCATATCGCCTCGTCTTTACAGTTAGTGATCGCTGGCGGGAGTACGCTGGCGATCGTGACCCATCTGGTGATGCGGTTTGGGTTCGGTATCACCGGCTGGCCAGTTGAGGCCCCGCTTCTTGGAGCGATATTCCTCGGCGCGCCTCTGGTGTGGGAGTTAGCCAAAAATCTTGTGCGCGGAAATTTTGGCTCCGACCTTTTAGCCGGTATATCGATTACGACGGCACTCCTTCTCGGTGAATACCTGGCTGGTGCTTTAGTCGTCTTGATGCTCTCCGGTGGAGCGGTGCTCGAAAGCTTTGCGGCAGGGCGCGCCTCTTCGGTGCTTCAGGCTCTGGCTCGGCGTATGCCGCGGATCGCCCATCGAAAGGTGAATGGCCAACTGACCGATATTAACACTGCCGATATCGTTGTGGGGGATGAGCTCGTGGTTCTCCCGCACGAGCTGTGTCCGGTCGATGGTATCGTCATCGCGGGACAAGGAGCGATGGATGAATCCTATCTGACCGGCGAACCGTTTCTCATTGAGAAGACCCCTGGCTCGGATGTTATTTCGGGCGCAGTTAATGGGCAGGTTGCGCTGACGATTCGGGCATCTCGGCTCGCCGTCGATTCTCGGTATGCGCGGATTATGCAGGTCATGCGCGAGACCGAGCTTCGTCAGCCGCCGCTCCGACGTTTGGGCGATCGGTTGGGCGCGCTCTATACTCCGATCGCTCTGGCGATCGCGGGAGCAACCTGGCTTGTGACTGGGGAAGCCGA
This sequence comes from Bdellovibrionota bacterium, assembly GCA_044352465.1. Taxonomy (GTDB): domain Bacteria; phylum Bdellovibrionota_C; class UBA2361; order UBA2361; family UBA2361; genus JBILDU01. The sequence goes on from JBILDU010000035.1 coordinate 8,176, forward strand.
TCGTTTTCTGGCTGTACTGGTCGTGGCAACGCCGTGCCCGCTGCTTATCGCTATACCGGTTGCCATCATTGGGGCGATATCACTGGCTGCACGCCGGGGAATTATTATCAAGAATCCAACGATCCTCGAGCAGCTACGGCGGTGTCGCACGATGATCCTTGATAAGACCGGAACGCTCACGTACGGAACGCCCGAGGTCTCGGCGGTTCGGTGTGGCCCGGGATTCGATGAGGCGACGGTGCTCCGTTATACGGCGAGTTTGGAACGCTACTCGAAACACCCGCTCGCAGAGGCGATCGTGAATCGAGGAAAGGCGCTCGGTGATGTCTTACTTCCGGTAGACTCGCTCAGTGAGCGTCCCGGCGAAGGACTACACGGAGTTGTGGGGGGGCGTACCATTGAGGTAACGAGCCGAAAGAAACTCACCGCCCGGGGCGACGCGGCGATGAGAGGGCTGCCGCCGACGCTGCCGGGGCTTGAGTGTGTGGTGCTCATCGATGGACAGTTTGGTGCGGCGATTCAATTTCACGATGCTATTCGGATCGATTCGCGCTCGTTTGTTCAACACCTCAGCACCCGGCACCACTTTGAGTCGGTGATGCTCGTCTCGGGTGACCGCGAAAGTGAGGTGCGTTATCTCGCCGAGGCAGTTGGAATTACGGATGTTCATGCGAGTCAAAGCCCTGAGGATAAAGTTGCTATCGTCGATCGTGAAACGGCGAAATGCCCGACCGTCTTTGTCGGTGATGGAATTAACGATGCGCCGGCGCTTAAAGCGGCGACCGTTGGTGTCGCCTTCGGTAAGGGGAGTGAGATTACTAGTGAGGCTGCGGATGCGGTTGTTCTCGAGAGCTCGCTTGAGAAGGTGGATGAGCTCTTTCATATAAGTCACCGGATGTACTCCATCGCACTCCAGAGCGCGGTTGGGGGAATGGTGCTGAGCATCGGAGGGATGGGGCTCGCGGCCGGGGGGATTTTAACTCCGGTCATGGGAGCGGTGTTCCAAGAGGTTATCGATCTTCTCGCCGTTCTGAACGCCCTACGAGTAGCTGTGCCGCCAAAGGAACTCACTGACTTTGATAAGCCCGGTGTCGCGGCCTCCGGCCCGCGGGGGGGGTAGTCCGATCGATGGGCCGACCTTTTCGGGGGCCCAACTTGCCTCACTTTTTGGGCCGAGGTGTCGTTCGCCAGGTCGTAAGACAAAAATTGTTTAAAAACACCCCGAATAGTGTATCTTCCCGCCATGTCGATCGAATACAGCCAATCACATCGAGATCGGGAGAGAGAACCGTCTCGCGAAATGAGTCAGCTACGCGAAGGAGTCTATAAGCTTCTCAATCGTTCGCTGACGACTGAGACTCGGTTAGCGCTCATCGAAGTGGGGATGCCCGTTGGAGAGATCCCGTCTGTCGGCAATATGCTTGAGATGATCGCCGCTCCCGAGTTGCCCCTGCTCGATCGGGCGACTGCGATTGAGCGGGAGAGGTGGTGTGAGTGGGTCGCTCGCCTGATCGCGCTCTATCGCCAACACATCGAGTCAGAGGTCTTTCTGGGGAGTCCGAGCCGGGGTATTACGTTCGTCCAGTTCCTTGATTTTCCAGAGGGGGTCCCTCCGCCGGCAGAGCCGTTTTCGCGGAGTGATTACGCTGTTCTTTCTTTCAGCGCGGAGATCGCCCGGTCCCTCGGGGCGCGTTTGCGAGAGAGCGATGACCATAAAATCGGCGCTGCTTTCGATTTTGAATTACGCCGTTGTTCGACTCAACTCGATGATGTTGCAAACGGTGCGCTCGCCTGCAGTCGAACACTTTTTGATCAAGTTTAGAGGATCCAACTTCGCTCACTATCGCCTCCTGTAGGTTTTTTCACCTGTCAGAGGTTGAGCGGGCGGGGTACGAGCGCGGCTCGCGCGCCTTTCAATAGATTTGTGCCCGATACCGCGTGAAAGGCGCACTATTTTTTTATCTGCTTTTCTTGGAACATCCTATCCTCCGGCAAGCGCGCTCCAAGCTTCGAAAAGCCTCAGCGTTCTCCCAGGGTAAGGGGCCGCGTGCACCCTTCGGAGGGAGCGGGATATTCCCCCCGGAGGACCTTTTCGACGAGTGTTCCGATTTGGCTCAATTCGTACGGTTTCTGAATGAATGCGGCCATACCATCAACCATGATTTCATGGACAGCGTTGTTTTTAACATAGCCGGTCGACAGAATTGCTCGCACGTTTGAGTTAATCGTTTTTAGTTGGCGGAAGCACTCCCGGGCCCCCATGCGCGGCATAACCATATCGAGGATGACCAGATCGATATCGTCGGCGTGGGCGGTGTAATATTCCAGCGCCTCAACTCCGTCATGGGCGGTGGTCACCTTATATCCAAGAGCGGCTAACATCTTCGCCGTTACTTGACGGACCACGGGATGATCGTCAACGACGAGGACGTTCCCGTTGCCGCTTGGTGGGCGAGTCGGTAGGGGGGTGGGAAGAAGCGCGGGGATAGGCTCGGTTGTCGGCAGGAGGATGCGGAATGTTGAGCCTTGGCCCTCAACGGAATAGACCGAAACAACACCACCGTGATTCCTGACGATTCCATACACCATGGCTAGGCCCATTCCGGTGCCACGGTCCGGCTCTTTGGTGGTAAAAAAAGGCTCGAAGATCTTTTGTCGTATCGGGGCTGGGATACCACAGCCGGTGTCGCGGACAGCTACCTCGAGATAGGTCCCCGGCTTTAGTCCTGGCTCGGGGAGAAGGTCTTCAGTCGCGAGCTCAAGGACGGTGGTTGTGATTGAAAGGATACCGCCTTCCGTTCCACCGGCCTCCCGGCTCATCGAGTCCCGAGCGTTGATAGCGAGGTTCAGGATGACCTGCTGCAGTTGGACCGGATCTCCCATCACGAATGAGTTGGTAGCGCTGCAATTCAGTCGAATCGAGATGTTTCTCTCGATCGTGCGTTGCAGGATGGCGAGGGTCTCATCGATAGTCGAGTGAAGATTCACGGGGATGTTGTGGTGTTTTCCCTTGCGGGCAAATCCGAGGAGTTTCTGGGTGAGCGCCGCGGCGCGGTGAGCGGTGCCTTCGATAAGCTCGGCGGTTCTGATGACCTCGGGCAGTCGTTCGTTGGTCATTTTGAGGAGTGTTGTATAACCAAGAATTCCGGTGAGGAGATTGTTAAAGTCGTGGGAGATGCCCCCGGCGAGCTGGCCGATCGCTTCCATCTTCTGTGATTGGAGAAGCTGATCCTGAAGGATTTTCCGCTCAGTAATATCGGTCGATACACCAAGGACTCGTACCTCACCCGTACGGTTCATCACGATCGGTTTCTTGACCGTTTGAAGCCACCGAACCTTGCCGTGAACGTCGGTCATCCGTTCCTCAGCGATGAAGAGATGCTCGTGCTGCTCCATGACGCGACGGTCGTCGGTGCGAGCGCGCTCGATTTCCTCGGCGGGAACGTCGAAATGGGATTCGGTGTGTCCAACGAGGGCTCCCACTGTTGTCCCATAGGCATCTGCAACCGCCTGATTCGCTAAAGTGAAACGCCCACGCGCATCCTTAACGAAGATGAAATTCGGGTTGGCATCGACGACTTTGCGGAGGAATTTACGGCTGTCGATGAGTTTTTGATGGGCGCGTTTGAGCTCGGTTACATCCGACCCGTAGGCGTGGCCGAAGCCGTGATTGGGCAAGCCTCGAATAACAAAGTGGTAAAATCGGTCGTGGATTTTCGCGCTGCATGTGTGGATCTCTCCAGCATGGATGCACCGCGGCAGATCGATCCGTGAGGCGCCCTCAATAACCGCAGCCAGGGGCGTCGCTTCCTCACGGGATAGTCCAAGGATATCTCCGGCTGCGGGGTTAGCAAATATAATCATGCCTGTGGCGTCGAACCTGAGGACCGGCGCTGGGCTGTAGCGCGCGAATGCAGCGAGGCGATCGGCTTCGAGCGCGCCCTCCCTCCGGGCGGAGATATCGCGAACGACGCAGACGATCTGGTCGTGTGGTGTTGGCAAAAGGGTTACCTGCTGGGGGAAAACCGAGCCATCGTGGCGTTGCCCCTCGGCCTCGATTGCGCAGCGCTTACCCCGGCGAAGAAGCGGGCGGACGGCGGCCTCAAGGCGGACCCTTTCCTCGAGGGAGTAGAGGGTCTGCCAATTGAGGCCGCGGATTTCGGGGGGAGTGGCATGATAGAGGGCCGCGAAAGAGGCATTAACATAGGTAAAGCAACCAGAGGTGTCGAGAATCGCAATTCCGTCGAGCGCGGACTCTAGAGCGAGGGAGCGTAGCGAGAGCTCACGTTGCACCGATTCCAGGGGCGAGGGGGGAGATTCACTTACGCGGCGGTGATTGAACCGGCGAATCGATAAAATAATCCCACCGGTGAAGAGCGCCGCGAGAGACGCTGCGAGGAGTAGGGCTTGAAATGAAAACATGGTACCTCCGCAACCGCTGCACGTGATTAGTTCCGCCGAGGGGGCGGGTAGAGTTTTTAAGAAAAACCTTCGGTTGCGCCCATGCTCGTAGGGGCAGAAGCGCGCGGAGTATTGTCACGATATCACTGCACCGTGACGTAGCCGAAGGAAATAAAAGTGTGTCGTGTCAAGTACTTGGAGGTGGTGGGTGGCGATCTGGTCGGGCCGGTCGCGACGTGTTACGACCTTCATTCAAAGGTTACCAGTAACCCCCTCATTCCTTAAGGATCCACGATGAAAATCCCTGCTATTCGCCTCGGTCGTCTTGTTGGTGCAGCCGCGTGTGTCCTCGGTTCGCTGGCAGCGCTGGGAGCCCCCGCATATAGCGATGCCCCGTTGACGGTCACGTCGTTCTCTCCGACCGGGGTTGTGCGCGACGTTCGGCAGGTGCAGGTCGTTTTCTCGCAAGACGTTGTCCCGTTCGCCGATGGGCGTAGCGCCGTTGAGCCGTTCGCGGTTTCGTGTCACGAGTCCGGCCAAGGGCGGTGGATTGATGCGCGTACCTGGCTCTATGAGTTTCCGGCGGATCTTCCGAGTGGGAAGCGCTGCCGATTCACCCTTAATGGGGAATTAAAAGCGTTGTCGGGTGCAACGCCAGCTGGTGCCGCTACCTTCACCTTTTCAACCGGAGGTCCAGTCATTGTCGCGGCTGATCCCTATCACGGGAGTGAGATCGAGGAAGAGCCCTATTTTAGGTTGTTTCTCAGTGGCCCTGTTGATGTGCGGTCGGTCGAGGAGAAGGTGAGCTTCATCAACAGTGGCATCGAGAGTCCGATCGAGTCGGAAGTAGTGACGGGCGCATTGGCTGACGAGATCTGGGCTGCCAGTGGCGATACAACTCCGCCGGAGCAGCGGCTGATTATCAAACCGAAGCTTCGCTTAGCTCCGAACACGAAGCTGAAGCTGGTGTGGGGTGCTGGGGTGCGTGATCCCTCAGGCGAGGTGCTCGATACTGAGCAGGTGTATGAGTTCAGTGTGCGGGGGCCGTTGACGGCGTCGGTCTGGTGTCAGCGAATTAATCCCACCGCCGGCTGCATCCCCTTCCTTCCCGTGACGCTAAATTTCTCTGCGCCTATTTCGATCGAGTCGGCTGGGAATGTGGTCTTGCGTGCTCCGAGCGGGCAAACCTGGAAAGCGTCGATGGAGGAGCTCCAGGCGAACGAGATTATCTCAATGGATTTCGCCGGCCCCTTCCCTGAGTCGACTGATTTATCCGTCGATTTTCCGAGTGATCTGAAGGATGACATCGGTCGGCCGCTGGAGATGGCGAAGCCGCTTATCGCGCGCATCGATGCAAGTCCTCCGCTGGCGAAGTTTCACGGCTCGTTTGGTATTATCGAGCGGGGTGAACAGCAGCTCTTGCCGATTACGGTGCGTAATATCGAGCCGGCGCTCGGTGTTTATCTCGAAAAAAGTGGTCGCCCTCTCCCGGCTGCGTTGCCAGCAAAAATGACCCGAGTCTCTTCCGCCGAAGAAATCCTTGAGCTTCTCGGGCGGGTGCGGCAATTTGAGCGCGGACGCTCGATCTTTGAAAAAACAGCCTCCACCCGTTTGGAGCGTTTAGAGGTCCCACGGACAAGCGGCGGGGCTCCGTTAGAGGTGGTGGGCATTCCTCTGAAAGCCCCGGGATTCTACGGTGTTGAGGTTGAGAGCCCTGCTCTGGGGCAGGGGTACCTCGAAGGTAAATCTTCTTATTTCGTCAGGACGGCGGCTCTCGTGACGGACCTGGCAGTGCACCTGAAAGTGGGTGCAGAGCGTTCGCTCGTATGGGTAAGTCGATTGCACAGTGGCGAGCCGGTTGCAGACGCGACCGTAACGGTCGCGGATTGTCGGGGTAAGGCACGGGCGAGTGGTCGCACCGATGCGCGGGGGGTGTTTTTAACCGAGACTCTACCGTCCTCGCTGGCGTATGAATATTGCCCCCCAGGACAGGCTGACTTCATTGCGCTTGCCACACACGGTGATGATCTCTCTTTTGCCCTTTCCTCGTGGACCGATGGAATTGAGATGTGGCGGTTCGATCTGCCGACGGGCACGTGGGGTGACACCTTTGAGAGTGCGCATACCGTGCTCGCGCAGTCGCTCGTTCGTCGGGGTGACACGGTGAAGATGAAGCACCTCCTCCGTCGACGCACTGGTGAGGGGTTGAAGTTGCCCGAAGGGGGGCAGCCCACACTGGCTCGACTCACCCATCAGGGAAGTTACGAGCAGTTTGATATTCCCCTGAAGTGGCGGGGGAACGGCTCGGCGGAGAGTCAGTGGGCGGTGCCAGCCGGAGCAAAACTAGGCTCATACGCCATCTCTTTGGTGCGGACGAAGAAAGACGGTAGCATTGAGAGCCTCGAAAGCGGTTTGCTGCGAGTCGAAGACTATCGGGTCCCGCTCATGCGGGGGGTCGTCGCTCTTCCCGAGCAGGATATCGTGCGACCAACCGAGGTTCAGCTGACGGCTGCCGTCGCGTACCTCTCTGGAGGTGGTGCGCAGAAGCTTCCGGTCACCGTGCGATACAAACTGACACCACAGGATTCGATCTCATTTCGGGGGCTTGACGGCTACGCTTTCGGCACTGGCGTCGTGGAAACGGGCCGCAAAAAAGAGATCTATGAACCAAGCGAAGCGGAGGGTGCAACCGAGCCTCTCCTGACGAAGACAGCGGTCCTTGATGATGCGGGGACAGCGGCGATATCGCTTGATGGGCTGACGCCGCTCAAGGGGCTCGGGCGTCTGTCGGCCGAGCTCGAGTATAAAGATGTCGCTGGATTCGTTCAGACAGTGAAAACAGCGGCGAATGTCTGGCCAGCTGAGACGATTCTTGGAATCAAGACCGGAACCTGGATATCGAAGGAGTCGGTTGAAGTTGAGCTTCTCGCGGTCTCTCCGCGGGGGGAGCGTCGGGCCGGTGTTCCTGTCTCTGTCGAACTCTACCGGGTGCAGGGCTATTCGCATCGTAAGAGGATCGTGGGTGGGGTGTATTCGTACGACAGTTACCGCGACACGAACCATGCCGGAACCCCCTGCTCGGGTAAGACCGATGAGACTGGCTTATTTCGTTGCACGGTGCGAACGGGCGCTGCGGGAGAGTTTCTCCTTGAAGGGCGGACGACGGATGTATCGGGACGTCTTGCGGCGACCAATACGTCGCTGTGGATCACTCACAGTGGGCGGCAGTGGTTTGGTGGTCGGGATGATGATCGAATCGATGTCATCCCCGAGAAGCCAGCATATGAGGCGGGTGAGACAGCTCGATTTCAGGTGCGGACACCGTTTGATCAGGCGACTGCGCTTGTTACCGTCGAGCGAGAAGGTGTCATCGATGCATTCGTGCAGCCGCTCAACTCCCGCGACCCGATCGTGACGGTTCCGCTCAAATCTGGATATGCACCGAACGTATTCGTTTCAGTGCTCGTCGTCCGAGGACGGGTGGCGGGGGTTACCCCTACGGCCATGGTCGATCTGGGGCGCCCGGCGTTTAAGTTGGGTTTCGCAAAGATTGAGGTTGGTTGGAAACCCCACGAGGTCGCGGTAACGGTAACTCCGGACCGCGAGGTCTATAAGGTTCGGGAGAAAGCCCGGGTGACGATAAAGGCGGTCGCGGCGTTAGACGGTAAGCCGCTTCGTCATGGAGAGGTCGCTCTCGCAGCCGTCGATGAGGGGCTTCTTGAATTGCAAGCAAACGACTCCTGGCTTCTGCTGAGGGCGATGATGGGTGCCCGGCCGCTCGATGTTTTCACTGCGACTGCGCAGATGTTTGTGGTCGGTCGGCGGCATTTCGGCCTCAAAGCGCGGCCCGAAGGCGGTGGCGGTGGGCGTGGGCTCACCCGTGAGTTGTTTGATGCACTACTCTACTGGAATCCCCGCGTGACACTCGACGAAAAGGGTGAGGCTTCGGTTGAGGTTCCGCTCAACGATTCGCTGACCAGTTTTCGTATTGCGGCTGTCGTTACCGGAGGAGCGAGCTTGTTTGGGACAGGCACCGCGACGATTCGAGCAACCCAAGATCTAATCGTGATTCCCGGGTTCGCTCCGGTTGTTCGTCACGGGGATTCGATTGTGAGCTCCGTAGCTCTACGAAATACGACTGCTTCGCCGCTGTCGGTTGAACTCTCTCTCTCGGCGGATGATCCGCGAGTGAAAGTCGAACCGGAGAATCGTGTGATTGAGCCGGGGAGTTCCGCCGAGGTTCGGTGGAGACTGCCGATTCCCGAGGGAATTGAGACCTTAACTTATACCCTTGAGGCCCGTGTGGGGGGTAAAACGGTTGATCGTGTCACCCTGCCGCAGAGAGTTCTTGCTCCGGTGGTTGAGCGAGTCTACGGAGCGACCTTTCGCCAGGTGGCTCCGGTGGTTGAGGTTCCGGTGGCCCCGCCGCCGGGAGCGATGCCGGGGCGCGGCGGGCTGGTGGTTGGACTGGCCGCTCGGTTAGGGGATGGGCTCGCTGGAGTTAAGGAGGTGATGCAGCGCTATCCTTATACTTGTCTCGAGCAACGGGTCTCGCAGGCAGTGGCGCTCGCTGATCCCCAGCTTTGGTCGACGACCATGGCGATTTTGCCGACGTATGTCGATGGCGAGGGGAATTTGAAGTTCTTCGTGACGGAGAATCAGGGGAGCCCGATTTTGACGGCATACGTGCTGAGCACGGCCGCGGCGAAAGGGTGGGAGATCCCAATGAACGAACGCCGGAAGATGATTGAGGCGCTGCGGAGATTGGTTGCGGGTAAAATAAGTTTTGCCGCAGCGACCCTTCAGCGTGCCGAAAGACTCAGCGCCCTTGAGGCGTTGACGCGGGCGGGCGAGGATGTTTCCGATCTGGTGCAAGACCTGGTCATCGATGCGACGATCTTGTCGACTTCAGAGCTCATCAACTGGTACGCGGTCTTGTCGCGGTCTGCGCAAGTGGGGACTCGCAACGAGCGACTGGAGCAGGTGCGTCAGGTGTTACGCGGGCGACTCAATCTGAGTGGAACTGAACTCGGTTTTTCAACTGAAAAACTCGATCGCGAGTGGTGGTTGATGAGCTCGGTGGATCTGAATGCAGTGCGCCTTTTGGACGTCCTTATAGAGACGGGAGATTGGAAGTCGGACATTCCAAAGATCGCTCGGGGAGCGCTCGCACGTCAGCGTGACGGGGCGTGGGATCTGACGACGGCGAATGCGTGGGGCACCCTCGCTTTATCGCGATTCTCGGAGCGGTTTGAAAGTGCCTCGGTGTCGGGCGAGACCAAGCTTTCGCTTGGTGGCACAACGACCGCCGTGCGGTGGTCCGGAAATCGCCCACCAGCACCGGTGACGATACCGTGGACCGCAGAGGCGGGCACGCTAAAGCTTGAGCAGCGGGGGAACGGTAGTCCGTGGGCAACGGTGCAAAGCCGGGCGGCTATTCCTCTCCGTGAGCCGCTGTGGCGCGGATATACCGTGAGGAAAAGCTATGCTCCGGTGGTTCAACGGGTTCCAGGGCAATGGTCCGTTGGTGACATCGTGCGGGTAAAGCTCAGCCTCGATGCTCAAGCCGATCGGAATTGGGTCGTTATCGACGACCCGCTTCCACCCGGCGCGGTGGTAATCGGCGGGCAATCGCTCTCTCAAAGCTTGGTCGCTGATTCCGGTGCTCGTTCTCTGACGGAGGGGCGGGCGCTCTTGCCAACCTTTGAGGAGCGAACCTTTGAGGCTTATCGGGCCTATTTCGCGAACCTGGAGAAAGGAAGTGGTGAGCTTGAATATACGGTGCGACTGAACACGGCCGGTGAATTCGTGCTTCCCGAGGTACGGGTTGAGGCGCTCTACTCGCCGGATATGTTTGGCGCGTTGCCGAATGAGCCTGTGAGCATCGCTCCGTGAGAGGAGTTGCTCTTGCCCTGGGATTTGCCGCTGTTGTAACGCTGGCGGTGTGCTCCCGCACCTCCGTACCGTCTTTTAAGACGGTGCAAGCGAGCTACCGAAGTTCCGATCTTATCGTACGGGGCCGTGATGGTTCGGTGATCCAAGAGGTTCGAGTTTCGAACGAGGTACGCCGGTTCCAATGGATATCTCTTTCGGCAATCCCAGTCTCTTTTCGGGAAGCCGTTGTGTTTGCCGAGGACCGTCGATTTTACGCGCACAGCGGAATCGATTGGCGTGCGCTCGCTCGGGCGATTCTTCGCGGGGGAAGGGGTGGCGCGAGCACCCTCACGATGCAGTTAGGGGGGCTCCTCGAGCCCGCGCTGCGTCCGGTTGGAGGTGGGAAACGTTCGTATCTGCAGAAGATCAACCAGCTGCGCTTTGCGTGGTCACTGGAGAAGAGTTGGACGAAAGAGCAGATCCTTGAGGCATATCTGAATCTTGTCCCTTTTCGGGGAGAGGTCGAAGGGGTCTCGGGGGCGGCACGAGCGCTTCTTGGAAAAGAGGTTGGGGGAATCAGTCCCGATGAGGGCGTGGCGCTAGCCGTGCTGCTCCGCTCTCCCAATGCCGCGTCCTCCGCCATCGCTGAGCGCGCGTGTCGCCTCAAAGAGGCGTTGGTCCGTGAAGGTGATAGATCTTTTGCTTTGGCCGGATGCGAACGTCTCGGAGAGATCGCCGCCGTTATCGGCGCGGGAGGAGTCCCTCAGGCGCAGCTCCACCGGGTAGTGGCGGCCCCCCACGTTGGTCGGCTCATTGCTGAGAGAGCGGGGGAGGCGCGAGATGTTTTAACGACCCTCGATCCGCCCCTTCAGCGCTTCGTCAGTGAGCAACTTCGGGCGCAACTCGCCGTGTTGGCCCCTTCCCACGTGGCCGACGGCGCAGCCCTTGTTGTAAGGAACGATACCGGTGAAGTCTTAGCGTACGTTGGAAACGGTGGCGCCGAGAGCTCCGCTCGATTCGTGGATGGGGTGAGAGCGAGACGCCAAGCAGGCTCTACCTTGAAGCCGTTCCTCTATGCCCTGGCGCTCGAGCGGAGGCTGCTTGCCGCGGATACTCTGCTCAACGATGCGCCGGTGGATATTCCCGTCGGAAACGGGGTGTACCGACCAAAAAATTACGACAATCTCTATCGCGGCCCCGTGTCCGTTCGGGTCGCTCTCGCCGCATCATTAAATATTCCCGCAGTGCTCACTGTTCAGCGGGTTGGAGTGGGGGCGTTTGTTGAGTTTCTGGGCAAACTTGGTTTCGGGGCGCTTCAGTCGGCTGACCTGTATGGCCCCTCAGCCGCTCTGGGGTCACCGACCGTTAGTTTGTGGGAGCTTGTTTCGGCCTATCGCACGTTGGCCCACGGGGGATCGCGCGCGGATATCTTTTTTGACCCACGGATAGCGCCAGCACCAGCCGAAGCGCTGCTGTCGGCCGAGGTGGCGTATATCATCGGTGATATTCTCGCTGATAGGGGCAGTCGCAGCCCAACTTTTGGCCTTGAGAACGCTCTGGGAACCTCCTTTTGGAGCGCCGCGAAGACCGGCACCAGCAAGGATATGACCGATAACTGGTGCCTCGGCTTTACCCGTGACTACACCGTGGGCGTGTGGGTTGGAAATTTTTCCGGTGAGCCGATGCATAACGTCTCGGGGGTGACGGGAGCTGCGCCGTTGTGGGCGCGGATCCTCGATTTTTTGGCGCAGCGGCCCGGATTTAATCCGGCGGCCCCAGTGGTCCCCCCGGGGGTGACGGTCCGTGAAAGCGTGGCTGGTCAAGAGTTTTACCTGCCCGGGACCGAGTCTCGTGAGGTAGTCAGGGCGATTCGACCGGAGCAGCGGCCGGCCACGATCGTGAGACCTGTGGACGGATCGATTATCGCGATCGATCCTGATATTCCCGTCGAGGTACAGAAGATTCCTTTTGAGAGCAGCGGGGCCTTCTCCGATGCGAAGTGGGTGCTCAACGGTGAGGTGCTCGCGGATGTCTCTGGGCCGTATCTGTGGTCACCTGTCCCCGGTAAACACGTCCTGGAGCTCCGCCGGTACGAGGGTACTTCCCTGATGAAGGTCCAGTTTTTGGTCAAAGGAAGCGGCACACTCGATGGTGGGACTGGCGCTCCTCCCGCCGATCCGTCCCAGCCTCTGACCGAAACGACACCTACGGTAGACTAATTGCCGAATCGGTGGGGGATTTTTCGATGAGCTTTACTCGGACCGTGCCCTCTGCAACGCTCCGATTCTCGTTTAAAAATATCTTTATCGAATCGGCGCTCAAAATGCTGCCGTTTTGCTGAACCTCGGGATTCTCCGTCAGTGTCACGGTATTCGTCTTGGCATCAAAGAAAGCTTTTTGAGCCGTCCCACGAATCTCCTCTTTGATAATGACGACATCTCTCCGCGCATCGATCGTATCGATCTGGTTATTTGTATTATACCGTCCCTCGATCTCTCCACACGTCAGAGTCATGAGCCCTTGCTTCACCTCAACGTTGCCTGAGTAGATAAACACCCGCTCGTCCGCGTTTAGTGTGAGAGTATCTGATTTGATGAAAGTCGGCTCCTTGGCGTTCGTTCCTTGTAGCCGCGAGAGAGCGTTGAGATCGGGAGACTTCGGAGCTGTCTCCGGTGGTTGCGGTTGAGTTTTCTTGGAAGCCTGTTTGGTTGCTGTCTTCGATGTGGGCTTTGAGGTTGACTTCTTTTTTGGCGGCGTCTTCTTGGACGACGGCTTCAGGGGCGCGGCTTTCACCTTCTTCGGACTGGGAGCTGGCGTCGGGGCGCCAAAAGCCGGAGGCGTCAGTAGGCCGCCCCAGGTGAGGATTAAAATGAAGATGATGAGAGGTCGAAGAGGCGCATTTTGAAAGGGTGGCGTGCTACCTTGAGGGCTTCCTAAGCTCGTTTTATCCGCGGACGATTTTGTCAAACGAGCTCCGAGTTTCATCAGAGGCAGGAGAGGGGATAGCTTATCAGAGGTGTCGCTTCTAGGCATTTTTGCCTCGTTCGAGAGCCCGTTTCTTGACTGTGCTTGAGACGTCCTTCGCAAGCCGGAACTCATTACGGTCGAGGTAGGCCGTCAGCTCTCGCCCAACGATATCGAGTTGTGCGCTTGTAATAGAGACCTTGCCGGGCGCAGTCACTAGGTTCTTTTCCTTATCGTAGACCGCGAGTTCGGTCTTTATCGTTACTTTTTCACTGTAAACAACCTCAACGCTCCCCGCAATCTCAGCCCGTGTCAGGCTGGTTCCCGAGAGGGCGATAGTCGCGGTGGCGGCACTCAATTCAATAACTTCACCGCTTGAGCGAAAGAAGAGAAGTCGAGGTGTCTCGAGCTGGGCGGTATTCGTCTCCGGAAAATACTGCCCCTTCACCGCCGAGACTTCCCAGACCTTTTTCCCGTCCTTCATCTCGCTCCGGTGAAAATTCTCAAGGATGAAGTTGGAGCTTTGACCAGGAGTCGGGTCACCCGGTGCGCCCGTTGGTTGCGCTGGCACGGTCGATGGTGTGGGTGTCGCCACGACTTGCGGCTTGGAAAGTCGCATATACGTTATGCCGCCGACAAAAAAGAGCGCTAAGGTTCCCAAGGCAACAGCGAGACTTTGGGCTTTGGTGAGATACATCGTTACCTTTCGAGGGTCGCCATGCGAATCCGGCATGCGGATTCGACTAACCCTTTCATCTGCTCGAGTGGCATCATGCTCGCCCCATCTGATGGAGCTATCGTGGGATTGTCGTGACATTCGATGAAAAGCCCATCGATACCGGTCGCGACCGCTGCTCGCATGAGAGGAGGGATAAAGCCGCGGTTACCACCGGAGGCTCCACCGGCTCCACCCATCGATTGAACGCTATGAGTCGCGTCGAAAATAACGGGGTAGCCGGTCTCCCGCATAATGACGAGGCTGCGCATGTCGACCACGAGATCGCGGTATCCGAAACATGCCCCTCTTTCGCATAGCATGATCTTCTCATTTCCAGTTGACGCGATCTTGGCTGCAACGTGGGCCATATCGTGAGGATCGAGGAACTGCCCTTTTTTGACGTTGACCGCTTTTCCGGTTTGGCCAACCGCGAGAAGAAGGTCGGTCTGCCGACAGAGAAAAGCCGGAGTCTGGAGCACGTCGACGACCTCAGCAACATGCGCAGCTTGCTCGGGTGAGTGAATATCGGTGAGGACGGGGAGGCCGGTCCGCTTCTTCACTTCGGCTAAGATCTCGAGCCCAGCATCGAGACCGATGCCGCGCCTTCCGGCGATGCTCGTGCGGTTCGCTTTGTCGAACGAAGACTTAAAGACCAGATTCACCGGCAGACCGCGCACGTATTTCTGCAAGGTGTCGGCGATCATCAAGCAGTGCTCGAGCGACTCAATTTGGCAGGGGCCCGCGATGAGGAGAAGATCGTGATGTTGGCCGACCATAAGTGAGGGCGTCAGCGCGAACGAACGTGGGGAGATGACGGAGGCAGCGGTTTCCATAACGTTCCTAACGGTACAGGAAGGCCCCAGGATTATCAAGAAAAGGGGGGTTTTAGCCCTTTTCCCGTGATTTTTTGCCGTAGAATTCCTCGTGGTTGGGCGCTTCTCCGTTGGAGTTCCTTGCGCCCCCCAAACCTCGGGCAGGTGAAGAGACTTCTGTAAAGGGGCCTGAGCGCCAAGCGGCCACGACCCCATCCACCGGCGGCACGGTTCTGATCGATTTCGTGGCGAGTCTGTGCCACAATCACCGAGTGACAACTGGGCCAGCTAAAAATCTGCGGAATTCACCCCGCAACGACCCCCGCTCGTGGGCGGTGGAAATCTTGGTGCGAATCGAAGATCAGGGTGCGTTCCTCTCCCATGAGTTAACGGCGGCCCTGACCGAGAGCCGTCTCGACGAGCATCAGAGGAATCTCCTCCAAAAGCTCGTGAAGGGCGTCGTTGAGAATCGCTCCTACCTCGATGCGGTTTTAGCACCGTATCTCGTCAAAGGAATCGATTCTCTCCCTCGAAAGGTTCGAGAGGTATTACGGCTCGGTGCGTATCAGATCCTTTTTCTCGATCGAATTCATGCGGGTACCGCGGTCAATGCGGCGGTAGAGATGGCGAAAGCCGTTTCCGGGCAGAAGTTGGGCAACGTGGTAAACGCAGTGCTGCGTCGCCTGCTGCGGGAAGGGGCGCCGCCACCACAACCGGAGGCTGATCCGATAAAACGAATCGCCCGCGATCTGAGTCACCCTGAGTGGCTGGTGGCCCATTGGATGACGCAACTAGGTGAATCCGAGACGGCTGAGCTTTGCCGGTGGAACAACTCGCCGTGGCCTCTTTTTATTCGGGTAAATACTCTGCGCATCGGCGCGGCCGCGTGCCAACGAGTGCTTGAGGCTGAGGGCCTCGTCATCAGCCCCGGTCGCTTTAGTGACGATATTTTAATCGTGGAGAGATTTCCGGCTGGCAGGAAGCTCGATACGCTCGAGAGTTTTCGGCAGGGGCTCTTCGTCGTCCACGATGAGAGTTCAGCGACGATAGCCCGTCTCTTGGCACCCCGCGCCGGAGAGATCGTCCTCGATGTTTGTGCGGCGCCGGGGGGGAAGACCGGCCAGATCGCTGCACTGATGGGGAATGCGGGGCGGATCCTCGCCTTCGACCGTTCAGCCCTTCGTTTAAAACTCGTTGATGAAATGTGTCAGCGGCTCGGCATCACGATAGTCGAGACGCGGGTCGGCTCGGGGGAGGTTCTCGATGCTGGTGTCGAAGCGGATCGAGTCCTCGTCGATGCGCCGTGCTCAGGGCTCGGTGTGGTAGGGCGTCGTCCCGATATCCGCTGGCACCGTAAGCCTGAGAAGTTGAGCGAGTTTCATCTTCTGCAGCTTGCGATACTGACAGGCGCTGCGAAGAACGTTCGCAGTGGAGGGCGCTTGGTGTACAGCACTTGCACGACGGCGCGCGAAGAGAACGAAGCGACGGTCGCGGCGTTCTTGGAGGGGCATTCACATTTTCGCTTGGTACCACTGCCTGAGTGGGTACCGGCCTCGGTGCGAACCCCGGAAGGTTTTTTGCGAACGTGGCCCCACCGCCACCGCATGGGCGGTGCCTTTGGGGCTCTTATGGAGCGTTGCGAGTGAGTAAGGCGCATGATTTTGTGACGAGAGTGGTGCGGGCTTTTGAGCTGGGAACCCTCGTGCGTTTGACCCTGGGCGGCTACAAAGGCCGCGATGAGTTGAAGCGGATCCGCGCTCAACCGGCGCTTATTCGAGGCGCGAAGCATCTCGCCTGCACCTATTCGTATCAGACCCGAGATATTCACAAGAATCTCGAGTCTGAAGATGTCGGCGCTTTCCTGCTCGATCTGCTTCAACGTGATTTTTGCACGGCAAATTTGTGCTCAACCGAGGGAGATGTGACCTATGAGCGGGACCCGAGTGGTCGCGAGCGCCTCAAGGAGTCGAACGCTTCGACTCAGGTGGCGCCGAATCTCGCTCACGATAAAAAGAAAAACTATCTCGTCGACCCTGGAGCAGCTTATCTGCGTATCCTCGGATTGTCCGACCGTAACGGACTGATTCGTCGGGAGAAGAACGATAAATTTCGGCAGGTGTGTAAGTTCATTGAAGTAGTCGATTCGCTTCTGCGGGAGCTTCCCGCCGGAGCGGCGGTGAGGTCGGTGGTCGATATCGGCTCAGGTAAAAGCTATCTTACTTTTGCGCTCTACGATTATCTCTTGTCGCGCTATGGCGGCGAGATAGTCGTTCAGGGGATCGAGGTACGCCCCGATCTTGTTGACGTTTCGATGGAGGCCGCGCGTGAGTGTGGCTATACGGGGCTCTCCTTCATTCACGGCACGGGTGCGGGGGCGGTACCTCCGGAGGGTGTGGATATGGTCGTGGCGCTGCATGCGTGCGATACCGCGACTGACGACGCGATTGTTTATGCACTTCGGGGAGGTGCGGGGCTCGTCGTCGTGGCACCCTGCTGCCATAAATACGTCCGACGGCACCTGGCGATGCCGAAACCGCTCCAGCCCGTGCTCGGGCACGGAATCTTGGAGGGGCGACTCGCTGATTCAATAACGGACGGCCTGCGAGCACTGTTTTTAAAAGGCCAGGGTTACAACGTGAAGGTTTTTGAGTTTATCTCACCCGAGCATACGTCAAAAAATACGATGATTACCGCGGTGAAGTCGGCTTCGCCGAAGAATCGCAGCAGCGCTGTCCAAGCCGAAATCGATGCGGTGAAGCGCGAATTCGGCTTACCCGATTTCTATCTCGACCGGATGTCTTAGACCCGCACTGAGTCTTCTGCGACGATAGTCTCGTCTGGCTTGGAGAAGTTTCCACCCGGTGGGGTGACGATCGCTTCCACTCCGTTGGTTGAGCGCGCAAGTCGTGCGTTGCGTTGCTGAATCGCCGCCGAGATAAAGCTTCGAAACAAGGGGTGGGGTGTCCGGGGGGCCGATTTGAACTCCGGATGGAATTGCACCCCGATAAACCAGGGGTGATCTTTCAGTTCGATAATCTCGACAAGCTCGTTGTCCGGGGAGGTCCCGGAGAGGGTGAGGCCGGCCTGCTCAAGAGTCGCACGATAGGCGTTGTTTACCTCGAAGCGGTGGCGGTGGCGTTCCGAAACCTCTTTTTGGCCGTAAATCTTTCGGGTTAGGGTTCCTTCTTTCGTGACACAGGGGTAAGCCCCGAGGCGCATCGATCCGCCTTTACGCTCAACTTTCTTTTGGTGCTCCATCAAATGAATCACCGCCTCCGCAGAGGTGGGATCGAACTCTGCGCTCGTTGCCTTTGGAATTCCGGCTTTGTGGCGGGCGTATTCTATCGTGGCCATCTGGAGTCCCAGGCAGATTCCGAAGAAGGGGATCTTCATCTCTCGGGCGTAGCGGACCGCAGCGATCTTTCCCTCGCTGCCCCGAATACCGAACCCTCCTGGGATGAGGACCGCGTCTACTCCTTTGCCGTTTGTCGCCGCCGCAATCACCTTATCGACACCATCTCTTTCGATCTGCTCGCTGTCGATGTAGGCGATCTGAACTTTGCAGTCGTTGGCGAATCCGCCGTGATATAGGGCCTCGGTGAGGCTCTTGTAGCTCTCGGTGAGCTCGACGTACTTACCGACCATCGCAATAGTTGCCTGCCCGTTTCGGGGGGACTTGATCGTTTCCACTATCTTCTGCCATGGCGCAAGATTCGGGGCACCCGTCCAGATATTGAGTTCTTCCACGATGCGTTGGTCGAGACCCTCGTGGTGCAGCATCAGAGGCAGCTCGTAGATCGTGCTCACATCCGGAGCGCTCACGACGCAATCTTCAGCCACGTTACAGAAGAGGCTAATCTTTTTCTTCAGTTTCGGATCGAGTGGTTTCTCTGAACGAAGCACGATAATACTCGGCACGATTCCGAATCCGGTGAGTTCTTTGACCGAGTGTTGGGTCGGCTTCGTCTTGTACTCATCAGCGGGAGATATATACGGGACGAGGCAGACGTGGATGTAGAGCACGTTCTCAGGCCCGAGGTCCGCTTTCATCTGACGAATCGCCTCGAGAAACGGTAAGCTCTCGATGTCGCCCACTGTTCCGCCGATTTCAACGATGCAGATGTCGAAGCCCTGCGCACCGAGGAAGACCCTCCGTTTAATCTCATCGGTGATATGCGGGATTACTTGAACCGTTCCACCCAGATAATCACCCCGTCGCTCGTTGGCGATAACAGTCTCGTATACCTGACCGGTCGTGAAATTATTTACCCGCGACATCTTCGACTCGATGAATCGCTCGTAGTGCCCGAGGTCGAGATCGGTCTCCGCGCCGTCGTCGGTGACAAATACCTCGCCGTGTTGGATCGGGCTCATCGTTCCGGGGTCGACGTTGATGTAGGGATCAAGCTTCATCGCGGTAACCTTAAGGCCGCGCGATTCAAGAAGGGCGCCGATACAGGCACAGGTCAACCCTTTCCCGATGGAAGACACCACACCACCGGTGACGAAGATAAATTTGGTCGGTCTTGATTGCATAATTCCGCTGCTTAAGAGAGTGGGTATTCGGGCGTCACAGCGTGACAGCTCATGGTAGCCGATTTTATGCGGGGGTGCATTAACTCGATGGAGACCCGCGGTATTTTTTTAACGTCGGCGGCGCCCCGTTGGGCCCTGCCAGCCCCCCCTTTGTCGCCTCAAAACGAGTGATCAATACCTTATCTCCGCTCTCCAGAGTTGGTGACTTCGGCGGTGTCAATTCCGGAGCTAGGGCAATCGCCCGCCACCGTCGCGGTGGTTCGCGGATATCGTGGATTGGGAGCGGTGGTTGCGTGTCTCGCCGGCGGTCGTTAGCTTCGCGAGAGTTTCTTGAATAAGTTGATCCGGAACAACATATACCAATTCGCCACAACGATAGAGAGCGCCAGGGTCAGGATCGGAGTGACAGTTCCCCCGAGCAGCGCCGCGATTGGGAGAGGGACGATGAGAGCTGGGGAGAGCGGGTCGATGCTTGCGAG
>JBILDU010000112.1:0-8670 GCA_044352465.1 Bdellovibrionota bacterium
AAGTCTCAGAGACCTGGAGGTGGTACGGGGACGAAATAAAGCGGCATGAGGCGGCCCTGAATGCCCGGGAAACGACCTCTTTAGGAACTCGTTGCCAGAAAAATCAGCCGGTTTCAGCCTCTTAGGTGGCCCGAACGCCCACCGCGGGGTCGACTACCAGTCACTCAAAGTCGCCAACAAATATCTCGCACACGGAACTCGAAGGTTTTAGAGCTAACGCTTATGGCTTCACGACGCTTACAAACTCAGCTCTGAGGGTGTAACGAGCCACCTCTGTTACCCGAGCGAGCACAGTCATGCCGGGCTTTAGCTCCGGCTCCGGGCGAGTGAGGTTGACCGTAATATTCTGACTTGAGCGACCATAGAGCCTATCGGGGTGGCTATGACTGGCCCCATCGAGAAGGAGCTCCACCTCCTTACCGACCCAATTACCGAGTCGCTCGGTCGTGATCTCATCTTGGCGCGCCTGTAATCTCTTCAAACGTCGCATCTTTTCATCTTCGGGCAGATGCTCCTCAAGGGTGGCGGCAACGGTTCCGGGACGGGGCGAAAATACGAACGAATAGCTACTATCGAAGCGACAAAGCTCCAACATCTCCATCGTAGCCTCAAAATCCTCGTCGGTCTCCCCTGGGAACCCCACGATGATATCGGTCGTTATCGCCATATCTGGCACCCGCTCCTTGAGCGCTGCGATGATCTCGAGGTAACGCTTGCGACGATAGTTCCGATTCATCGCCTTTAAAATCCGGTCGCTCCCCGCCTGCAGGGGCATGTGCACATGATGAGCAACCTTAGGATTCCGTGTGACGAGATCGATAAAGTCTTGGCGAATCTCCTGGGGGTGGGGGCTGGTAAATCGAATTCGCTCGATTCCGTCGACTTTCGAAACTTCATCGAGTAGACCCACAAAACTTTGGCGGGGCGTGAAATCGAGACCGTAGGAGTTCACCGTCTGCCCTAAAAGTACCACTTCGCGCACCCCACGGTGCGCCGCTAAACGGACCTCTTTAAGGATCTCCGGCATGGCGCGCGAGACCTCTTTGCCTCGAGTGGTGGGCACGATGCAGTAGGTACAATTCTTATTGCAGCCCCGACTTATCGATATAAAAACAGAGACTCGATGATCCTCAGCACGAAACCCCAGCGGCAACTCCTCCCACTCATCGCGGTAATCGACCGCAACTTGAGGACGTCCCCCACCCTTTCGAATATCGATAAGGCCTGGGACGAGGGATAGATTGTGGGTGCCGAAAACGAAATCGACCACATCGCTGCGTTTAACGATCTTCTCGCCCTCTTGCTGAGCAACGCAACCGCCGACACCGACCATAAGCTCCGGACGAACCTGTTTCAGCTCACGCATCTCCCCGAGTAAACTGTAAAGCTTCTGCTCCGGCTTATCCCGAACGGAACAGGTATTGATGATGACAAGGCTTGCATCTTCGGGCCGCTCGACCGCGGCATAATCTTTCTCCAACATCCGAGCAAGTTTCTGCGAGTCGTACTCGTTCATCTGACATCCAAAGGTCTTGATGTAGACCCCTGGTCGCAGGTCAAGCGACTCGCTCGCTTTAGGAGCTGAACCGATAGAAACAAGTGTCGTGTCTTCGCTCGACAAGTGGAGATCCTTCATGAGTCACTACGCTATGGGGATCGCGGGATAACGTCGGAGCTATTCCCCCGAGACGAGAGAGCCACCCGCTTCACATTAGCCGCTGGAGCGGTAGTTTATTGATTTACCGCGAAGAACTCAAACCGAGAGGGAAAGCGTCTGTCGTAGCCGGCCACCCGCGCGGACGATACCTCGGAGAAAAAGCGAGATAAGCCCCCAAGAATACTAACCGGCGTCCGAACTAGTCCCTTTCTCGGTGGGCAACGCCGCCTCGAAAGATAACACCCGAACCACCGGGCTAAGTTCCCCACCCCCTACGAGCTCAGGCTGCTCAACCGATAATTTTATCGGGCGTGACCTGCCCGGCTCGAGCGCCAAGGCCGCGATGTCTACGACCTCTTCCTCCGCAGGAATACCAGCCACGAGCCCTCCTCCACCTTGGGCATGGGGGAGAAACCCGACGCCGAGCGCCGCGCGCGCTATCTTGCCGGGACCGGAATTGATCAGCTCTCCACTCACCTCATACACGACCGGGCACCGCTCCGCCGAGCACGGCGTAGCGCTCTTTATCACGGCGACATTCCTTAACTGCAGGGGGCTTGGCGCAGCGCTCTTGAGCTCCATCCCGGACTCCTCCCCCCACAAGAGCTCCAGCTGATAATCGGTCACCCCTGCGACCGGATTCGATAACGACACGTCGAACGGACGGCCCGGCTCAAAAACGGTAGGTGCCCCCGAGTTACCACTCCCCAGAAGGGGATAATCACTCACCCCAAGAACCTTCTCACCGCTAAACCCGGTGAGCCGCACCATCACCCGACTGGGGTCCCAGGGGGTTCGGCTCTCAATACTCGCGAGGATGTGCAACCGCTGCCCATCATTCACCTCATCGACAACCTTGAGACCAAAGGGTACGTTCCGTCCCGCTTGGGCACTCTCTACCGGGAACGCGCTCGGTCGCGGGGCTGGCACCCCGGAGCAACCGACCAGCCCAAAGACGACCACACTCGCCATTCCCACGAGATAAACGCTACGCTTCATCTTTCTTCCCGTTATCTATCCCAGCCAATTGCCAACCGTTGGTCAGAGAGAAAACCCACCGTTGCTGTTTGGCGCTGTCGTTGACCACATACACCGGCACTCGAAACGCCCGCACCGTAACCTCAACGGTGGCGTGAGTACCCTCATCATCGAATTCGATATTGTCGACCTTCGTCTCAACGATACGCTCTTGATACTTTGAGGCTTCCTTCATCGCTCTCGTCAGCTCCGCGCGGCTCTCCGGCAGCGCAAAGGTCAGAGCGTCCTGACTTCTCCCCCAGTACATCGCGTTGTTGAAACTCGCCACGCGGTCTGGCAGGAGCGCCATCCGGTCCGCCTTCGTCACCCCGATCTGCTTAACTCCATCGACGATCGGAACGAGAAGACAACCGCCAAGACCGAGCAGGAGGAATCCGCCGACAAAAACTCGTTTGACGATTTGGCTTACCACGGAGCCACCCGGTCTAAAAACTTAGAGAACTCAGATTTATCATCACCTTCCAGCCCCGCAGTAATCTGCTCCGCCTCTTCCGCCTCACTCCGGCGCCGCCCCTCAGCAACCATCCCCTCCCATCGGTGACTCGCGCGCTCCTCCACCCGCAACGCAGGTTGAAGCTCACTGAGGATACGACGCGACTCAGGCGTAGACTGAACCGTCTGCCCATGACGTCGATGAAGCTCCTGCGCGCCGATAGCGATGATTGAGAGAGCGGCCGCGAGGAAGAATATAGCGTTGAAGAACTTGGCTGTTGGGGACATGCAAGATCTATAGCTCACCGGGAGGGAATGGGACAACACCAAGATAAATCGAGTCACGTGGGTGCCGAAACGATAAAGGGGCGCTCAAGCGCCCCTTTATCACTCCAAAGGCCACAAGCCCCACTAGCGCCGCGTCTTTGAAGCGGTCTTTTTGGTGACCTTTGCCCCATTTTTGATTGCGGCTTTCTTCGGTGCCGTTACCTTCTTCGCGGGAGAAGCCTTCACCGCCGCCTTTCCAACAACCTTCTTCGTCGCTCCCCCCTTCAACGTCGGCGGAACCGCGAACTGCCGGTACGGCATATTGCGGCCAATGAGAGCGCAAAAGGTGTTTTTGTTCCCCGCTGCTGGGGAGAACTGCACCGACCGAGCCGTACCCTTCACATGACGCCGCCGCAAGAGGTTTTCCCGAGCGTATTTCATTAGAAGAGGCTTCAAGGTGGCCGGATTAATCTTCAAACTCTCTTGGATCTCCCGCACCGTGAACCACGTGCCAACTCTTTTTGTAAGCTCACTATCGACCCGAAAGCGGATATCGCCTGACATTTTTATCTCTCCTTGATTCAACACATCGGCCGCCGCCCAAAACCGTTACCGGGTTCATCGCTACACGAGCCGAACTTCCTGTTCTTACAACTTTCCCACCTCCCTCCGGATCGTATAAGGATCGCGATCAGACGAGGGGGACTTTAACACCTTCAGCAAGTTAGCCGAAGACGCTACCGGGTCTATAACACCCACCCCACAGGTTGCCAACAGGTTTTCCACAGGGCACAGCCACGCGGCGATCCTCACGGAAAAACTCCATCCCCGACTATCATGCGCACCGCTCCAGGCTGAACTTCCCGTAGTCCGACCAGAAAGTTTTTTCACCTGAGAGCCGGTCCGGGGGGCGGAGTACTACCTACCCGCCGAAGCCATCAAAAGGGTCAGCGCCATCAACCGGGCGCCGATATACATCGTTGAAACGAGCCAGATAAGCTTCTATCGGAGCTATAACTATCCGCCCCTCCCCCTCCAGGGCTACCGTGTGATAACCGCGTATCCCCGCCCGCACCGCCAGAAACTCCCCGAGACCGGCGCTTCGCACCGCAGCTATCGTCCCCCGCACCGTTCCCGGCGAGACGAGTCGACCGACAAAAAGCCCCACGCGATAATCAACCTCTCCCTCAAAAGAGCTATTGGCCTTAAAACGCTCAAGCTCGGTCAGAAGACTCGATCGAGAGAAGAAAGAGGAGAGGTGGGCAAGAAAATTGCGTGAACCATCGGTCAAGGCCAGGGTTAGTGAATAATCGGAGATGTGCGTAAAGAGTAGGCCCGAACTCTGAGCAGCCTGATCAAGTAGTACGAGATGGGGCTCCACCTGACCGGGTCCCAAAAGGCTGCTAACCCCCTCGATTTCGAGGGGCGGAACCTTTGAAAGATCCGGTCTTGGGAAGACGAGGTCGGCGAGAGAACGCCCCAGCGCGGAGAGCACCCCACCCTCGATATTGCGCCACATGTCGACCGGTTGAAGGTTCATCGAACGGAAGTTTACTACATCGACGTGAAGAATCTACCACCCTGCCTGAAGTAATCAATCGATAACGAGAGCTACGATCGTCTGCGAAATTCCCCCCGCCAAAAGGGCGCGATACAGCTAAAAAAGAACCCCCTGTCTTTCGTTAAGGATTATCCATAGTCCGCTCTTGCAGGGTGCGCTGAGAAGTCACGGCCGAAGCCGGAGATCTGCGCCTCGCTCCGGCATCTGCGCGGCGTAACCGTCCCCCCCGCACCGTTCTTCCCGCGCTCCTACCGGCCAAGCGAGAAGTCCCTCCGACAGCTTTAAAGGAGGACTATGAGCGAGGAGCGAAGGAACAGATTGATCCCTGCCCGGCGGCGAGCCCTCCTTACCCGGTACCAAGCGAGCGGGGAGAAGCAGCGCGCTTTTTGTGAAAGCGCCGGTGTCTCGGTCTCAACACTCCAATACTGGCTTCAACAGGAACGGCTTACCGGAGCGCTTTCAGAGGTCACCCCACCCACCCCGACAAAAACGACCCTCGAGTTCGTAATTCCCAGACGGTACGGCTCTTCGAGTACGGAGCGAGTGATGTGGTGGCGGGAAGAACCGAAGAAGATTTTTGCGTTCCCCCTGTTCCCCTGTACCGGGGCTACTTTTTGCAGGGCGCACAGCGAGGAGCGATCCATCCTCCCACTCTAAATAAATACCTCCGTCTGTATCGAGTAGCCCCGGTACAGAGAACAATCCTACCTCGGAGCTACAGACCAACCATGTCGATCCGTCTCGCCCCACCTCTTGCGGATCTCTGATGGATGGGGTCACCGGAGCGGGACTGACTCTCTCGCCCCAAATCTCTCCTCCGCGAACCCCTTTTTTCTTGAATAATTCGGCCGCTCCGTTATAATTTGAGGATGCGTTCAGTACTTCTGACTCTTCCCCGCCCATTCATCCCCCGTCAGGGGTAACACACCTCGAGTACCCGCGCGACGCGGGATGCAGCGTTCGACATAGTCCTTTCAATCCCTCAATGTTCCCGGAAAACCGGGACTACAAAGGTGCTTTATGCGTCAATCGACCCTTTTTGGCAAAACGGTGCGCGACGTAACCGGCGATATTCAAGCCGCCGGCCATCGCTATCTCTATCAAGGTGGATTTCTCCGCGAGTCACGGGCAGGGCGATTTTACCTCCTCCCGCTCGGTATCCGAGTCCAGGATAGGATCATCGCTCTCGTCGAAAACGAGATGGACCGCCTCGGCTGTCAAAAGATGATCGCCCCAACCCTCCACCCGATCGAACTGTGGCAGGAGACCCGCCGCACCGAGAGCGTTGCGTTCGAGCTTCTCCGCGTAACCGATCGGCGCGGCGGCAATTTCGTTCTGGGCGGCACCGCCGAAGAGATGCTGGTCGACCTTGTCCGGCGCTTTTCGCTGAGCTACCGCGATCTACCGATCGTGCTGTATCAGTTCTCGACCAAGTTTCGAGATGAGCTCCGCGCTCGGGGAGGCATGCTCCGCGCCCGCGAGTTCATGATGAAGGACGCCTATTCTTTCGATACCGACGAAGCCGCCTTCCGCGAGCGTTATACCCGAATAGCCGAAGGGTATCGCCGCATCTTCGATCGGCTGCACCTCCCGACCTCGCTCGTTGAGGCCGACAACGGCTACATGGGGGGAGAGTACTGTCACGAGATAATCGTCGAGGCTACGTGCGGCGAAAGCGACTACTTCGTGTCTGGGGACGGTCGCACGGCGATCCACGCCGATATCTTAACACAGCACACCGCCCGTCACCCGGAAGTCGCAGCGGGGCTCATCCCGAAACGGGGTATCGAAGTCGGTAACATCTTTCAGCTCGGGCACCACTACTCGCGCCTCATGCGTGACGCCGTCTACATCGATCGGACCGGCGTAGCCCAGCTCCTCTACATGGGCTGTTACGGACTCGGCATCAGCCGGACCCTTGCCACCATCGCCGAGATCCACCACGACGAGCGGGGACTCATCTGGCCGGAGAGCGTCGCGCCGTACCGGGTCCACCTCGTCGTCCTCGGCAACGACGATCAGGTAAAGCGCGACGGCGAGGAACTCTACAGCTCGCTAACCACTGCGGGCATCGAGACCCTCGTCGACGACCGAGATCTTTCAGCCGGCGTGAAACTCACCGACGCCGACCTCATCGGACTGCCGCACCGCATCGTTGTCTCAAAGCACGGGCTCGCCGACCGATCGGTCGAATACCGCACCCGCCGCTCCGAAACGGTCGAGCGGATTCCGCGGAGCGACATCGCACAGCGACTTAGGGAGCCTCTGCATAAGTCTGCAAAGTAGAGACGATCATCAGTGGAGGGGGATTGTGGGGTAATTCTAGGGATTTTGGGAGCCTGACAGAGAGCCCCGCCCCTTATGATGGGCACTGGGGAAGGCTGGATGAACTTTTGAGTCTTCGATGGCGCGTGTGATTTCCCCTGTACCGGGGCTACTTTTTGCAGGGCGCAGAGCGAGGAGCGATCCATCCTCCCACTCTAAATAAATACCTCCATCTAAATCGAGTAGCCCCGGTACAGAGAAAAAAAGGGGGGGCTTAATTGCCTGACACCCCCCTACGGGGCAAACTGGGTGCCAGAGGCAAAGAGACTCTAAGGACTTGAAAAGACGATTGGACTCGGCTTTTAACTGTGCGGAGCTGCAACTCCTACGTTGCGCCAATGCAACGAAGTTGAGCGTAGAGGATCAGATGAAGAGGTTCGTTATAATCCTAGGGGATTCCACAAGCGGGACATCTACTGTCACGGTGCGTTTAGAAGTCGCAGCAAACCCTCGCTACGAAGTGAGTCTGCAAGCATCTGCTTTTGCCGCTCGGCACATCGTCAGTACGCAACGTTCGTTGAACCTCAAGACAGATTGAAGCGGGGCTTATTAACTTTTTAAATGCCGTCGTATCCAGCGGGCATCCTTCGTCCCCTGGAACCGCTACGGTGTAAGCATTTTTAGACGCCATCCCGGCTTGTAGGCCCTTCTCGCTCTCTGGGAAAGCTCCGGTAATACCTACCACTTCCGTAAGACCGCTTTCGCATGCTGCTCCCGACGCTGTTAGAGCGTGCTGCTCGTTTAAAAGCTCCTGGTAGGACTCTAGTTCAATTGTCCGATACTCTCGCCAATCCCGCGGTGCGGCCCACGACGCGGTTGCTCCGGTGCAAAGGACGGCCAAAGAAAAAAGTATAAAAAGACGGTCCATCCGTTTTGAGCCCTTCCCTAAAGCTTCAACTTGTCTGCCACCACCTATCTGCATGCGTTTTTCCACCCCTCATCGATGTGCGGAAACACGAACTCTACCCACTCGCCCGTCGTGGTGTCGTAAACATACCGCTCGATGTCACGTCGAGTATTCGGGTCACGGTCCCATGTTGGGGCGGGAGGATCTGGCTGCGTGCCATCAGTGTTTGGCGTTGAGTATCCGGGCGGGTTACTCCCTGGTGTTTTCTGTCCGTTCGGATTTTTCCAAAATCTTTTGTAGTAGTGATGATTATCAGCGCAAAAGAGACAGTACTCTTTTTCGGTTAAACCGTCGAAGTAAGCAAATGCAGCCTTGCACGCATTTTCACACCGTCGATAGCGATAGTCGTTGAGGGGGAGCGGCTCTAGAAACTCGGGAGCGACCCTGTTATCAAGCTTCTTGGCCTTTAAGCAAATTATCGTTTTCGCCATCTGCTCAAGAGTGCGGACTTTTGCAGCATCGTCTTGCCAACTCCCGTCGCTG
>JBILDU010000089.1:0-11859 GCA_044352465.1 Bdellovibrionota bacterium
AAAGTACAATCGCCGGAGACCCCCTGAACAAACTGCTGGTGTTCATCGATTAACTCCTCTCGTACGAGGAGCTGGTGCGCTAAGGGGATATCGTAGATCGTTTGAAATCCAAGCTCTGCACATTTTTGGCGTACCGGATCTGGGATGCTCGAATACACGCTGATATCAATGTTTGGTGGGGCAATAAGTACCTTTATCATCGGATCCTCTTTAAGTAACCAAGGGGATTCAGGCTCAGAATGTAACGTTCAGCCCAGCGTCTATCAGGTTCAAATTCGGGATGAGATGCAAGAAACTCTCGAGCGGCTGCCTGTGGCCCCTCATTAGGTACGGGATGAAAAGCCATTACGTCGTTCATAGAATCTTCAGCAACGAGGTAGGAGCCAACAGGCACGAGCTGTGAATAGAGCTCAAGTTCCTTTAAAACATGACTCCTTTCGTGGTCGGAATCAGCGATGACGACAACCTTCTTCCCGCGCACCATGCCCTCAATCTCCCCAAAGATTGCTGGGTCGACGCTGCTACCCTCAAACAACCGAATTCGGGGGTGCGAGAGCCCCTTTGCTTTCTCGAGAGTCACATCCACGCCGATAAGTTCACCGTGTCCGATGAGGTCGAGCATACTGGCAAAAAATCGAGAGCCCCCCCCAAAAAGTACACCAAGCTCTATGACGTAGTCGGGACGGAGAGATGAAAGAATCTCTTGATAGATCCAACAATCATTCGGAGATTTGACTATGGGATGTCCGAGCCAAAGCTGCTGACTCTCTGGTATCCCATAGCGATATCCCTGATGGAGAAAGTAGAAATGATAGTCCATATACTCTTCAAGAGTCATGTCGCGGAGACGCTCGAGATTCGAGTCCTTTGAGGTGAGCGCCGCGATGGCTTTGAGGTGGGGGTTGTAGAGGAGTAGCTTTGGGTGCACTCGAGCATCAAGGCAGAACTGATGCCGTGCTCGCGGAGAATCCTCGATATCTTTTTCCAGCAGAAATTTCGTGTACTGCTTGGCGATGTCTTGGTCGAGCGGGGAACGCTTCGCGAAATAGCCTTCACTCATAGATTTCGGAGAGTCTTAAATAAAGTAGTCAAATGCGATTTGAGGTCGAATGTCTCCCGAGGTTCCGGCTCTCGCGACCGATAGTCAAGAGGTTTGATGGTGGGCTCATTCACTGCTGGCTCCGGTTTGAGGACTCGTGCCTCGATACCCGTCATTTCTTTGTAAGTCGTAACCACAAGATCTGCGAATGCAGCCACAGTCATGCAATCCTCTCCCCGCGGATTTATAATCCGATGTCGCTCTGTGGAATGGAGAAAAGCTCTTATGTAGCCGCCGAGGCGGGTTGAGCTGACAAATGAGCGATACTGCAAGCCAGAACTCTTCAGCACTATTTGACCTGACTCGACTACTGCTTGTGGAAATGAGAACGGGATCAGGCTCCACCGTTTGAAAGAGTGTGGCTCATGTAGATTGCCGAAGACTGCCGCAGGGCGGAGAATGAGAAGACGGACGTCGTATTTCTTCGCTAAGAACGTCACGATTGCCTCGGTCATCGTATGGCAGAGCGCATAAAATGATCTCGGGTTCGTCGGCGAGTCCTCGTCGATAATTCCCTCAGTTGTTCCGTAGACGTGCTGGGTACTGATGTACACGAGTTCGCGGAGGCCTCTCTGGCATGCTACCTCAATGAGGTTGAAAGCTCCCGTAGTGGAATGCTGAAGCGCACGGGGCGCATCCTGAGCAAGCTCATCGGTAACTCCGGCGGCATGAATGAGAGTCGTGACTTTGTGCGGAAGTCCCCGCTCAAGTGCCGAGCGATCTTGAATGTCGACGGAAGGGAAAGTCGTTCGAGACAGCGGAATCACCCTGAAGTCATCGGTGAGGACCCTGGTGATGCCCGAGCCGAGAAGGCCGTTACCGCCAATAAGAACGACTTCGGTCATACTTAAAATAGAAAGGGGGATTTCAAATCGCGCAAAAACGGCTGTTTCATGTCCTTCTCGGAAAGAATCGGCGCTGCAGTTGGCCAGGGTATCTCAAGGCTGGGGTCATTCCATCTTAGACCTCCCTCTGCGGTCGGCGTGTAATATGAGTCGACTTTGTAGATGATGACCACGTCACGAGAGAGGGTGCAAAAGCCATGTGCACAGCCGCGCGGAATCCACAGCTGGAGTAAGTTGTCCTCACTCAGCTCGATGGCTTCAAATTTGCCATAGGTGGGCGAGCCCACACGTAAATCAACAAAGACATCAAGTAGGGTGCCCTTAGCGACGCGGATGAGTTTCGTCTCGGCGTGGGGAGGGGCTTGAAAGTGCAGTCCTCGGATTGTGTGTTTTTCGAGGGATCGAGATTGATTTTCCTGAACGAAGGTTGTTGCAAGACCGGCCTTGGCGAGGATGCCATCGTCAAAGGTACGCATGAAATAGCCCCGATCGTCACGGCGTGGCTCGCCATGAATGAGGAATGAGCCAGGGATAGTCAGAGGTTCAATTCGCATAACTACCCCCTCACAATCGTAGCTATTGGGTTAAACTCGCCGAAGAATGGGCTCGCCCCCCCCACCAGCGATGCCATATCGAGACGTGGATCGTATGGTGGAGGCTCATAGGTCCGCTCAGTCCCTGAATACCCCTGAATGACCAATCGATTTCCTCCACGGACCGCGAGATATTCAGCAAAATACGTATAAAATATTTTGTGAACTGTTGCCTGGCGTTCGGTGTCAGTGCCGCGAAGCTCAGATTCAAGGGCGTCAGCCAACACTTTGCGCAAGCGAAGAAAGCCGTCAGAGAACCGCGGAGTGGTCAGCCACAGGAGCGGGTCCGTCAGTTGAGCTGAGTCCGAGGCGACGTGAACCTGGCGAGCCATGTAAAAGACTTCAAGGCACTTTGATTTTCCTTTGGCTATCGCCAGAAAGGAGGGAATAAGCTCTCGAAATTCCATGTCGGTATTCACGCTTGCCGCCCAGATTTCTTTCATGATTGAGAGACGGTGTACCGAGTAGAATGTGGTCCGATAGACGCACGAGTGACTGCGGAGTCTTTCCAATCCGGACGGCGACTCCTGGGACATCTGCGGATAGGCGTACACTTCGGTAATAGCTCCGGTGCATGGATTCGCTCCGCTCAAACGGAAACTCACCGCGAGCCCATGAGCAAGAGTATAATCAGGATGAGCTGCCAAGAAGTCAGTGCAACTTTCGATGCTACGAGGAACGATAAAGTCATCATCTGCCAAGAGGGTGCAGTACTCAGTATTTACCCATTCGAGCGAGGCAACTACCTTTTCCGGGAAGTCAAGTGCTGGAGGAAAGTGGATCACCGCCAAGTTGAGTGAACGCTCGACTTCGTCGAGGACACCCTGGACCTCATGGCGGAATTCAGAATCGCTGGAGTCTGTCACGAGAATCGGGAGAGTGCAGTGAACACTTGCCAAGTAGCGGAGCGCCCGGTGCAAAAATTGCGGCCTATTTCGAGTGGGAAGAACTATCGTTGCTTTGCTCATCCGGCTGACCTTTTCATGAGAAGATAATCTCCGAGAAGTAGTGCGTCGATCGCAGTTCCCTCGACGCAGCGTATTGCATCCTCCGGTGTTTCTACGATCGGTTCGCCGGCAACGTTGAAAGATGTGTTCAGGAGAACCGGAACCCCGGTATGTTTTTTAAATGCGGCTATAATATCGTAAAAACGTGAATTGTACTTCCGCGACACAGTCTGGAGGCGGCCGGTCCCGTCGACGTGTGTCACCGCCGGAATCACGCCCTGCTTGCTTGGGTGGATATCCGCCACCATAAGCATATACGGATTCTCCCGATCGAAAACGAAATACTCCGAGGTAAATTCCGCTAAAATTGCGGGAGCGAAGGGTCGGAACGCTTCTCTGAACTTGACTCGAGCGTTAAGGATATCTTTATTTTCCGGTCGCAGGGGGCTCATTAAAATACTTCGGTTGCCTAACGCCCGGGGCCCCATTTCAGAGCGGCCTTGAAAGTTTGCCACGATTTTATTCTCGGCCAATAGCTTCGTGGCAACCTCAAGCGCGCTATGTTCGAGGACTTCGAATCGGTCAGTTCCGGCGATTGCTCTGCGTAAGTCGGCTTCTGAGTAGGAGGGCCCCAGATACGGCGTAATCCATTCATACGTTTTAGGTTGCTGTAGGATGTGGTGGTACCCGAGTAATGCGCAACCCAGAGGGATGCCCGTATCGGAGGCGGCGGGATTGATGAAAATATCTTTAAATAGCCCTGACTGGAGAAGAGCGTAGTTGGCAACGCTATTTAACGCGACGCCCCCTGATAAGCATAAATAGTCTGCCCCCGTCCTCTCCTTTGCGTAGCGGGCGAGATGTAACATCGCTCGCTCGCATTCCTCTTGGACTTCAAACGCATAGCGTGCCTTGTCCTCAAAGCTCGTCGGTTTCAGATGTAATCCCCTGAGAGCATAGCCATCTTCAATACAGAGAGAGTCGTAGTCAGTCTCAACTCCTGAGTAGCTTCCCGGATAGGTGATGAAGCGTTTATTGACTGATTCGCCGTAGGGCGCGAGCCCCATGGCTTTGCCCTCCTGCAGCAGCCCAAAGTCGATGTGCTGGGTTATGGCGGCATACAACAGCCCGATTCCAATTTTTTTGGTACTCTCAACCAGAGTAATGCCAGCGGGGGATGCATGAAAGAGGCTCTGAGTTTCCTTTTCGGATCCGCGGCCATCAACAACTAAAACAGCGGCTTCGGAATATGGCGAGCTGTAGTAGACGCAGGCTGCGTGCGCAAGGTGATGGTTCACGACGTGGATCTTTCGCGGGTCAATCGAGTCAAGGAACGTACCCGAGAGGGGCAACTTCTTGTGAAAGTCCCCCTGCCAATCACGCGTAACGATATAATCGAGGACGATAAGATCGAGCTCATCAAAGGAGCTAATCCCGACCTCTTGCATACAGGCTCGAGCTGAAGACAGGGGGAAATTCCGGGAATCTTTTATTCGGTCAAGCCGCTCCTCCGCTAGGTTCGCAAAGTGGGGTATCCCCCCCCTCACGGAGATGGCCGCTGCGCCGGTGTTATGCCACGGATCACGATGAAGACCGAGAATGTTCATAGCTTCGGATTATGCCACACGTGCTGGACCCTCCAAAACCATAAAACAGGGGTCGGTAATGCCAGTGGCGAAGGTCAGCCATTCCTATTAGGATTTCCAGTGTGGATACCAAAATCGACCCAGCTGTCCTCAATGATTACGCAAACTCGATGTTTCGCTTTGAGCAGCTGAATGAACCCTGGTTGGCCGCGTGTACTCATTATTGTCAAAAGATATTTGGAAATTCGCTCCACGATAAGGTTGTCCTCGATTACGCGTTTGGTCGGGGCAATTGGTCGGTAGCCCTTCTTCGAGCGGGGGCGAAGAAAGTGTATGCTGTCGATGCGTCAATCGATAATGTCGATCGGTTTCGTCGGTATCTTCAGCGCCAACAGCTGACCGATGCGATAGAGCCGATCCATGGCAATCTGGTTGAGGCTCCCTTGGATCTTCGGTGTGATGTTTTTTGGCTTTACGGGATTTTGCATCACATCCCTCAGGTCGACCAATTTCTGCATAAACTAAAGGATCTACGCAGTGGGCCAACATGTCTCGTTTATGCCTACTATTATCCTGACAATACGCCCCGGGCGTGTACCGTAAAGCTTGCGCGGCGACTTTTCACCTATGATTCAGAGAGGTCATTTCGCGAGGATGAAGCGCTCTATTTGAGAGCAGCTCGTATTCGTGCGCGTGATGACTTAGTGGCGCCCCATGTCGATTTCCTCTCGGCGCATGATTTTGGAGCGCTTCTGGGAAAAGTTGGTGTTGAATTGGTTAGGCAAGACGAGGATTTTTTTTCATTCCAGCAACAGCGCAGGAATATCGAGTTTATTCCTCATCAGTTTTTCGGGGTTTGGAATGAATCGCCCGCACCATTTAAGACACACGAGCCCATTGTTTTAAATGCTCTGGACCTGTGTTTGATTGACGAGCTGGGTCGAGCTGCGGAGTCCCAAGCCCGTTCCAGTGAACAAAAGCGAAAAATGGCTATCGGTCTATTCAATACTCATTTCGGAGCTTGTGGATCGTGTCATACGACAGAGGGAGTTCTTTTTGAGACCGCTCTTTACTTGGGGAACCTCCTTTTGGGGCATTGCGCAAAGGAGGGCACGTTCCTCGCCGACTTTCTAGCGTTGCTGCGTCTTCGATTGAGCGGAGAGTCGGTGCTTGATCTCGATAAAAAATATAGAGAATCCAGTATGTTCAAGATGCTGATGGCATGTCCGGTCCGTTTGTAGAGCGAACCACCGGTTCCGCGCATCTATAGAGGGTATAAATTTCGAGAACTATCATGAACCTACCTACTCGAGAGCAGCTGACAATCCCGTTTTCGGATCTGTCCTCCAGGAACCAACCGCACTTGGAGAAAGCTCAAACTCTTCTTCGAGAATATGGGTGCTTTATTGCTCGTGGACTGCTCTCGGAAAGAGAGATCGCTCTGATACAAGACGAACTTAGCCGTCTCATCGATCTTCGTTATCGGGCCCGGGGAGAGCGGCGGCCGTCTGGGGATCGTTTCGATGTGGGCATCATGGACCTCGTCTCGAAAGATAGAGCTGAGGGAGCATTCATTTATAACGCCTGTCGTCAGCTCATGAGTATACATGCGCTCGACGTGAAGCCTGAACTCGTTGAGTTGTCCAAGGCGTTGATTCGAACTGATTTTGTATGCGCTTCAAATGTCAAGATGATGCGGATGGATCTCCCGCATGAGGCGAAGTTTCTCTATCCGTGGCATCAGGATTTCCCCTATGTGCAAGATTCGGAGGATGCTCTCGTCTACTGGTTCACCATCCACGATCTTGTCGGGGATAACGGTGGCCTTGTCTGTGCCCTCGGCTCTCACCGTGAAGGAGTTCTCCCAGTTGTCGTTCCGGATGCTGACAACCAGAGTAAGAATCGTGCGCACTCAATCGCTTTGGCCGATCCGTCGGTGCCAGATAAATTCCCTCAGTTTGATCTCAGGTATTTAGCGGTTGGTGAGGTCCTCGTGTTCAACACGCTCCTCCTCCATCGCAGTATCGAAAACACGAGCACCCAGCCGCGTTGGTCGGTGCAGCTCCGCCATGGTAATTTTAGTAATGAAAGAATTGTGAAAAAGGGATGGCCGGGTGGAAATAGCTTGACGGCGTCGTTCTCGAAAACCCATCCGGAGTATGTTCGCTAAAAAATCATGAAAAACATCGTTGTTATCGGTGCTGGTCAACTCGGAAGTCGGCATACCCAAGCTCTTAAAGCGGTTGCAGCTCCCTTGCATATTTTTGTCATCGATCCCTCAGAGGAAGCGCTTGCACTCACCAGACAGCGCTACGCAGATATGCCCGGAGATGGCTCAGCCCATCAGATTGAGTTTTCCCGAGTCGTTCCGGCGAGCCTAGAGCATGTGGATTTCGCAATCATAGCGACGAATGCGGATGTTCGCTTGGAGGCTCTCCGAAACCTGCTCTCCGGTCGGTCGGTCGATGCGGTAGTTCTGGAGAAAATTCTTTTCCAACATCCCAGTGACTATGATGAGGCGCTCCGAATCACCGCTGCTGCCGGCGTCAAAGCCTGGGTCAACTGTTGTATGCGGCAGAGTTGGATATACGACCATATCTGGAAGACCTTGAAGGGGACAGGCCGGTTCCACTATCACGTGACCGGCAGTGTGTTTGGGCTGATGACGAATGCGATCCATTACGTCGATCATATGTGCCATCTCATCGGGATGAACGAGTTTATTGTGGATCCGCACGGGCTTGATCGGACCCTTGTTTCGAGTAAACGGCGGGGATTCTCGGAGTGTACGGGCGAGCTCCGTGTCGCTTTCGCTGATGGGAGCTCGGGCTCCTTCCTCTGTTTCCCGAGTGGAGGCACTCCCTTAGTCGTGGAGATTAGCTCGGCTGCGGGACGATTTATCGTTCGAGAAGTTGACGGGATCGCCTACTACTCCGGAGTAAGGAATAACTGGGGATGGCAGCAGCTCGACGGTACGCTGAGCTTTCAGAGTAAGCTTACGACGACTCTCACCGAAGATGTTCTTTCAACCGGGAGCTGTATGCTGACACCGCTGGCTGAGTCGACCCGTATTCACCTGTCTCTCTTCGAGCCGCTGCGGAGTTTTTTTGGAACCGTAATATTTCCCTTTACCTGATGTGGTGTGCCTGTGAAACGACGATGCCTCATCCACGTTTTCGCCCCGCAAAATATGCTCCCGGCAGTGTCCGCTGTCCGGTGGTTTGGGATGAGGGAGTATGGCGATGCGGTAGCTGAGGTCGTTCTTCTCATTCATATGCCGGGTTGGGAGATCGATCGACTACAGAGGATAGTGCCGATCATCGAGCGGCAGGCGCGCAGTCAGGGATGGCTCGACGTTCGTGTTTTAACCGAGTCGCAGATAGCGAATATCGTTGGCCCCTCGGGGAATCATGACGATCCGGGAGCGATTGAGCGATTTCGGCGCGTGTTGGGAAACGAAGCTGACGCCTTCACCGAAGTGTATTTCTCTCACCTGGTGGGTGGGCATGCGGCACAGTTGTGCCTGCGAGCGTTCCCGCAGGCTAGTCGGGTAACCTACGGGGAGAGTATGGGGCTCATGGAGGACAAAGATTATGTTCTCGCGAGCATCACCGGAGCTGGATGGGATGAGAGTACCCAGCATCTTCGCCGGCGGCCTGAGCCTGATGCGACTAAAGCTGTTCTTATTCTTCCGGCTGATCAGACTGGCGATTGCCTCCAGGGTAAAGAGCTTTTCGTTGTGCCACGCGATCTCGCGTTGCAGGTTATCGCTGATTTTCAGATCACATCTCCCGAGCTGGGAGCATACAGTCGAGAGCTTCTCAGGCAAGCCAGTGGCCCAAAATTTCTTTTTATTGCCGCAAATCTCTCGGATATTGGAATCGTCTCGCCCGAGGGAGAGCGTGATCTCTATGTCGAGATGATTGAATCGTGTGCTCCGTCGGGGGCGAGTATCTTAATCAAGGCCCATCCACTCTCGACGTTCCCCATCGACATCTTGACGGCGGAGAAGCTGCGGAGCCGCTACGACGTTCACATAGTTTCGCCTGAGTTCAATCGCTATCCGATGGAACTATGGTCCGATCTGCTCAGAGAGTGTGAGGTTATCTCTTTGTCCTATTGTAGCATCAGCCTGGAATATCTTTTTGAGAAGCCGGTACATTACCCCCTCAATATCGATATCATAAAAAAATACATCGACGAGCGGGCATGGAATCGTTGGCGAGACGGTGATGAGTTTTTTCGGCAACAGAGGCAGATGCTTAAGACGTGGGATCGAAATGGCGTCTTGTGCTCCGGGAGACGCATTTCATTTGCGCCGACACGTGCCCCAGCTCTATCTCAGGATATCGACGGAGCAGAGCGGAAAAACCAGCAGGGCGTAGCGCTTGTGCAAGCAGGCCGGCTTAGCGAGGCAGTCGAGATCTTCAAGGAGGGACTGGCGCTGGCACCGGCGTATGGGGCTATTGCAACAAACCTCGGAGTTCTAAGCTGGAACTCGAAGAATCAGACCGATGCGGTGACATACTTCTCTCTCGCCCTCCTGAGTGAGCCGGATAATCGAGTTGCCGTGCTTAATCTTTCACATGTCTTGCTGAGTCTGGGAAATCGCCAGGCGGCAAAAGCCGTTTGTTTTAGGTATCTCCAGCGACACGTGGAGGATACGGAGATGTTCGGTGTGTGGAGAAGCATCTAGCTTCGACGATTTTTGAGGGGAGCTGAGTTCGCACGGCCTGTTACGGTGGTAAAGCTGACAAGGATGACTATAAATCATGCGTTTTGTCGTTTTGGTTAAAGAGAGACCCGGCTTGTTCGCCGCGCTGGGTTTTTAAAGTCACGTGTCGAGCGACTTGACGTCAGTATCGGAGCTCGTTCGGACCTGTTCCCGACGGCTCTTTTTCATTCGGCTCCTGATATTTTAGTTTCCGATCTTTCGCGATGGGTCGTTCCAGCTACTGTCTTGGGTGAGGTGAAATGCGCGGCTGTGAATTTTCATCCTGGTCCCCCTGACTATCCGGGGGGCGGCTGCACGCATTTCGCCCGGTATCACATCTCTAAAAGGAAGGCTGACTCGCTTAACTGTCTGTCTCTCAATACGGGGGAGGTTCAGCAATATCATTCTCGTCGGGTGACACGGCGACCTACCTGGGTCTATGGCAGATGCCTGGGCCATGGGCGGTACAGGTTTGTACGGCGGAGGCTCGGTTCGAGATGAGGCCTCTGGAGCAGTTAGGGATTCAGAGAAAAGGGTGCCGGCAAGTCACACCTGTCCCGCCGAACGAATGGGATGCTCATTGTAAGCCGGGTATCAGGGCAATCGTTGAAGAACTCGCCAGAGCGGTGCTCGGAGAACCTCATCGACTTCCGACCCTCTCCGAGGGGGTGAAGGTCATGCGTCTGATCGAGAGGATTTTTCGATCGTGAGTTGATGGCATAGTTTGGGGAGTGAGAATAGCTCATTCGCCGATTGGTTTTTGGCGCTACCCCATGTATTGAGAGCCCCTACATTCTCGAATTTATTCAGATGGTTAATGGCCCCTGGGCGAGGAGCAAGGACGGGGCTAAGATTCACGAATCGGGGTCGAACCTTCGGTAATCCTAATCCCTGCGAAGTGCAGTGTTTAAAGGGTTACGGATTATGAACATCCTTATCACAGGGGGCGCCGGATATGTTGGTGGAGCTCTCACTGACCAGCTGCTCGACTCCGGACATAACGTCAAGGTGTACGATTGCCTTCTCTATGAGGAGTCGTTTCGAAAGGATGTTGAGTTCATCTTCGGCGATATTCGTGACTTCGCTAAGTTAGGCCCACTTTTAAGTTGGGCGGATGTCGTCGTCTGGCTTTCAGCTTTCGTTGGTGATGGGGCGTGCGCGATTAATCCTGATGTTACGAAGGCAACGAATGATGAGGCGGTAAAATGGCTATCCGAGAATTTTGATGGGCGGATAATTTTTCCCTCAACATGCTCAGTGTACGGAGCCCAAGATGGAGTTCTCACTGAGGAATCACCGACGAACCCTCTTTCGGTCTATGCGACCACCAAGCTTGCGGCCGAGCAGCATCTTATTCACAAAGATGCCCTGATCTTTCGATTGGGGACCCTCTTCGGTGTCGGCGACCAGTATGCCCGGATTCGCCTTGATCTGGTCGTGAATGCTCTAACGGTGCATGCCGCTACACGTGGTGAGCTCACCGTTTTCGGAGGCGATCAATTTCGCCCTCTTCTGCACGTGAAGGATGTTGCAAACGCGATAGTAGAGAATCTCGAGAGCGAGCACCGCGGAGTCTTCAACTTACACCGCCAAAACGTCCGTATTGTTGATGTTGCATACCAGATTAGGAATCATTTCCCCGATTCGATAATCAATACAACTGCGATTAAGTTCCAAGATGCGCGTAACTATC
The DNA here is from genome assembly GCA_044352465.1 of Bdellovibrionota bacterium. Taxonomy (GTDB): domain Bacteria; phylum Bdellovibrionota_C; class UBA2361; order UBA2361; family UBA2361; genus JBILDU01. The sequence goes on from JBILDU010000089.1 coordinate 11,478, forward strand.
GAGTGAGTAGCGATAAGGCACGGAATATCCTTGGCTGGACTCCTCAGTGGTCGATCGATGATGGAATTGAGGAGATCAAGGAGCTCATCATGAATCGTCGCCTTAAAGATGTACAGAACCCGCGGTACACGAATCAGCTCTTTCTCTCAAAATTTGTCGATAATCTAGAAAAACTAAATGTGTGAGGAGAGAGCGTGACAGTCGTTGTCTCGTGAAAGCCTGAGAGCCGTGCTCAGTTGGGTGACTGTCCGGTCTCGGCAGCGCCACGACCCTCACTGTTTTGAATCCATTATGTCAAAGAGGGACACCCCGAAACGCGCCTATTTTCTCGAGACTGATCAGCCCATGGTCGGTTTCTCGTGTCCGGAACCGGTCCGATGGT
>JBILDU010000074.1:0-15479 GCA_044352465.1 Bdellovibrionota bacterium
TCCGATGGTCTCTGACGGTCGAGCCGGGCTTCCACTGGGGCATTTGCGTCACCTCTGTCTCTCGACCCTCTTTAGTCGCTGCAGCTTGCGTTCCCTTTGCTGAGATGCCTGAGATTATTGAACTCAAGGGGACCCTCACGACTACCAATGGTGAGCCGATTCGGATTACGCCAGCTCACCTCTATAATCAGATCGTGGGGTCCTATGACTTCGCCGCTGTTGATACCTCGAGCTGGTGGCTGACAAGCTCACGGCCTCGGATCGCTTTCACTGTTTTAGCGGGGTCACAGCGGGGTGGTGGAACATTGCAGCTTTATCGTTATGCCAACTGGCTCGTCGATCTCGGATTTTCGGTTACTATTTATTCGAATGATCCGATTTATCCGGACTGGGCTGATTTAAAAGCGCGCTATCTCTACACTCTCGACGGGTATGAGCGATATCGCTCGATTAGTGAAGAGATCGTTATTGTCTACTCGATCCTCGAGTTGCCCGAAATTTTGCAGTCGCGCAACCGCTCGTCTCAGAAGATTCTTCATTTTTGTCAGGGTCTGGAGGAATTCCATTTTGGCCGATCGTTTCGTGAAGTAATGGCGCCGAAGCCCGTCTTCCATCTTCTCAACTCTCTCCCAGTAGGGCGCATCGTCATTTCCCCGGCTCTAGAGGATTATTTTAAGAGCCACTATAAGCAAAAATGTTTCTATATTCCGAACGGGCTCGACCCGGTCTTTTCTACAAAACCAGAGCAGTCCTCCATAAAGAGCCCACTGGGGGAGGGGCACCGTCCAATCAAGATCGTTCAGGTGTGTGATCCGGGGCAGCCTCTCAAGGGGGCGCGAGTCTTATTTGATGCCGTTTGTCTTCTTGTAAGGCGATATCGTGATCGAGGATTTAATTTCCATATCGATTTCTTGTCGGGGCCGAGTCCAACTGACACCTTGTTGCTGGCTCCGGCTCCAACCGGGGTGTCGTATGCGATTAAATCAGGCCTTACCCCATCCTCTATGCGTGAAGCTTACGAAGCCGCTGATGTGGTCGTCAACGCATCGTTCCACGAGGGTCTAGGTCTTTCCTCTCTTGAAGCGCTCGCCAGTGGTGTGTTTCTTATTCAAGCCGACAACTTCGGACTCGATGGAATTCTCGAGGATGGTGTCAACTCGATTACCGTTCCGCGTGATAATGTCACCGCACTGGCTTCCGCGTTAGCTACCCTTATCGAGATCCCAGAGTTTCGACGAATCGAATCACGTTTCGCTCAGCAGATAGCTCACCGTTTTTCGATAGAGAAGCAGTTTGAATCGTTTTGCGGAGTATTCGAGCGTATTACCGAGGTATCAGGACTGCGTGAGCGGTCCATCGCGGAAGGAAAATGTAACGTCAAGTCCGCCGACAATGGCATGCGAGTCGAGGTCCACGAGCTGCCGCGATTCTCTGTTCTTGTTCCGGTATATAATCACGCTCATTTTCTTCCTGAGACCCTTGATACCTTGAAGTCGCAGACCTACCCGCACTGGGAGGCGGTCATTGTTAACGACGGCTCGACCGATGACACGCCCGCGGTCATGAGACGGTATGCGGCGGATGATGACCGATTTAAACTCGTTCACCGTGAGAATGGTGGAACTGCGGCAGCTCTGAACACTGCATTTTCAAACGCCCGCAACGACTGGATCTGCTGGCTGTCCTCAGATGACTTCTTTAAGCGCGAGAAACTTGAGATTCATGCCCGCTATATTGGGGCATTGCCAGACGTGAAGTTTTTTCACTCTCTTTTCTCAGTCTTCGACGAGGCCTCCAAGGAGGAGCGATGCGATATCCCATCTTCGCATGCCTGGTTTGCAAACCCGGCTTTCAAAGCACTCGACATGTGTCGGTGGAATTCGGTGCACGGTAATACCGTGGCGATTCATCGAGATATCTTTCAACGTGTCGGAGGATTTCGCTCGGAGTTCCCTAGTGCTCAGGATTACGATATGTGGCTTCGGATGAGCCTGGTAACGCCGGCATTTCTGATTAATAAAGTGACGTGCACAACCAGGCTCCACGATGCCTCAGGAAGCGTGAATTTCCCCTATGCGGGAATATTTGATTCCTATCGGTCCTTGATCGACGTTCTGAACAGTCACAAATTTCCCGAGATTCTGCCATTTCTGAACCTCCGTAGGCAACGGGAACTCTCTGACGCGGTAATACAATGTGGCCTCGTGAGTGGAGAGGCGGAGAGTTTCCTGTATGTTGGCACGGCCTATCGCCGCAGTCCAATTTTAGAAAGGCTCCTCGAGTTCTACGGAGATCCGGAGCTCGCGGCGACAGATCGTCAACTTGTCCTCGAATCACTCCAGGTAGCCCGTAATGTTCTATCGACGTTGCCGAACAAGTACCCCTTTTTGGATCGGCACTTTGAGAGGTTTAAATCGGCGGAGGCCCTTGGGTACGAATATCGTCCGATTGATCCGTTCGCGGAGATGGTCGCTCGATACGAGCAGTTCCTGCGAACGCGGGACGCCTCTAAGATCGCGCTTTACCGGCGTTACTTCACGAAGCTCGCACTGAATAAAGTTCCCGGAGTGCCTGAGCTTGATGATATCTTTGGCCGCCCTGAGCTTCATAATGTCGATCTGTCGCTTGCTCAGTGAGTTGCGCGGTTTGGGAGAGCCTGAACCTCTGCATTTAAACGGTGACCCCGCGGGATCCAGAGCGTCAAAGACGGCTGGTGGGACCGCTACAGGGAGCATTACGGAGTTTGCGATTCATGGTGACGGTCCTAGGTATTAACGGTAGTCCCCATGGGGATTCCGGTAACTGCGCCAAGCTCGCTGATGTCGTGCGGCGTATCTTGGGTGCCCGAGCTCGATTCGAGACGATCCACCTGGCCGATGAGATCCCATTTTGGGAGGTATCTGAAAGCATTGGGCGTGCGGACGGTTTTGTTTTCCTAACCGGCACGTATTGGGATAGCTGGGGGAGTCCGTTGCAGCGGTTTTTGGAGGAGGCAACTGTGACTGAGGGAACAGACCTCTGGCTGGGGAAGCCGTGTGTCGTGGGGGTTTTGATGCACTCCGTCGGCGGGAAGGGGGTGCTATCCCGTCTTCAGGGTGTTCTCAATACCTATGGGTTGTTTATCCCACCGATGAGTGGATTTTTGTACTCCGTGGTCAACCAATTAGCCCTCAAGGGTGAGGAGTCGCCACTGAGCGAGGACCTGTGGCGGATCGATGATCTCGAGGTGGTATGTCATAATCTCCTGGAGGCGTGCCGATATCCCGGCGATTGGCGAGGCTGGCCAGTCAATCGCACAGGCTTTGACAAGGTTTGGCTTGAAGGGTAATCATCGAGTGATTCTATGTTTGTATAGGTCCTCGCTATGGGGGTTGTTTCTGCACCCGATGCGCTTGAGCGGTTACGGGAAGGTAATCGTCGTTTCGCCAACGGCTTAATTAGCCGGGATACCCTGTTAAGTCACGGACGACGCACTGAGCTTACCAAAGGCCAAAATCCAACGGCGATAATACTGGGGTGCGCCGATTCGCGGGTGCCGGCAGAGATCGTGTTTGATCAGGGTCTCGGAGATCTCTTCGTTATTCGTGTCGCAGGAAATATCGTGGCGCCCTCCCAGGTCGGCAGTGTGGAGTTTGCGGCGGCACGCTTTGGTGTTCGCCTGGTAGTGGTTTTGGGTCATTCGCAGTGTGGCGTCATCCGCGCAACGATCGAAGACCTCTTGAGCCCGAGTTCGGGCCAGTCGTCAAATATCCGCTCGATCGTTGATCGGGTGCGACCCGCCATCGAACCGCTCATGGAGAGCGATCTGAGAAACAGCCCGGAAGCACTTATGACCGCATCGGTCCGAGCGAATGTACGAGTAGCAACGAATCATCTTCGTCACGGCTCGGCTATTTTGGAGAACCTCATTCAGCACGAGGGTTTGAGGATAGTGGGAGCGGAATACAATATAGAGAGCGGCGCGGTCGAATTCTTTGACGGCATGTGAGACCTCGCTTCTCGACCAGCGCCTGTCCATCCGAGAGAGAGTGCCTCATTAATCCGTCAGGGCGCGAAATTGCAGTGCGGGTCGTGTTACATAGAATCGGCAATCCGCTCTCTATGAATTCAAGTGAGTAGTGTTTCTGCGCGGGGTCGTTCAGTAATGGGTGCCTACTCATTAGTGAAGGGCTCGTGTGGCGGGTCTTTTTTATGGTTTGTGGGTCATGATTGAGTAGAGCGGTTTGGGGAAGAGGTGACACTCGATCGCCTTGTGACGAGGCGGTCCGGTAGAAGACGCTCGGCTGTCCCCTTTTCCCCTCCCTTTCCCCCTCTCGAAATCAACCATGACTCATTCTGACGGAGCCGTGCATGCTCCGAGCTCCCATTCGGGGAGCGATGCACCGCGCTGGTATATCGGCGCGCTCGGGTTCGCGATGGCGATGATCTTCCTCGTGAAGAACTCATTCGGACCGGCAGCTGCTGGGTGGCTGCTCATCCTCGGTGTGGTGGCAACGTTCACCACGGCCCACAAGGTGTTTCCCCTGGCGGGAGCCGGTGTGCTCACGATCTGGGGGCTCCTCTTGGGGCTCACGACGGTTCAGGCGTGGGAGCACGAGATCGAGGCGAACGTCAAAGTTCTCCTTTTGATCGCGTGCATGGTGCCAGCGATTCATTTCTTCAAAGATCTCCTCGAGGCTAGCTTCACGGCGATCCTCGTCAAGATTAAGAAGAAGGTGAATCTGGCCTTCGCGTTCTATGCCTTTGGTGCGGTGTCCTCGGCCTTTTTTGATGCACTCACCGTGGCGGCGATGGTGCTGACCGCCCTTGGCGGGATGTACCTCACCTACGAATCGGTGCGTCACGCCGCCGAGATGAAAGCTGCAAGCGACATCGGAGATATCGAGGTTCGTAAGAAACTCGATGACTTTCGAGCGTTTCTGCGGCAACTGCTGATGGTGCTCCTCGTGGGTACGATGACGGGAGGTCTCACGACCCTTGTTGGCGAACCGCAGAACTACCAAGTGGGACAGATGTGGGGATGGGGGTTCCAGGACTACTTCGTCCGGATGCTTCCGATCTCTGCTCCGGTTCTTCTCGGTGGTTTGGGGGTGACCTGGCTTGTCGAGGGTACTCCGGTAGGGCGCATCTTCGGATACGGCACCGAGCTTCCGGTATCGATTCGGTCGTACCTGACGCTCCAGTCAACCGAGCAGGCACTTCGGCGGACCCCCACCGAGCTCCTGCACCTCAAGGTGCAAGCTGTAGCGGGTCTTCTGCTTGTCGTCGCGCTTGGTTTGCAGCTCGCGTCGATCGGGCTTCTGGGGCTGATAACGATGATCATCGTGTCAACTGCGATGGGGAGGGTTGCGGAGACACGGTATGTGCCGGCGTATCACGCCGCTATGCCGTTCTTCGCTCTCCTGCTCGTCTTCTTCGGTGCGGTCAGCATTATCCACGAGCAGCACCTCTTTGAGGGGCTGATGCGGTGGATTGTGAGTCTGCCCGAAGGGACGCGGTTGCTCGCGATGTTTGTCGAGACGGGAATGGTAAGCTCCGTTTCTGACAATGTGTTCGTGGCGTGCGCGCACGCCTCGAATGTACAGAAGCTGATGACTGATGGTACTCTTGATGCCGCGGCGGGTGATAAGCTTGCTATCGCTATCATCGCAGGTACCAACATCGTCAGCATCGCGACTCCCAACGGGCAAGCTGCGTTCCTGCTCGCCATCTGCTCCGAGACGGCCGCACATTTGCAGCTGCGCTACGTGCGTATGTTGTGGATGGCTTTCCCGTATACGGTGGTCCTCAGCATCATCGGTGGCGTCGCAGTCAGTCGCTGGATCTAACAACCACGCCGACGGGAGAAATCCCTGAAAGCGTTCGGTTCCGCTGTGACATGCTCCAGGAGCTCACAGCGGGATCAGATGGGTTCTTTGAAAGGTTTGATGCGCAAGCATCCAAGAGACCTGCCATAAGCCCATCTATTTTTGCGGAGTACGATGCCAAGGTTCGCCTGCGCAGTCGGGGATTTTTTGTTGCAAGCTCTGTTCGACTGAGCTCGACTAGGCTGACCTCGCCGAAGTCATCGCCGAAAGCTACCCACCGGTACATACGCTCCAAGCTGCGGAGATCCGGAAACCCGGCCGGGCGCACTCACCGTGCGGGGCGCGACGGAGCGCCTTTCTTTGTTTGATTAGGCCTTCGTTTTCGCTCAGGAAAATGAATGAATTTCAATCGACTGGCGCGCTTGGGTGGCGCGAGGTACGGGCTGTTTGCCTAACCTGTTCTCTCGGCCTAAAGTCTGAGGGTATGTTCTCGAGTCGCTCCGAAAAGTCGCTCCAATCGTGCGCTGCTGGTCGTCCGGCCGTCGATGCGCTGGTGTTTTCAGTACGATCGAAACAAGAGCTGCGTGAGCAGGTCGACTCTTTCTACAGGATCGCTGAGCTACGCGAGCGGCTTCAGTTGGCATACCCGTGGTGGCAGCCCACTGAGGCGCATCGATTTTTGGTCGGGGCCGTGCGTGATATCGGGGCGAGGCTTCATCCGCAAACAGAGGTGGAGTATCAGAGCGATGGGGTTCAAGGAGCGCCCCAGGTGGACCAGCCGTTGGTGGTATCGCCAGATAGGCGCGGTGTTTTGGCAACGGTGGGGGGCAGGGTCGCGGTTTTTTTCGATTTTCGGCGGAAAGCCGGGGGAACGGAAGCGAAAAATGTTTCGCTCACCACGACGGGAGCGCGCGTTTTAGGCCTTTCGGCTGAGTGCGTAGTTCTCTCGGAGCGAGCCAACATTATCGTCGAGCGAAGTCTAAAGAATGTTGCGCGGTATCTGCGGGATCAGCCGGTGGAGATTACGATCGATGGAGAGCTCGCGACCTCCCTGTGTGAGGGGCGGGGCAAAGAGTACCACGCCGAGTTTGTGGGAGCGCTCTGGGCACTCAAAGCAGCCCTATATTCTTTTCGAGATAATGAGCCGTTGCTCCGGGAGACTTTTGGAGTGATGCGGCGCAATCTGCCTGATATGCTTACAATCTTTGCCGACGAGAACGCGTATAACCAGGTGATGTCGGGCTTTTTGATGGTCGCGCAGCGTTCGAGTACGTTTAGAAAGATCCTCCTTGAGCAGTCTTGGCTCGGATTAAAGGCCTCCGATGTGCCCCGCGGGAGGAGTGATGATGCGCCGTTCTCGAAGACATGAAGAGTGCTGCCCAAGCGGCTTCTCGTGCCGCGATGTGCCGACGAGTAGTGAGCAAACGAATGCTTACGAGGGGTCGCGTTAGCTACTCGTAGCGCAGCGCCTCGAGGATCTCCGTCCGAGAGGCTTTGCGTGCAGGCCAGACGCCGAAAACAACGCCGACGATGAGCGACATAAAGAACGCTGGCGGGAGAATCCAGAGTGGTGCGCGTAGGTCAAAACTCGGCACAAAAAGAAAGATTGTGTAGGTGAGCCCGACTGAGAGGATTATCCCGGTCATGCCACCGATGAGAGACAAGGTTACTGCTTCGGCTAGAAATTGCTTTAAGATATCGCTCTGACGCGCTCCGACGGCGCGACGTATCCCGATCTCGGGGGTTCTCTCGGCGACGCTCACGAGCATGATATTCATAATTCCGATGCCGCCGACGAGCATCGAGATACAAGCGATCGCTCCAAGAACATAGGTAAGCATATTGAGGATCGTCGCCATGCTCTCCATCATCGCTACCTGCGTGAGGACTGTGAAGTCCTCCTCCCCGTCCCGGCGTTCACGCAATATCTCTGTAATCTCGGCGACCGCGTCGTCGATGCTGGCACGGGAGCGTGCTTTGGCGCGGATCCCGAAAAGTTTATCGTCGTTAAAGAGCCTGAGAGCCGCTGTCGTGGGTATGAAAACAAATTCATCGATGTTGAAGCCGAGTTTACTTCCCAGCGGAGCCATAACGCCGATGATACGAAACTCGGTCTCGTTCATTCGAATCGAACGGCCGAGGGGATTGTCATCTCCGAACAGGCTCTTTCGAACGGCATCGCCGAGTACGGCGACCCGACGGCCATAATCATCCTCCTCCCGGGAAAAGAAATTCCCCTCGTGGACCCGTAGATTTAAAATTCGGATAAAATCGTCGTTTGAGCCGAAGACGCTGACGTTGCTGGTGCTCTCTTCGAATTTCACCGTGGCTGAGCCAAAGACGAGTCCGGTGACCGCTTCGAGAGAAAGCGCTTTCTTCTCGAGCGCATTCACATCGGCGCTGGTCATTTTTCGTTGGGCCGCACCCATCGGAGGGCCCATATGGGTTTTTTTATCGGTCTTCCCCGGTTGCACGATGATGAGGTTTGTTCCGAGTCCCTCGAACTCGGCCAGGATATAATTCTTGGCACCGTTGCCGATGGAGACGAGGAGGATAACGGCAGCGACACCGATCACCATGCCGAGCATGGTGAGCGCCGTCCGAAATTTATTCGCCCGGAGCGCTTCGAGGGAGAGGCGTACGATCTCACGGGGCGACATGGGTATCCTTAGCGATGCGGCCATCGAAAAATCCGATTTGGCGTTGGGCGCGCGCTGCATTCGCCATATCGTGTGTCACCATAATAATGGTAACCCCTTGTTTGTTGAGCTCGGTGAAAAGAGCCAGAATCTCCGCGCCACTTTTGGAGTCGAGATTCCCGGTCGGTTCGTCCGCCAGAATAATTGATGGTTGATTCACCAGGGCTCGCGCGATCGCGACCCGCTGGCGTTGCCCTCCGGAGAGCTCATTCGGTTGGTGGTGAAGACGATCCGACAGTCCCACACGCTCGAGAGCTTCGGTCGCAAGGCGAACTATTTCGGTGTCAGTGCGACGGGTTTCTCGAGTCTCGTACACGAGGGGCATCGCCACGTTTCGCAGCGCAGTGGCGCGGGGAAGAAGATGAAAAGCCTGAAAGACGAAGCCGATCTTTTTGTTGCGGAGCTCCGCGCGGGCGGTGTCCGAAAGCGACTCCGTGGGATGGCCGTCGAGGCGGTAAATCCCTTTGTCCGGGGCATCGAGGAGGCCTAGAATATAAAGAAACGTCGATTTTCCGCTCCCGGAAGGGCCCGTAATTGCGATGAACTCCCCCGTGCCGATCTCGATCGTAACGTCGTTCAGCGCCAGGATCCTCTCATCCCCGCGGATGAAGACCCGCGATAGGTTTCGAACCTCGATTAAGGCCATGTTTGCCGGGTCTCTTTCACTATGGCGCCTTCGATAAGCTCCGCCGATTCCCGTGGAGTGAGAACCACGTCGCCGATGGAGAGGCCGCTTTTGATCTCGGTACGGTCGTAATTTGAGAGCCCGATAGTGACCGGTGTCTTCGCGGCCTTTGTCCCCGCAAGTTTAAAGACGTATCGGCTAGCACCTCGGCCAAAAACAGCCCGAGAGGGGACCGCGAGGACGTCGTCGCGCGATTCCGTAAGTATCTCCACGTCGGCCGATGCGCCGACTGGTAGCAGGACGCCTTCATCTGCGATCGTCAGTTCGATTTGCGATGTGCGATCTTGCTCGCGGGTGGCGTTGACGAAGGGGACAACCTTTCGCACCGTTGCGTTGAAGGGGTCGCGACGGACTGCGAGGATCTTTACCCGGGCAGGGAGACCGAGGGTTACTTTGGGGAGATCGACTTCATCGATTTCGGCTTCGACAAAGCGGGGCTCGAGATCAACGAGCCTGATGAGCGCTCGAGGGATGACTGCGGTGATCTGCGAGAGCTGTCCAACTTCGAGATTTATTTCGGCGACAACGCCATCAAACGGGGCCCGGATGAGGCTCTTCTCGTAGTTCGCATGGGCGAGCTCTTGGGCCTTGAGAGCCTCTTCCGACTCGGTGGAGGCGAGCACCTTGGATTGCCACAAGGTTTTCGCTCGAGCGAGGTCGCTATTGGCCTTCGTAAGGGTCTGTTTGAGGTCCAGGTTTTCAAGTTCCGCGAGTATATCGCCCCGTTTGACCCGTGAGCCGAGTTTCACATTGAGGACACTCACCCGTCCGACCGCGCCAAAAGCGAGCTCGACTTCGTGCTCTGCATCGACGCTCCCCGAAGTGACGCTTGATACGGTGGACTCTACCCGCGTTTTGACGGCAGCAACGCCGTTGACCTCGACAGGCTTCGAACAACCAAGAAGACCAGTCGAGAGGAGCAAAAAGATGGCGAGCTGACGCATAGGGAGACGATACCGTAGGCATTTTGGAAGGGAAAGAAGGGGGATTGGAGTGGGCATAACACTCGCCCGCCGAGGCCCCTTCGGCCTCGGCGCGGTCCAGCCTCACTGTGGCTCAGTGCACGCTGGCGTGCCGAGGAGCTTCAAGGACAGCTTTCTACACCGCACTTTCCCGCAGCGCTTCCCGATAGCTGAGGAGCTTGTAGACTACCTTCGCCGCCATGAAGTCGGGGGCAGGGTTTGCTTCATTTGGAGCGAGCTCTACGATGTCAAAGCCAACGACGTTCTTATGCTCAATGACAGCCCGGAGGAGGGTAATGACGTCGTACCAACCGAGTCCCCCCGGCTCAGGGGTTCCCGTAGAAGGCATGATGCCGATGTCGAAGACGTCGACATCGAGGGTGATATAGACTTCATCGGTGAGCTGGGCGAGGACGTTTTCGATCCAGTTCGGCGTGAGCCTCAAATGCTCGGCGAAGAATATCCGCTGCGAGTCGACGTTGACGAGCTCCGAGCGATCCATCGCCCGAATGCCTACCGCGACGACTCGGTCAACCATCTCCTTTGCCCGCGCCATGATGCAGGCGTGGCTGTAAGGATTGCCTTCGTATGAGTCGCGAAGATCGGTATGGGCATCGAGCTGAAGGACGCTCATCTTTGGGTACTTCTCGGCGTGGGCTTTAATCGGTCCATAAGAAACCGAGTGCTCACCACCCACTGAGATGACGAACTTACCGTCTTTAAGGAGCTCTTTTGTGCGCTCGTAAGCCGCTTTGTTGAGAGCTTGCCCGTCCTCCGCCTCAACCGGTTCCGCGGTAAAGATACCGCGGCGGTAGGCTTCGGTCTGAGTTTCGATATCGTAGAGTTCAAGGTTCTTTGACGCCTCGATCAGTCCTTGGGGGCCTCGACTGGTGCCCGCGAGCCAGGAGCAGGTCTTGTCGAAGGGGAGGGGAAGAATCACCGTCTCTGAATTCCGGTATGAAGAGAATTCAGCGGGGATTCCTAAAAAATTGTCGGGCCGTTTGTCCGTCGTCATACTCGCTCTTCTCTGAAGGGGACTCTCCACGAGCCCAAAAAATCGGAGTTTTGCGGTCTTTCCCCGGCGTAGACTCCGCTTTGCGGGGCCAGGCGGAGAGAGCTCCGTCGCGGGCCTTTCGATTGACAGGCCCGCCGTTGGAGATTATACCGAGACCTTAGTCTCATCAACGTAAAAGGACTCCAAAAACGATGAAAATCTCCGATTTCATGAAGCTTCACTACCGCCACTTCAACGCCGCCGTGACGGTCGATGCGTCGGAGGCGTGGATCAAGCACCTCGAGAAGGGGGGCAAGATGTTTCTGACGATGGCGGGGGCGATGAGCACCGCGGAGCTGGGGATCTCACTCGCGGAGATGATACGAGCGAATAAGGTTCATGCGATCTGCTGTACCGGAGCCAATCTGGAAGAGGATATCTTCAATCTGGTGGCCCACAGTCACTATGAACGGATCCCTGATTATCGCTCGCTGAAGGCGGAGGAAGAGGTTGCGCTTCGTGAGCGTGGAATGAATCGGGTTACCGACACGTGCATCCCTGAGCACGAGGCGGTTCGGCGGATTGAGGGTGAGGTGCTCAAGCTTTGGCAGAAGGCCGATCGGGAGAAGAAGAGCTACTTCCCGTATGAGTTCATGTACCAGCTTCTCGAAACTGGGGAGCTCAAGAAATACTACGAGATCGATCCGAAGCACTCGTGGCTCCTCGCCGCGTGCGAGAAGAAGCTCCCCATTTGGACCCCGGGTTGGGAGGATTCAACGCTCGGGAACATCTTTGTAGCGAACGTGATGTGCGGAAACGTGAGTCGCTTCAATGTGTACAAGAGCGGATTGGAGCAGATGGCGGAGCTCGCCGGTTGGTACCGCGAGACGGCGCCGAAGTCCCCGATCGGATTTTTCCAGATCGGCGGGGGTATCGCTGGGGATTTTCCGATTTGTGTCGTGCCGATGCTCATCCAGGACCTGCAGGAAAAAGATACTCCGCTCTGGAGCTATTTCTGTCAGATCAGCGACAGTACCACCTCGTTTGGCTCTTACAGCGGCGCGGTGCCGAATGAGAAAATTAGTTGGGGCAAGCTCGCGGGAGATACGCCGAAATTTGTGATTGAGTCGGATGCTTCGATCGTAGCTCCGCTGGTCTTCAGCTACGTCTTGGGGCAGTAATCGCGGGCCTCAGTCATTTTTGATCGCGGAGCGCTATTTTGCCGCCGCACTCGCATCCAAAAAACGTGCGAGGACGTATATTTTTTCGGCGGTGCCGATGACGACGATCTCATCGTCGGGAAGGAGCACCTCGTCACCAGGGGGATGAGGCAGGGTCTCTTGACCCCGCCTGATCGCAAGAAGCGTAGCCTCGTAGCGGCGCCGAAAATCGCTTTGGGTAATGCCGGCTTCGCCGAGGGGCGAGCCGTGGGGGATTTTAAAAGTGGCGACCTCGAATTCAGGAATATGGATTTTCAGATCGGAAACCGAGGGCGAGGGGGTCCGAAACATTTTGTATCCATCGGCGCGAAGCTCGGTGACGAATCGGTCGATGTGGCTGACGGGAACCAGATACTTCGAGAGGACACGTACGAATATCTCAACTGAGGTTTCAAACTCCTCCGGAATCACTTCATTGGCTCCCTGAGCATAGAGCGGTTCGGTGTCCTCGACGAGTCGGGTACGAGCGATGATATAGAGCGCGGGATTAAGTCTTCGGGCGAGCGAGACGATTCGCCGGGTACCAGCTGAGTCCGATATTGCGACGACGAGAACTCGAGCTGTCTCGATGCTTTGGCCGAGCAGGGTGTGCTCTTTAGAGGCATCGCCGTAGTGAATCGGATGGCCGAGCAGGCGTTCGCTGCGCACAGTTTCTGGGTTTGTCTCGAGGACAAGGTAGGGGATATGAGCGGTTTGCGCAGCGCGGGCAACGTTACGGCCGTTGACGCCGAATCCGACGATGATGAGGTGATCGTGGAGACCGGTTCCGCGGGTGATCTCCCCAGGCGACGCCATCCACCCGTTCTTGATCACCTGTGGCAGCGGAAGTCGGTCAAGGGCTTCGGTGATGGCGGGCGCGAAGCGGAGCATCACGGGGACGAGGACGATCGAGATTAGGGAGACCGAAAGGAATAGCTGATAGGAGGAGTCGGATAGCACGTTCAGTCCGAGGGCTACCTTAGCGATGACGAAGGAGAATTCCCCCACTTGGGCAAGGGCCAGTCCAGCAAAGGCACATGTCTTCAGCGGCAATCCGACGGCGTAGACTGCGACAGCGGCGACGATGGCCTTGAGGACGATCACGACCACACAGGCGCACGTAACGAGGGCCCAGTTATCGACGAGGAAGGAGGCGTCGAGGAGCATACCCACTGAAACGAAGAAGATAGAGGTGAAGATATCTCGAAACGGGAAGATGTTACTTAACGCCTCGTGGCTGTATTCAGAGTCGGCGATAAGAAGGCCCGCGAGAAACGCGCCGAGGGCGAGGGAAAGGCCGATCGAATGGGTGAAGAGCGCGACGGCGAAGCAGAGAACGACGACGGCGAGTGAGAAGAGCTCGCGACTCCGGACGCGCGCTACCTCGTGCAGGAGGGGGGGGATGAGTTTCGCTGAAGCAACTATGACGACGACCACTAGCAGCGCGGCACGGAGAAGGGTCCAGGTCAGCGAGTCCCCAGCACCCCCCTGCCCAGCGATTAAAGGCAGGGCCAGCATCATCGGGACTGCGGCGATATCTTGAAAGATCAGGACTCCGAGGGCGGCTTTGCCATAGGGGGCCTCCACCTCTCGTCGTTCCTGGAGAAGTTTGAGGAGTACGGCCGTACTACTGAGAGAAATAAGTAGGCCGATGACGATACTTTCGGAACCGCTATGCCCCATGACGTGCGTCAGTCCGCTTATCGTGGCGACGGTGATAACCACTTGGAGCAGGCCGCCGACGAGGACGAATCGACGGATCCGGTTGAGCTCTCGTAACGAAAGTTCGAGGCCGATTGAGAATAGAAGAAGTACCACACCGATTTCGGCGAGGAGTTCAACCGGCTCGACCGAAGTCACTATACCGAGGCCGTGCGGCCCGGTGAGTGCCCCGGTAAAAAGGAAGCCGATAATCGAGGGGACACGAAGCCTATGACAAAGGAGAATTACTCCTACGGCGAGGGTGAAGACAACAACGAGTTGATTAAGGAGTTCGAGTCCGTGCATAGCGACTGTGGAATATGGAGCGTAGTCACCATGATCAAATCAGATTGCGGGGGTGTAGGCAATTTTTCTTACTTGAGATGCTTTTTCCCCCTTTTTGAGTCGGCGGATTTGGTCCTATGCTCCGGATTGTCGGGTAGTTGAGCGCAAAGAATGAGAATGGACGGAACGATCGTCCCCATTCCGGGGGAGCTACATCAAACCGAGTTAGAGGCGTTATGCGACCTCTGTGGGCGAGCACGCTCGCTGGAAGAGCTCCTTCTTTGGGTTGATGAGCGAAAGCGGATTACGGTGAACGCCCATGGGCGCGGAGCTCGTCGGGTAATTGAGTTCTCCTTTTCGATCGATGATGACGTGGTCGCGGTCCTTTCCGTCTCTGCTGCGGGTGTGGTGAGTAGGATTCCTGATTTCGAGCCGCTGTGTGAGCAGGCCCGCACTTTTGACGACCAACCGGGGTATCGCCCAGACGATTCATGGTTTGATGCCCGCAACAACCGTCTGGGGCTCTACGATAACCACCGCCATCAAATGAACTTTGCACCACCCCAAGCGGTTCTTGAACTGGTGTGCAGTTATGCCCTCTCAAGCTCGGGCTTTGCGGAGATAAGCAACCTTCAGCTTCAAGAGGGGGAGGGGGAAGCCCGCGCCATCAAGATAGCGCTGATGTTCACGGCTCCGACCGATACCCACGGATGGTATGAGACTGCGGCGGTTTACAAGTCGGAGCTGCACACCCATTTGGCCGACCGCTTCTGGAACTAAGATCTTATATTCATTATCTTTTTGCGCGTGGCTGAATCGCTCGGCTTGGCTGATTGTCTTTTGAGATAAAAATAGCGCCCGAATCGACAGTTAAGAGCGGTTTACACCGAGCTTCTCCTATGAAAGTTCCGGCAAGGAAGTCGGAGCTCGTTGTACAAGGAGTGCGTATGTCAGTTCAAAGCCGTCCAGTTGCTAGTCTCCCGAACCTCTCCCTCGATATCAAGTTAGCGAAGCTCGCTCGACCGAACGAGTCGTGCGAGCCGACGAAATGCAGCTCCTGGGAGAAGCCCTACAAAGAACCTGAGGCCAAGACACTGTAATTTTACCCCCTGACCGCCCGCTTGCGTGGAGAGGTGGTTCGGCGAGG
>JBILDU010000113.1:0-8497 GCA_044352465.1 Bdellovibrionota bacterium
AACCGATCCCGCACTTGCACCTGATCAGCGCCTGTCCCACCCAGCACCGACACGGCCAGAGTGGTCTCCGAGTCCGCGGCGATTAAAGACCCGTGCACTCCACGCAGCCCCGGCTTGCCGAAATAAACACCCCGCTCCGCTTGAGCTAATAAGATGATGTCGCCGCTATGCGAACCGTTCAGCAGTTGGATCCGCGCTGCAGCATCGGGGTACCATGCGGGATCTCGTTCCTTAAAAACCTCGTCAACCGACCGGAGTGAGCCCCCTGTTCCGTACACCTTATAAGGCATTCGAAAGCCCGCCGCCGAATCGCGGACAAGGATGAGATCGATCGTGTCACGAAGCTCAGCACAAAAACGCCCGGTCCGATTCATCGCGTCGAACGCCTCGGCGACACGGACAACGTCCTCATGAAATCGGGGCGTCTCTCTCCATTCCCCCTCCCGGTGACGGAGATACACATGTGCCATCCCACCGTTCAATCCCACCACTGCATCGACGTTCGGATCCTCGCCGGGAAAATCGTGAACATCGAGGTTCAGCCCATTAAAAAGGTGAACAAGCTCGCGGTCGAAGGGGAACCCCAGACGGATCGAGTGGGCATCGTCACCCGGGGTAGGCGACTGTCCGTGATCGGACACGAGAGCGAGGAGCGAGTCATCAAAGACCCGGCGCTTTTTTAGGATTCGTACCAGCTCACCGAGTTGTGGGTCGAGCACCTCACGCAGGTAGGGGGCCTGCGCCGCTGGCCCAAGCTCGTGCGCCTCTTTATCGAGTCCCATAAAGTAGAGCGCCATGAGATCGGGGCTACTCCGGTCGAGAGCTCGGTCTACTTGCCGCAGCATGTGTGCATCGAACTCCCCTCGGCGCATCCCCACGAGCCCCCGAAACACGGTCATAC
Source organism: Bdellovibrionota bacterium (assembly GCA_044352465.1). Classification (GTDB taxonomy): domain Bacteria; phylum Bdellovibrionota_C; class UBA2361; order UBA2361; family UBA2361; genus JBILDU01. The sequence goes on from JBILDU010000113.1 coordinate 902, forward strand.
GGGCGAGATCGGTAAGCCACGGCCCTATAACCTGCTGCGCTCCTCGCGCGTACATCGAGTGAGCCACCAGCGCTTCTCCCCCAGCGTCCCGCAGCGATTCGTAGATCGTTGGCGTCGCGGCGCTTAAAACCGTATCGGCGAGACGACTTTGGAACACCGATATCGCGTCGTTTACCGCGTAGGTATCCCCGACATCGAAGCCGAAATGCCGTGGCTTCCCTCCGTTCATCGTTCCCAACCGGTCGAAAAAGTCGTTCCCGGGGATCGTATGCTCATGAGGATGTGCGCCGGTAGCGATAGTGGCTTGCGCACAGAAGGTGATGCTCGGTGCTGTGCTGACACACGGGATGAGACGCTCAAGCTCGTCGTGCCCACCGAGCAAGGTCGCAAGATTCGGCAGCGTGCCTCGACGAAGCTCCTCTCCCAGGACATCGGGCTTAAGACCGTCGATATTCAGAATAATCGCTCGTGCTGTGGCGAGGCGCTGTTCCATACCCCCTCAACCTATATTTCGGGGGATTTTTAGGCAAATTATTGAGGGGAGAGTGGCGGACGCTCTCTTGATATATTTATCCTACCGTCCCAGGGGGCGGTCGGTTTTACGATTCGTCGGTGCTCTCTTCGGGTCATCGACAGGATACCCCTCCAAAAACCGTGAGAGAGGGTGTACCCTCTGACGATTCCTTTATTCCTATTTTGTTGTATGGCGACCTTATTTGATCCCCTTGTTGTTGGTGAGTGGACCCTTCCAAACCGCATTATCATGGCACCCCTAACCCGGTGCCGCGCGGAGGGGAATCGCGTGCCGACCCCACTCATGGCCGAGTACTACGCCCAGCGCGCCTCGGCTGGACTGATCATCTCAGAGGCGACGGCGGTAAGCCCCATGGGGGTCGGCTACCCCGATACCCCGGGGATCTGGTCCGAGGAGCAGGTGGAAGGGTGGCGACTCATCACGAGCGCGGTCCATAAAAAAGGGGGACAGATCCTTCTCCAGCTCTGGCACGTCGGCCGTGTGTCCGATCCCAGTTATTTGAACGGCGAAGCTCCCGTCGCTCCAAGTGCTATCGCGCCCGCGGGGCACGTAAGCCTCATCCGCCCAGAGAAAACGTTTGTAACTCCACGGGCTCTCCGTACCGAGGAGATTCCGGGGATCGTGGCGGCGTACCGCCTCGGCGCGGAGAACGCCCAACGCGCTGGCTTCGATGGTGTCGAGATCCACGGGGCAAACGGCTACCTCCTCGACCAGTTTCTCCAAGATTCATCGAACCACCGCACCGACCACTATGGTGGCTCGATTGAAAACCGCGCTCGGCTGATGCTTGAGGTTGCCGATGCCGTTATCTCCGTGTGGGGATCAGGCCGGGTCGGAATGCACCTCGCGCCACGAGGCGATGCTCATTCGATGGGGGACTCAAATCCTGCCGCGACCTTCGGCCACCTTGCGAAAGAGCTAAAAAAACGAGCACTCGCCTTTATCTGTGCCCGCGAACACACCGGCGAGGGACGGATCGGCCCCGCGCTTAAAGCCGCATTTGGCGGTGTGTACATCGCCAACGAACGGTTTTCAAAGGAGAGCGCTGAAGCTGCCCTCGCCGCGAACGAAGCCGACGCCGTGGCATTCGGCAAGCTCTTTATCGCTAATCCCGATCTTCCCGAGCGGTTTCGCCGCGGCCTCCCCCTGACAGCGCCGAACGTCGCTACCTTTTACGGCTACGGTAAAAGCAAAACGGAGGGGTACACCGATTATCCCTTTGCGGAGTAGAGCCGCTTGTATCGATGCCTTGATCTCTCTTTTGGTCACCCTTCTTGGGAAATGCAGCAGAGAAGTAGGCTACCCGGGAGGCCGTTCGATGCGGAGGAACAAAAGGAGAGGCGGCTCATCAATAAAAGCGGGCGAAGAGCCTCCTCAATTCCGACTCGAATCTGCCGAGCTACCGGCCTCATCTTTGGGCCGGACCGAGGGTAAAGGAAGGCGTTGACAGCGGAGGAGGGAGTCTTCGGAGTCCCCCTTGTTCCGAATCGGCAGCATCTTCTCGCGACTCGTGATTGCCGAAGGGAGTGACTGCGGGGGAGTCTCCTTGAGCGCGGACCATGAGTCAGAGAGAAAGAGTGTCGAATTATCGCGAGCTTTAGTGCCGCGTGCTCAATTGCTAAAACGTTTTTGTGAAGACCCTCTCCTTTCCCCGAGTTTCGCAGAGCTCGCGTAACTCAAGCGTATCCCGATTGAAGCGACGAACGATAAGGATCAGCTCGCAGAAATCTTCGCAGCCCCGTCATGAACCCGAAGCAGCTTTTCCGCTAGTTCGTCGGGCGTGACCACCGATGCTCACACACTACATCAACATACGATAGGTATATGAAGGAAGAGTTGGTAACGTTTTTACCCCGTGAGCGAATATCAATCGCTCGAGATTACCGAGCACTCAGGAAAACAGGGTGTCAATCGAATAGGGTGTCAATCGAGTGAGTCGGCGACATTCGTGCTCCGCGGATGGCTGATAATCTGCAGCAGCTTTTGACCCGATTGCTCTCCGTCCCACCCCTCCGACCGAAGCACCATCTTAACCCGCCCTCAACGCACCCGCAGCTGCACCGGTTTCGACGTGCACCGATACGCTGACCCGAAGAGGCGCGCACGATATTTTCGGCTCATCGGTATCATCCGTCTCGTTGTAGCCCTCCCCTGGCTACCCGTGGTTATCACCTTCTCCTTTTTCCAGGCACCGTTCCGGAAGTGCTCAACCCGCACCTTCTGGCGCGTAATCGGCGCTTTTGTCGTGGCCCGGCGCACCGTGACCGTGAACGTGCACTGCGTACCCGCTGAGACTACTTTTCGGCACTCCCTATTGACCGAAAGCTTACACGTCGCTTGATTGCTCCCTGACGTCGGCGTCGTCACGGCGAGCTTTGCGAGACCGACCGTCGATCCCCCGATAAGTTGCGAGGCGCTGAGCGCTCTTTCGGTAGCTCTAGCCGCACGGGCCGGTGCCGGAATATCCTCATCCGGGACGAACAGAACGTTGAACTCTTCATCGAGGAGACCGCGAAAAACCTCGCTCCATGTGCCCGCTGTATCCTCGCTGCGATACACGCGCCCCTCCCGAGCCGCAAAGACCGCACCCGATGCTCCATCAACCGCGACGGCGCTCACCACCCCAACGCCGCCCGGAGCGGCCGCGAGCCGCCAGCTCCCGGTCCCCGCAACAGCACTTTCGAGCACATAGAATGACCCGCTTGAGGTCACCCCATACAAGATGTCGCGGCTCTTATCGTAGGCAAACGTCGCGATACCCGGGCTCGCGCCGAGATCGCCCGACGTATCCGCCGTCACCGAGGCCGAACCGTCCCCCGCGAGAACCACTTTATAAACACCCTTCGGTCCCGGCGGCGTCACGGCGGTTCCCGAATAGTTAACCGCCGCGTAAAAGACCGAGCTATTGAGTGCGATCAGATCCACCACCGGCTGACCCTCCAGAACGACGCTATACGGCGTCACCGTCGTGTCACCGAGGTTACTTGAATATCCAATTGAGTAGATTCCCCCGGTCGGCTCCAGCGTTCCAGCTTTTTCCCACGCGTACAATCCAAACACTCGGTTCGGTACCTCGGGGAAATCTCGGAATAACAGGTTTACCGGCAGATCCTCCCCGTCGGTTGGGCCACTCGGATTGTCGAGCATCGTCTCCCACGCGACCGAGAGTGAACCATCTCCCGCCGTGCTTATCCGCCCGATCTCCATATTCTCAGTCCCGCTAAAGACGATATTCGGTTGCGCCGCAGAGACAGCGACACCCTTATTCCAGCACGACTTTTGGCTGTTACAGGTGGGAAATAGCCACTGTCGGGTGTTCGAGGAAAAATTCTTGGTTATCGCCATACCGACGTTCGTTACGAGTGCGACCGTATCGCTCGTCCCGTCCCTGACTCGGCTCGCGCCCTTAATGACAACGCCGTTAATCCCTGAGTTTGCTGCAGCCAACGTCGGCTCGGCTGCTTGCAGATCGGTCGACTTCGATAAACCCTCGACCGTTCGAATCAAAGCCGTATTCGCAGTCGCATCATCCGGTTGGAATAAGCACACGTCTTCGTCGAAAAGATTATAGCCCTCGCTGATGAACGGCTTAAAGCGTGCCCACGTTGCCCCATCGTTTTTGGAGATAAAGCTGTTGATGATTACCGTCGAGCCTTGACTGCACGGCCGGGTAAAATTGCCAGGAGCATAATATCTATCTCCCTGAATGTTTCCGTCGAAGACCCCGTTCGGGAAGGCCAAGCTGAAAGTTGCGCCGTTATCGACACTCCGATACACCCGCTTCTGCGACCCTGGGTTCGTCACTCGTACAAATACGGTGGCCGCGGCGCTTCCATACACGCCATCGATAAACGCTGAGCTAAATCCACCCGTGAGCAGGCCGGTTACGTTCGCCGTAATCTCCTGCCACGCGCCGATCGTTCCGCTCACGGTATCAAACGACGCACGGTAGAGCGAATTCGGTCCGTCGATATCGCCGCTATTACGTCGGACGGCGAAGATAAAATTCCCGATCACCGCGAGGTGCACGAGATCCCCACTCACCGGAAGCGGTTGAGCACCTACATATGTACCGCTTTCGGAGTCCAATACCCGCACGACGGTGCTTGCCCCCACGCCGGTCGGTTGCGTAGCGAAGATAATCATCGTTCCAGCCGATTGAAGACCGGTGACGGTGACGAATCGCTCTCCAATGACGTCAAGACCGACCGAAGCCCAATTCGACGGAAAAACTCCCGGCGTGCCGGCATCGCTCCGAATGAGCTCCGTATCGGACACCAGCGCATAGACACCGAACGATGTTGCCGCCACACCGTTCGCCCGTCCGCTCGTATAGTCTCCACCAGACGACCGGGTCCAGGTATCTCCGAAGTTGTGGGAATAATAGATTCCATTCGGACCATCGCACGCCACAAGTGTTAGCCCGAGCGACTGCACATGCGCGAGCCCCTGGACCGAGCAGCCGTTAATACCGAGATCTTGTCGCCCACCCTCAGCAACCGCTATGCCACACACTAGAAAGCACGCCACCACGGCGCTGAAAATCTTGCGTCGCACACTCCCCCCGCCGAAAGATGTTATTGATCTGCTCAATCGACTATCGGTCGTTCTTTTTTAATGCATACTGTCCGTTTGCGAATCCGGAGCGTAGGCGACGGATGCGATGGAGACATTTTGCGTGGGCAGGTTCGGTCCCACCAAAACCGTCTCCGCGGAGGAAAACGGGAACGGACCACCATTTTCCGACCGGTTCTCATGGCGGGCAAAGCGCGCTTCATGAAATACACAGGTTAGGTCGGCTGTCCCGTTCTCGGACTTTATAGTCGGTTTCTTAGGTCCGTCCCTGCCTTTGCATAACCCCATCTTTCCATAGACCGCTTCTCCCAGAATCTCGGAGCCAGCACCCCTAGCGTGCTAGCCCTCAAACTGGGCGCTTCACAACCTTGCAAGTCTATCGATAGGTCAAGGCCCTCGTGTCATAACGGACTGATTCGACATCGAAATCTGCGAGGATGAGGTTAAAAAGCCTGAACGTGGCCCTGCCAATGACGCACCGTTCGGAGTCGTATAACCGCAACGGCTTCCGCCGCTCACCGTATTCCACCTACTGCTTAGACTCTGGCGCCTTGCGACTGCGGCTCGTCGAGTCAATGTGTCACCTAGGTGCCACGTAACAACGGGGCAGGGGGGAGACCTCATCCTTTTTGGTGCGTTGTACTTCTGCGGCCCATACTTGATTGCGCTATCGTCGAAAAAGTTGTGTCGCACAGCAAAAGTCGGGGAGCGGGACGGCGGTACGTAGCCCCGGTGCAGGACAAAAGAGTAGCCCCGGTGCAGGACAAAGCAACGCTTGAGTCTTAAGTGAAGCCCCGGAGCCGCCGACCTAGCTACCCTGGTCCGGATGGGTGTTACGGTGCGGAATTTTTATATTTCATTCACGGCGTTCTTGGCCTTGGCGTCCTCCCCGTTAGCAGGTTACGGGCAGAGTGAGGCGAGGGGGTACGAGCTACGAGGATTGCTTACTCTGAGCTCATGGTCTTGCTCCCCCGGAACTTCGCCCCCACCTCCGACTATGCGCCTTCTCTTTCAAGTGGCGGAGCAGGACGGCGTCGCTGTTGCGGCGGTTTTTCGTTACGGAGCGACTGGAAAGGTTCGCCGAAACGACCTCACCCTTAAAGCTTTCTATGATGAGGGCACAGCCTCAGAATTCAACAGCCTCGCTCTCTCCAAATGGAATAGTTCAAGCCCTCTCGCAGATTGGCAGGTGAGAGCAAGGGGTGAAAAAGGCAAGATCAACTGCACAGTGAGATATACCGGCAAGCTCGTAAAGAAAAGGATTTGAGGATGCTTGAGCGCGCGCGGTTACTCATTTTGGTCCTCGGTACTATGGCTCTTTTCGAAGCTTCAGCGTGGGCCGACTACCCGAACTGCGCATTCTGGGGACCGCCACCGCCCGGGTCTAACGACATCGTTGTTGAGCAAATCGATGTTCGCTTCCCTGGTACATCTGTATTTGTCCCGCCTCCGTCGAATTTATGCGTCGATAGGCGCGACGGCAGGCTTCATTTTGGAATCGTGGGGAACGGCCAGCCGACCCAAGAGCTAGACCCTGGGCTGCCGATTGGAACATGGCTAAGGATTTCCTTGCGGCACACGAAGGGCAATAGCTTTGGGTTTGGCACTATCTCAGTGCAAGGCAGCGATGGCGCGCTTCATAATCACGGCCAGCATGGGGGCGATCGGACCAAGGTGACGGTTCTGGTCCAGACCGCCGATTTGAAACCAAACCCCTGGGGGGTTCCGTGCCAACAGAACGTGGGGTACAAGTCGTATGCGGCGATGTTGATCCCGATCTATCGCATCAGAGGTGAGTGGACTCAGGTCGCCACACCCGGATTCACAGTCAGGCAGAACAGCACTCCCGGTCTACAACTGGATTTTGGAGAGCGCTTTTCCTTCACGGTGAGCCTCTTCGGGTGTCCTCGTCCCGGTGCCCCGTACGATTCCAAGCATGAAACGTACTATTCGAGAGCTGATATCTTGAAGATCTTCAAACATACCGAATCGGTCATGGCGATTACTCCGAGCATGGCGCGGCTCCTAATCAAGCCAGAGCTCGACTAGAACGAGGTCAAGAAGATGCGGATTTCGGGAGTCTTGTGGCGATATAGCTACGGAGAGAAGTCGAGCATCGATGGGTTGCCGACATCGACAAAGCCCACCGGGATAATTATTACGGTTCTCGCAAAGGCGCGAAGTACCTAATACAGTAAACTAAGGTGGCACCTGCCAACCTGGTGCGCCCCAACTTTGAAAATCTATCGATAGCTCAAGAGTCATCGTCTCCTATCGGCGCGATTCGACATCGATATCTGTAAGTGGGTCCTTTAAAGAGCTTAAATTCGCCCGGACTCCCCTAACTCCAGCAGCTTCCCCGCTGACCGTATTCCACTGCGAGCTACGTTCCGGGAACCGGCCGCAGGGGATGGTCGATTCAATGTCTTCGCTACTTGCCGCGCACCACCGGGGTGGGGCCAGAGGGGGGGGGGAGGAGCGTGGCT
>JBILDU010000163.1:0-2658 GCA_044352465.1 Bdellovibrionota bacterium
CTCACCCGCGCGGAATGGAGGAGCGGCAGCGGGTTTTAGGAAAGGGGGAGAGTGTTGGCGAGGCGTGGCCCAAGGGGAACGACCGGTGGTTTGTGCTCCGCCCCTATGCCACAGTTTCGAGCGAGGACTGAAACCGCTCCCAGATATCGACAGGGGATATTTCGGCGGCAAGATCGTGCTCATCAACCGTGAGGTAGAGCATCGTATCGACGAAATTCGCCGACCACCGGGCACTGGAGCGCTCAAGGGGTACAAGCGCCTCAAGGATCGCCGGATCGATCGTATAGAACTGCACCGGCTCCACCCAATTCGTGGTGCTGCCACGGAGCTGATGACAGAATTCATTAATTTGACTCGGCTCGTAGAAATAGACACGTAGCTCCGGCGGTGGGCGACGCCGGATAGCCCGCTGCAGTTTGGTTTCATCGGGGCACCCGACCTCCAGCCACAAGAGGAGCTCCGCAGTGACATCCTTGTGCCAGACCGTTGGCTCCTTTGGCTCAAAAAGGACACGCGAGAACTCCTGCCCCGGTCGATAGGCATGGAGAAAAGCGATGACTCGGGCGTACAGAAAGTGGAGTGACTCGTGAGGGTGGCGCGGAATCTTGAGCCGGAGCTTCGTGTAGATGTCCCGTTCTGGCAGCGCCAGTTCGATCGTAAAACTATAAAACGCCTCTACAAAACTCATAGGAAAGTTCCCAGGTCGATTGTGGCGCGAATCTTCGCGTTATGCGAGCCATCGAGGCTTGCCTGGTGTTGTGATTAGTCGGATGTGGCTATAAGGTCTCTAAGTCCCGACACCAGTTCGATGTGGCACGTTTTTCATTAACAACCGTCCGAACGCATGGTACGATCTTGCGGTATGGTCGCTTGGTAACGGGTTCCGTTCCCTGGCTACCACGGTTTTATACTATTCCTCGAGGTGGCCTTCTATGTCAGCCGACAAAAATTTAGTGAAGGCTCAGATCGTTGCCGCACTGGAGCATCCTGAGGCGGAGGAGGGGCTTTACTTCCGCAATTTCTTCCACTTGCATGAAGAAGATGAGCGGCCTGCGGTTGTCGCTGACCAGGTCGCGGTGCTCGATGCCTTGAAAGAGCTCATAGCCGAGGGGCGGGTGGCGATGGAGGAGGCTGAGGATGAGGCGATATTTCGCCTTCTTGCGGTTGACCCTAACTGAAAGCGCCGCTCCCCCTCTCCCCGGGCCCGGGCGACGTTGCTTCGTCCAAAGCCGCCGACGCGGGCTCAAGCGGCTGTGCGAATCATTATTGTGAAGAACCCTCCCGGATATTATCGTCTCGGCTATGGGAAAAAGTTCGCGGCTCCGCCGCTTCACCGTTGGTCTTTGGCTCGTCTCCGCTGGGTTACTTCTCTCTGGCACCAAAGCGTGTCAGGAGGACTACGATCTTGGTTCGCGGACAAACGTTCGAAATACCCCCACGCCTACCCCAACAGAGGATGAGGGCGAGGAGCCAACAGCGACTCCGACGGCCACTCCAACCCAGACCCCGACTCCAGCCGGTTCGGTTCCCCCGACCTTAACACCCTCAGCAGGCATCGCCTTCCTCGGGGCACTCTCAGCCATGGCCCGATCTTTTAACGGTGATGCTGATGAGGATACCTCTCCCGGAGTTCGGGGGGATGGGGCTAGCAACAAAACCGGCGTGGGTGGAAATTGGCTGGGGCGTAGCTACCTGAAAGGGGAACGCCCCCAACTGGACGACTCGGATATCGATGGATATTCCGATGAGCTCGAGCGGGCCAGCGGTACTGACCCGCAAGATGAATACTCGCAACCTCGACCGGGTGCGTCGGTCCTCTCGAATCGTTTCCGGGGACTGGATGACGATTACGATGGCCTCTCAAACGGTGAAGAGGTAGCGCTCGGGACCGACCCGTCCAGGGCCGATTCCGATGGGGACGGAGCGAGGGACGGGGCTGAGTTCGCCTCTGAATCCGATCCTCTCGACTCGGGGGTGCTCCCGATCGACCGTGACCGCGATGGGCTGAGCGACCAGTACGAGATTGAGATCGGTACCGACCCAAGTTCAGCTGATTCGGATAAAGATAAGCTCAGCGATAGCGTTGAGATCGCGATCGATACGAACCCACTTGCGCCCGATTCCGATGGTGACGGGGTCTTCGATGGGCGGGAGTATCAATCGGGCTCCGATCCGTTGGTAAAGGACTTCTAAGCGCCTGTCTGCCTTCGTTATAGGGACACCGATGGAGCAAGCTGTCGTAGCTTGGTGGCTTGTCGGGGAATGTGCCCTCCTTGCAACTCTGCTGGGGATCGTGCGCTTAGCGTTTCCGCGGGGGGGGGAGCCCTCCACGGTAGTTGAAGTCGCGCTTATCCTGCTGCTCGGCTTGGCGTGTCTCTCAGCGACGCCCGAGTTTGTGACCGAATTTTGGATCTCACCGGATAGTCTGGAGTACGTCGCGGGCGCCCAGTCTTTAGTTGAGAGTGGGGCGTACGCGCTGCCGTTTCATGATCTTATCCCGCGTTATCCCCCGTGGTTCTCGGCGTGGTGGATCGCCCCCGTTCTTCTCGGTGGGGGCGATCTTTGGCTCGCAATCTTACCGGTCACATGCGCGGGGATGGTCGCGCTCCTCTGCGGTTACCAAATCGGCCGAACTATTGGCGGGAGTTGGGGTGGGAT
>JBILDU010000142.1:0-5820 GCA_044352465.1 Bdellovibrionota bacterium
GGCGCCCCCTGCGCGCGCTCTTTTTGTTGCTCGTGCCCGGATTTGTTTTCTTTAGTCGCCACGTGCTTATCGATATCCCGATGACCACTTTGGGGCTGGCTGGGGCGCTCGTGTATCTCCGTCTCGGTGCCACGGCGGAGTCCCGTCGATCGGTAGCGCTCCTCGGTGGCGCTATCGTTGCGTGGGCGACTCTACTTCGTCCAACCGGCCTCGCTTTTGCCCTTCCGCTCGGTTTTTGCCTCCTCCAGTCTCGGCGGGGTGGGATCCGTTATGGGCCGATTTTTTTGGTGCCGATCGTTGCAGCGCTTGCACTCGGGTTATTTTACAATAAGACGGTATTTGGCGATTTTTTCCGTAACGGTTATCACTACTGGTGCGCGATCCCTTACGACTTTTTGCCGCTGACCTTCGGACTGCGGTATATCCAACAAAACTTCACGGCAACGTTTGTCGATTCGGGTTTGGGAGCGCTGCTCCTGTTTGCGGGGGGCGGGCTTCTCCTCCTCCGGCGGCAGGGGGTGAGTTTGCCTGTGCCGCTTCGATCGTACGGTCGCTACCTCGGGCTCGCCGGGGGGCCGTTAGTTCTGTTTTATCTCACCTACTTTTTCCCCGCCGTCCGGTTCATCGTGCCGGTGACCGCGCTCGTTGCGGTCTACCTCGGTGCTCTCATGGGACTTTGGCTTGAGCGCCGCGCCGTTGCTCGCCGCTCCGGCGCTTTCCTCCTTATCGGCGTGATAGCGCTTGTTCTCACCTACCGGATCTCTTCCAGTGGGGGTCCAGCTACGAAAGGGCTGGCGGCACGGACGATCGCGGCCCATGTTCCCTCTGATGCGGTGGTGATCTCAGGGATCGACCCCGTATACCTCAGCCTTCTCGTTGGTCAGGACCGAGAGTACGTACCCATCTCGCGTCGGGTAGAATACGCTTCGAAATATCTCACTCCCCGTAAACTCGAGCTCGAGCCGGCCGGAATCGCTCCGCGTTGTGATAACCCCGATCCCCTCATCCTCGAGCACGGCGCTCATCGGGCAGTGGAGAGAGTTGCTCTCGAGGATCTCGACTATTTCGCCCGAGCGCTCGCGCAGGATCGCAAGGTATTTATCGATACGAGCCGCCTTAAAGCGGGGGAGGGTACACCTTTCGAACTCCGCTTCCGACTCGTTGAGCGAGCACCCCAGCTCTTTGAATTAACGCCCCGAACGCCGTGATGCTCACAATCCCGCGATCGTGACGAACTCGCCCCGTCTGACCGCCCCACTGAGAGCGATGAGGTCAGGGGAGAGGATGCGGTCGTTTTGCACCACCGGGAAAACCTGATGAATCCTCTCTATCACCCGTTCACACACCGGGCTTAAGCGCCGCTCCTCGGGTGTTAACTCGCGTGCGTTCGGTAAGTCGAACGGCAGTCGCTTGTTTTCGGCACGGATCGCTGCCGCCTGAGCACAAAACGCGAGCTCGATCCCGAGTGCCTCGGCGAGTCGGGGAATCGTTTCGCTTATCCGAACGGCGAGCCCAGCGCTCATGCTAACGTGGTCCTCCTGTCCTGCATCGGTGGAGAGGGAGAATAGGTGACTCGGCATTGCATTGCCCCAGATAAAGTTCGTGAGCGCCGCCGAGGCGTATTCCGCCAGCATCATCCCCGATGAGGTGGCCCGCTCGCCTGGGTCGAGAAGCGGCCAGATGAGATCGCTACCGAGCCCCAGATTTCGCGCCTCATCAACGAAGCGGGCACAGCGAGTGTTCGATAGGCTCGCCATGATCGCGAGCGCCTGCATGAGGTTGTATAGTTTGACCGCAACCGGCATGCCGTGAAAATGCCCGCCTGAGACGATGCGGGTGAATTCGCCCCCCAATTCGGCGGGATTTTGAAGAAGGAGCGGATTATCGGTCGCACTATTGATCTCGATCTCAAAGGTTCTCCGCGCTTCGGTGAGCAGGTCGCACACGGTGCCCAAGATCTGGGCGCTACACCGGAGACTATATGGATCCTGCACCCGCGGATCGTCGCTCGCGTGTCGATGCGCCTCCCGGAGTGGGGAATCAGCCATCAGGGTCGAGATCCACCTGGCCACCGTTTGCGCGCCGGGGTGGGGACGGAGAGCGTGGAGCTCCGCCGCAAACGGTGCATCGGAGCCCAGCAGCACCTGCGTTGAAAGTGCGGTACTGATCGCCGCGGTTTTGAGCAGGTTCTCGCAGTCGGCGAGGAGCATAATTCCCCAGCCGGTCGAGAACTGGACTCCGTTGTTGAGTGCCAAGCCCTCTTTCATCTCCAATTCAATCGGAGTAAGCCCCCGTGCCTGGAGCGCCTCTTTCGCCGGCACGCGCTTCCCGTCGACGAGGACCTCTCCCTCTCCGATCAGCGCAAGCGCGATGTGGGAGAGTGGCGCGAGGTCGCCGCTCGCTCCAACGGAGCCGAAGCGGGGCACGATCGGCGTGATACCGTGATTGAGGAATTCGATGAGAGCGGTGACGACCTCGGGGCGAACGCCGCTGTGCGCGAGCGCGAGCGAATGGGCGCGCAGAAGCATCGTCGTGCGCACGACCTCCACGGGGGCTGGTTCGCCGATCCCAGCCGAATGGGAGCGAATCAGATTCCGCTGGAGGAGCGCTAATTTTTCGTTCGGAACGACGACCCCAACGTTGTGGCCGAATCCGCGATTAAAACCGTAGGCTGGAATTTTGGTCTTGGTGACGAAATCGACGATCTGCTTTCGGCGAACAGCGAGTAGGTCGCGCGCCTCTGGAGCGAGCCCGACCAGTGCCTCTCCGCGTGCCACCGCGAGAACTGTGGCGGTGTCGAGTTTATGCCCCGTTCCGATAATAACCATTTCAATCGCCCCCTGCGCCTAGATACGGTTCTACACCGTTCCGGCTCGGGCCGGAAGCGAGAAGAGTTTTAAGGGTTGGGATCACGACGATTCGGGGCCGCGGCTCCCCGTTATGTAGAAATGCTCTGACGCCGGCGCTAAAAAGAGATAAAATAGGGAACAACGGCTGATAAATCAGACAAAAGAGAGCTATGGCAAATCCTCGCACCGTGACCGCCCCGCGGGGCGCTGAGCGCACCTGCCTCGGGTGGCATCAAGAGGCCGCCCTGCGGATGTTGATGAACAATCTCGATCCCGCCGTAGCGGAGAATCCCGCGGAGCTGATCGTCTATGGCGGCGGAGGTAAGGCGGCTCGCAACTGGGAGTGTTTCGAAACGATCGTTGCAACTCTGAAGCGGTTGAAGAACGACGAGACTCTCCTCGTTCAGTCGGGAAAGCCAGTGGGTGTCTTTCGTACCCACGAAGAAGCCCCCCGTGTTCTCATAGCCAATGCGCATCTCGTTCCGCGGTGGGCCACGATCGATGAATTTCGCCGCCTCGATGCGCTGGGATTAACGATGTACGGTCAGATGACCGCCGGTTCGTGGATCTACATTGGGACGCAAGGGATCTTGCAGGGGACCTTCGAGACATTTGCGGAGTGTGCGCGTCAACATTTCGGTGGAACCCTCGCGGGCAGACTGGTGGTTACCGGTGGGCTTGGTGGGATGGGGGGAGCCCAACCACTCGCGGCTACCTTAAACGGCGCCGCTTTTCTCGGGGTCGATATCGACCCCGAGCGGATCGAGCGACGCGTAAAGACAGGCTATTGCGACGTTATGTCGCGTGACCTCGATGAGGCGCTCGGGATTCTCGAAAAGGCTCGGGCGCAGCAGCGCCCCGTTTCGGTGGGGCTTGTCGGCAATATCGCCGCCGTTCTTTCTACGCTGGTGTCGCGCGGTATCACCCCCGATGTGGTGACGGACCAGACCTCGGCGCACGATCTCGAACGGGGATATATCCCTCTGGGAGTCTCCCTTGAAGAAGCTGCCGTCCTTCGTACGCGTGACCGCGCAGAGTACGAAGCGCGGGTGCTCGATTCGATGGTCGTCCATATCGAGGCTTTTTTGGAGCTGCAGCGGCGCGGCGCTGTTTGCTTTGACTATGGGAATAATCTGCGCGGGCAGGTCGCCGATCGACGGGGGCTCCGCGATGCGTTCAAGATCCGTGGTTTTGTGCCGGAATATATTCGCCCCCTCTTCTGTCGAGGTTCGGGGCCGTTTCGGTGGGCGGCGCTCTCCGGCGATCCCAGCGACATCGCGGTGACCGACCAAGCGGTGCTCGACACCTTTCCTCACGACGAGAAGCTTCACCGTTGGATCGCGGCGGCCCGTCAGAAAGTTCATTTTCAGGGGTTGCCCGCCCGCATCTGTTGGCTGGAATACGGCGAACGCGCGGAGATGGGGCTTAAATTTAACTGGCTCGTCAAGAACGGCAAGGTGAAGGCTCCGCTGGTGATTGGGCGGGACCATCTCGACACTGGGTCGGTAGCCTCCCCGAATCGCGAAACCGAAGGGATGAAAGACGGCTCCGACGCGATCGCCGACTGGCCGTTGTTGAATGCCCTTTTAAACACGGCGTGCGGAGCGAGCTGGGTGTCTCTCCATCACGGAGGTGGCGTCGGGATCGGCTACTCGATTCACTCCGGTATGGTCGCGGTCGCCGATGGGACGGAGATGGCCGATCGACGTCTCCAGCGGGTACTCACTGCCGATCCGGGAACCGGTGTCATGCGCCACGCCGATGCGGGGTACGGTGAGGCGATTGAGACGGCGCACCAAAAAGGGATCGATCTTCCGATGGCGGGAAGGGGTGCATGCCGTACTTAACGAACTGCCGCACCGTGTATACCTGCGCTCAAGAGGGGGCCCAGGACGAGGTTCATCCGATCGATGCGGGGACCGTTGTCTGGGAGGGGGACTCGATCGCATGGGTGGGGAAGCTGGTCGATCTCCCGCAGCGGTGGCGGGGTGAACCCACCGTTGATTGTGATGGCGGGATTGCGCTACCGGGCCTCATCGATTGTCACACCCACCTCGCTTTTGCGGGGTGGCGCGCAGACGAGTTTGTTGAGCGACTCCGTGGTAAGACGTATCTCGAAATCGCTCAGGCAGGCGGTGGTATCCTGTCAACCGTGGCGAAGACTCGAGCAGCCTCACCCGCCGACTTGCTTGCACGGTGCCGCGCTTTTATCGATCGTATCGCCGTGCTCGGGGTAACGACGATCGAATGTAAAAGCGGTTACGGGCTCGATCTTGAGAGCGAAATCAAGCTCCTGGAGGTGTACCGGGAGTTAGACGGCACCTCGATCACCGTCGTTCCCACCTTCCTGGGAGCGCATACGGTACCCCGTGAGTATCGAGACGATCGGGCGGGATACGTCCAACGCCTCATCGACACCATGATTCCTGCCGTCGCCACGCGAAAGCTCGCCCGATTCTGTGACGTTTTTGTGGAACGCAGCGCCTTTTCCCTCGAGGAGGCGCGCCGAATTCTCGACGCCGCAAGTGCGTATGGGCTCCGCCCAAAACTTCACGCCGACCAGTTAACGAGGAGCGGCGGAGCTGAACTCGCCGCCGCGGTGGGAGCCGTGTCCGCTGACCATCTTGAGCATGCCAGTGATCAAGGGATCGAAGCCCTGGCGGAGCAGGGTGTCGTCGCCGTGATGTTACCGCTCGCCTCGCTCTACACCCGGGAGCAGCCGGCCGATGCCCAACGCTTCGTTCGAAAGGGGGTTAAAGTTGCCGTCGCCACCGATTTCAATCCCGGTTCGGCGCCATCGTATCATTTGCCCTTGGCGCTCTCACTCGCCTGCACCTTAAATGGCCTGACGCCGCGGGAAGCTGTAAAAGGAGCCACGTCGATAGGTGCGCTCGCGGTTGGTTTGGAGAACTCGGTGGGCGCCCTTGAGGTGGGAAAGCGGGCTGATATCGCTATCATCGACTCCCCCGAT